>JBBREM010000178.1:0-2173 GCA_038202925.1 Fimbriimonadales bacterium | reverse complement strand
GCTTCCCTACCGCGTTCCGCAGCCGGAGCAGATTGTCGTTCGCGTAGCACACGAAGCCCGGGTGCATCTCGATGGCGAAGTTGATGCGGTGCTGTTCGAGGAGCCGGTGTTGCTCCTTCCAGTACGGGATCACGACCTCGTCCCACTGCCAGTTGAGGATGTCGCGATACTCATCGGGCCAGGCGCACGTCACCCAATTCGGATTCACCGCCTGCGGCCCATCGCCGGGGCAGCCGCTGAAGCCATTCACGACCGGCACCTCGAGGGCCGCGGCGAGGTTCACTGCGTTCACAAACGCCCGGTGGTGGTCTTGGGCGATCTCCTTCTTAGGATGGATCGGGTTGCCGTGGCATGAGATGGCGGAAATCATGAGGCCGCGCTTGGCCACCTCGTTCTGCAGCCGATCGCGCTTGGCCCTATCCGCGATCAGCGCCTCCACCGCTTCGTGGGTCTTGCCCAGGTGCGCGGCGCCCGGATAAGCGCCGCACCCGAACTCGACGGCCTCGATGCCTTCCGCCTGGATCACGTTCAGCGCCTCTTCCAGCGATTTGTCTCCGAACAGCGCGGTGAATATGCCGATCTTCATGCCTCCGAGAGCTTATCCGACGGAGTGGCGATCCCTCATACTTGTCCAAGTGAGCGAACAACTTTGGGGGATCGATCTGGGCGGGACGAAGATCGAAGGCGTCGTTCTGCCGGGACCCGTCCCCAAACCGCTAGCTCGCTTGCGCGTGCTTACCGAGCAGGAGCGCGGCTACGAGCACATCCTTGAGCAGATCTTCGCTGTGGTCCGCGATCTCGAAGCCGGAACCAGCCTCAAGCGCCCCGCGCGAATCGGCCTAGCCATGCCTGGCACCATTGGCTCCGACGGAAGAGTCAAGAACTCGAACACAGTTTGCCTAATCGGTAAGGCGCTCGACATCGACCTCGGGGTGCTGCTCGGCGTAGAGATCGTCGCCATGAATGACGCCAACCTCTTCGCCCTTGCCGAGACCCGATTCGGCGCGGCTCAGGGAATTTCCGGGGCGGTTTTTGGCGTCATCATGGGCACCGGAGTCGGCGGCGGGGTCGTGGTCGATGGCAAGGTTCTGTCGGGCTGCCACGGGATCGCCGGCGAATGGGGCCACAACATCCTCATACCCGAGGGAGAGCTGTGCTACTGCGGCAAGAGCGGCTGCGTAGAGACCGTCATTTCGGGTCCTGCCCTGGAGCGATGGCACGAAGCGCGAAGCGGGCGACGCCTTTCGCTCAAGGAAATCGCCGCCTCACCCGACGCGGACTGTCAGGCGACGATCGACCGGCTCTGCGACTATTTCGGCCGCTCGCTGGCGACCGTCGTCAATATTCTCGATCCTTCGGCGATCATTCTCGGCGGCGGGGTGGGGAACGTCGATGCTATGTATACGCGCGGTCGCCACTCATTGGAGCGGTGGATGTTCAACGGCTCCTTCGAGGGGAAGCTGCTGCGCCCCGAGTTGGGCGACAGCGCGGGCGTTTTCGGCGCCGCCCTGTTGACGGCTTCCACTTAGACAACGGGATCGCCGAATTTATTCGGCATGCCGGGCTCCAGCCCAGCCTCAGAGCGGTTTGAAATCCGCGATCCCGGGGTACGGTCCGAAGATAAGTGGCGGAGATACATGATTGCCTGATCATCGGCGGCGGCCCTGCGGGCCTGTCGGCAGCAATCTATATGGGCCGATTTCTGCGCAAGACCGTCGTCATCGACGACGAGGAGGGCCGGTCGACCTATAGCCAGGTCAACGAGAACTACCTCGGCTTCCCGGACGGAGTCTCCGCCCGCGATCTCCGCACCCTGGGCCGAGATCAGGCGCGGAAGTTCGGCATCGAATTCGCCGATTGCGAGGTCAAACGGCTCGAGCGTAAGGGCGATGATTTCATTGCCCACTGCGGCAACCTCAGCTATGAAGCCCGCACGGTTATCCTGTGCACCGGCGTAACCGACCACTGGCCGGACATCCCGTTCGTCGAGGAGCATGTCGGCAAGACGCTCTTCTGGTGCATCACCTGCGATGGCTTCCGTACCGCGGGCAAGCGCGTGGTGATCTTCGGAAAGGACGACGAGGCGGCGACGACGGCTTGCCAGTTCAACGTGTACACGAAGTCGATCACGTTTATTGCCCCGCGCATTGCCGACTGTTCCGATCCGCGCATC
>JBBREM010000177.1:0-2635 GCA_038202925.1 Fimbriimonadales bacterium | reverse complement strand
GCGTTGTCGATGCCGTCAAGCCCCAGGCTGTAGACCTGAAACATCGTCCCGCCCGCGCGGTAGCCGAACGCCCGGCCGGTGTACGGGTCCATCGTCAGCTCCTTGGGAAAGCTCAATAGATCCTTCGGCGCCGCCTGATCGTTCTTGACCTGCTTCAAAATTTGGCAGGTAAGAATCGCGAGGCGGGTGCGTGCGAGGGTGCTGTCCTGAATGCGTAGGAGTGGCTCCGCCGTTTCAAAGAGCTGCTTCGAGAAGGATTTCCAGGGACGCGTGGAAGCGAGCGGCGGCTTGGGCTGGAGAGCGCGCTCGGTGGCGGGTAGGTCGGCGACCGTCGTCAACCAGCGCGTCTCGTCTTCCGCCTCCTTGGCAAAGCTCTCAAAGTAGGCGGGGCGCTTTTTGTCTTGCGAGCGCAGGTCTCGCAGGTAGGCGACGCCGTCGCGCACATCCTCGCGCATCGTCTTCATCAGGTCGCTCCAGCGCTCGTTCGCATAAGCGTCCTGGACGTACTGGACCCCCAGCATCATCCGAGTATGTTCATGCTCGACCGCCTGCTTCAGCGACGGCTTCGACGACAAGGCTTTTTGCATGCCCTCCGCCAGAATCGCGAGCTGCGCGGCCCCGAGCTTCGGAAGGTGCGGAGCAATCGCCCGCCGAGCTTCATCGGCGATCTCGAAACCCAGCGAGGCATCGATCGCGCCGCCGCCGGTGAGATCGAAGCCGAACTTGGTCGCGGCAACCGCATATTCGACCGCCAAATCGAAGTTCCCATCGCCGCACGCCGCCTCGATGCGCCACCGCAACGCCCGGCCAAGCAGACGCCAGCCGCGCTGATAGGGAGGCGGTGCGAAGAGCGCCGCCGGACTGTATCGAAACTCGCACTTCTTGCGCGAGGCCGAGACGAGCATCCCGATATGCCGCTCGATCTTATCGAGCACCTGCTTCTGCCGGATATCGTCGAAGAAGACGCGGCTCAGGAGCTCCGCCGGCACCGTCTCCTCGACGTTGCGCGCGATCAGGGCGTAGTCGTCATAGGCGTTCGAGGAGCCCGCTTGCGGCGTGTAGGGTTGCTCTTTCGACGCCCAAGTGGGCAGCGCGGTGGGCGCACCGGCCCCACATCCTTGGAGCATTCCGGCGGCGACGACGATCGAAACAAGAAGCACACGGCCATCCTTAGCCATTACAGCCCAAGTGTACGCTGAATTCGGTAGGCTCTGAGCTACTATTCGCCATAAGGAGAGCTGCTTGAAAGGAGTCATTTTAGCCGCTGGTAAAGGGACGCGCCTGTACCCCGTAACGCACCACATCCCGAAGCCCCTTTTGCCCCTCGCCAACCGCCCGACCATCCACTACGCATTCGACCATTTGAAAGAGCTCGGCATCACCGATATCTGTCTCGTCGTAGGGGAGATGGGGCACCAAATGGAGGAAGCCCTCGGGGATGGGAGCGACTACGGCATTAGACTGAGCTACGTCACCCAAAACGAGCCAAAGGGCCTCGCCCACGCCGTAGGATTTGCCCGCGAATTCGTCGCCGGCGAGCCTTTCGTGCTCTATCTCGGCGACGCGATTTACAGCGAAGGGTTTGCCACATTCGCGAGAAGGTTTGAGGAAAGCGGATGCGCCAATCTCAACATCGTGAAGCCGGTCGATGACCCTTCTCGGTTTGGAGTCGCGAACGTCGAGGGCGAGCGCATCGTGAAACTCGTCGAGAAGCCGAAACAGCCTGAGTCAAACCTGGCGATGGCGGGGCTCTATTTCTTCGGCCCGCAGCTTTGGTCGGTGCTGCCCGATCTGCAACCCTCGGCGCGAGGCGAGTATGAGATCACCGACGCCATCCAGATGCTGATCGATCGCGGCCAGACGGTGCTTGCCGGCGTTTACGAGGGCACGTGGTTCGACACCGGCACTCTGGACTCCTTCTTAGAGACCAGCAACTTTCTGATCAAGGGTGCTAACCAAATCGACGGGCAGGTGGAAGGCGAGATCGGAAATGCCGTCGTAGTTGGCGCGGGAGCCAACGTGTCGTGCCGGTCCATCTCCGATTCGGTCGTCCTGCCCGGGGCCCAGGTGAAAACGGCCGGCGATATCCGCCACGCGATTCTCGCCGGAGATGTTGCTTCATCGGCGGACATCGAAAGCGACATCTTCTACGGCAGCGAGCGGCGGTCCTAAGTCTCGGTCCGTGGAGCCGCCTGGCTCCCACTGGCGGTCACAGGCGGCGTCGAGAGCTCCTTCGGATCAATCGGCTTCGCCACTTCGGCCTTGTCGCTTCGATACCAAGCCGTCAGAGGAACCAGCAGCATAAGCGCCGCCGCGCTTCCGCCGACGACATCCGAAAGCCAGTGCGCCCCAAGGTAGACACGGCTGATATCGATGATGATAGGAATGATCACGAGGGTCACAACCGCCGGCTTGCGACGACGGTGCTCCTTGAGATGGATCCACGCGAGAATCGCGAGCACTCCGAAGAAGCTTGTGCCGATCAGCGCGTGACCTGACGGGAAGCTGAAGCCGGTCCGGTTGACGAGGATGTGCACGATGCTCGCATCCGGCCGCTCCCTCGCCCATATTGCTTTCAGGCCAAGGTCGAGGGGCATCGAAAGCAGGCTCAACAGGAGAAACCAAGCAGCTCGTC
>JBBREM010000176.1:0-2702 GCA_038202925.1 Fimbriimonadales bacterium | reverse complement strand
TCGCATTGCCAGAAAACAGCGGATAAAAGCCCGAGAACGTATTCGCGAAGTGCATCAAATGCAGGTCGGCGGTGGGGTGGTTATAGGTCGCGTCAGCGGTGTAAGTCGTGCCGTTGAGGGTGAACGTGTTTCCGCCTACATGGCCCGCAGTAAGCACCCAATGCTGGTCGAACAAAACGCCCGAGGCCCCATTGACTTGCCCGACGAACTGAAAAATGGCATCCGACGAGGTCGGATTCGTGAGCGTGCCGAAGACGGCGAAGACCGGCGACATCGAAACGACCGCGAAGACCAAGCTAAGTGCGATTTTCCTCATACAACCACCAAACGGGGTTCGCGACTCCGCGAACGACGCATCTATTATGAGCCAGAATTGAGGGCTAGAGTTGCACGTTCGACGTCGATTCTTCGACACCCGGAATAATTGCCGGGTACGCAATTTATGTGTTTTCCTGGGTTTTTGATAGGTTCTTTGGGCGTGTCTCCGCCGCTGCTTCTGGCGCCTATGGAAGACGTGACCAATCTGCCATTTCGGCTCATCGCAAAGCGGATCGCGGGACCGGGGCTGATGTTTACCGAGTTCGTCAGCGCGATGGCGATCCACTACGGCGCCAAGAAGACCTTGAACAAGATGCGCATCGAGCCCTCGGAGCGGCCCTTAGGAATTCAGATCTTCGGGGCGGAGCCGGAGATCATGGCGGAGACGGCGAGGATCGCGGAGGAGATGGGCGCGGACCTGGTGGACATCAACATGGGGTGTTGGGTGCCCAAGGTGTGCAAGACCGGCTCCGGGGCGGCTCTCTTGAAGGACCCTGTGCTTGCGCAGCAAATCGTGACAGCGGTGGTGGCGGCAGTGAACGTGCCGGTCACGGTCAAGGTACGTGCGGGCTGGGACTACTCGATGTTCGCCGCGCCTGACTTGGCTCGAAGGTTTCAGGATGCGGGGGCGCGGATGATCACGCTTCACGCCCGGTTCGCCAAGCAGGGTTTCGATGGCGAGGCCGACTGGAGACTGATCACCGAGATGCGCGAGGCGGTCTCGGTTCCGCTGGTCGGGAATGGGGACGTGAAGACGCCGGAGGCGGCGGTGCGCATGCTGCGGGAGACCGGCTGCGACGGAGTGATGGTTGGGCGGGCCGCCATCAGCAATCCGTGGGCGCTAGCACGGATATCTTGCGCCTTGACCGGTGCGGCAGAGCCAGCCGCTCCGACGCTTTCCGACAGGATCGAGGTGGCGCTTGAGCATCTTCGGCTCATGATCGAGTTTGAACAAGAGGCCGATCCTTCTGACCGGGCAGCCGCCGAGCTTCGGGCCTGCCGCCAGTTGCGAGGGCAGGTTCCGCTCTACATCAAGGGCGAGTTTGGGGCTTCGGCGATTCGCGATCGCCTGACGCGGTGTTCGAGCTACGCGGAGTACGAGGAAGTGCTTGCCGGCTTCGCGGCAAGTCATGACGGGGAGGGGGCGAGGATGGCGTTGACGCGGTGCGTCCCGCAGTGCGGGTCGGCTACCGCCCATTGAACGCCGGCTAAAGACCGGCGGCTACAGCTATCATCGCGCCGGCTGAAGACCGGCGGCTACGGTTCTTCGGGCTTGGTCCTAGTACACTGTTGCCGCTCGATGCTGAGTCGCTCCTTCATTCTCAAAACCGCTGGACTCAAGCCCGTCGAGAAGCTGGTCAAGAAGTCATTTCTGTTTAGGCCGCTCGTCAAGCGGTTCATTGCCGGGGACACCGTGGAGGAGGCGATGGAGGCCGCCCAACCGCTGCTCGATCGCGGCTTCAAAATCTCGCTCGACTATCTCGGCGAGAACACCAAAACCGAGGCCGAGGCGATGCAGGCGAAGTCGACCTACATCCAAATGCTCGATCGGATCGGCCCACAAGAACTAGATAACGGCATCGAGACTTGCAATATCTCGATCAAGCTCACCCAGTGCGGGCTGGATCAGGGCACCGAATTCGCCGAGCGGAACTTCCGCGACGTGCTGAGCGCTGCGGAGCCGTACAAGAACTTCGTGCGGGTGGACATGGAGTCGACCGAGTACACGCAGCGCACGATGGACACCGTGGTGAGGGCGCTCAAGGATGGTTTGAACACCGGCACCGTCCTGCAGAGTTACCTCCTTCGCACGGATGAAGACGTCCAGACAATCATCGATTTGAAAGCCAGGGTGAGGCTGGTGAAGGGCGCCTATTTGGAGCTGGCCGCGGTCGCGCTGCAGGATAAGGTGGCGGTTGACGCTGCGTATGTCCGGCAGGCGAAACGACTGCTCATCGATGGGCATTATCCGGCACTTGCGACCCATGACGAAAAAATCGTGAACGCGCTCAACGCCTACGTTGCCGAGCAGACGATCGACAGGGTCGGGTTTGAGTATCAGATGCTATACGGCATCCGGCGCGATCTTCAGGACCGGCTGCTGAGGGAAGGCTACAACGTGCGGATTTACATCCCCTTTGGGGACTCGTGGTATCCCTACTTCACTCGGCGTTTGGCGGAGAGGCCGGCCAACGCGTTCTTTATCATGCGGTCGCTGTTCAAAGGATGATGTCGATTGTGGATTGTGGATTGCCGATTCTGGATTTGGGGAGGCGGTGATCGGTAATCAGTGATCCCCAATCCCCAATCCACAATCTAAGGCTTTTTCTCGACGCGCAGCCAGTTGCTGACCTCGCGAACGAGGCTGCTTTTCTTAATTTCCT
>JBBREM010000175.1:0-2897 GCA_038202925.1 Fimbriimonadales bacterium | reverse complement strand
CTTCGGCATCTTTGCGACGCTTGCCGAGTTTGAGCGCGATCTCATTCACGAGCGAACAATGGCGGGGCTGGCGGCGGCTCGGGCGCGAGGGCGTTCAGGCGGACGGCCACGTGTCATGACCAAGGCGAAGCTCAAGGCCGCGATGACGATGATGGCTGATCGCGAAAACGTGGCCCGCGACGTTGCTGCTCAGCTTGGGATTTCCTTGTCGACGCTTTACGCCTATGTCGATGCGCACGGACAGCCGCGCGCTCAGGCCACTGAACTACTTGGCAAGCGTTTGCGCGCGTCTACAGCGACCTTGAAGTTGGCCTGAGAATGCCGGTCGGGTTTCTCACGGAGGATCAAGAGGCCGGATATGGCCGCTTTTCCGGCGAACCTACGCCCGACCAGCTCGCCCGGCATTTTCATCTCGACGACGCGGACCGCGCGTTCATAGCCGAACATCGTGGGGATCATAATCGCCTGGGCGTTGCTGTCCAGCTCGGCACGGTACGCTTGCTGGGCACCTTTCTGGAAGACCTTTCCCAAACGCCTGCGTCAGCTGTCCTCTTCGCCGCCGACCAGATGCTGATCGCCCACTCGGCCAATCTTATGACGCTTTATGGAGCGAGCGCGGGTCGCTGGAGACATGGCGGGCGCATTCGTGAACGCTATGGCTATCGTGTGTTCGCCGATTTCGGCGTGGCCTTCCGCCTCAACCGTTTTCTTTACGCGCTCTGCTGGACAGGAACAGAAAGGCCTAAGGCGCTCTTCGAGCGCGCGATCGCATGGCTGCTAGCGGCCAAGGTCCTGCTGCCCGGTCTATCCGTTCTTGAGCGGGCTGTGGCGAAGGTTCGTTTGCGCGCCGCTGCCCATCTTCACCGTAGCCTTGCGGAAGGGATCACGCCAGAAGCTCGGGTTCGTTTGGACAGTTTGGTTGCGGTCCCCGAAGGCGAGCGCCAGAGTCCCCTCGATCGGCTTCGCGATGGGCCCTATATACAGAGTGGGCCGGAGATCAGTCGTTCGGTGGTCCGTCTGGAAGAAGTTCGGTCGCTGGTCCTGGGCCTACCGCAGTTGGAGCGCATCCCGCCTGGTAAGATCGCCGCACTTGCACAGTTTGCTTTGGTAGCCAGGGCGCAAGCCGTAGCGCGATTGCCGGACGAGAGACGTACCGCAACCCTGCTTGCCTTCATCCACACGCTTGAGGCTTCGGCGGGAGACGATGTGATCGACCTGTTCGATGCCGTGACCACGGCGATGTTCTCGGGGGCCGAAGCGGCAGCGAAGGAGGCTCGCCTTCGATCTCTTCGCGACCTCGACATGGCGGCGCTGAAGCTGCGCGATATGGGCATCGTGGTCTTGGACGAAACCACGCCGGACAACAAGGTGCGTGCCACCATCTTTGAGCTGATTGGCCGGGATGTTCTGTCGGCTGCCGTAGAGCGAGTCGGTGTGCTGGCCGAGCCTAAAGATGAGACCTACTTCACCGAGTTGAGGAAGTTTCACCGCAAAATCAGGTACGCTCCCGCGCTTCTTGCGAGTCTCCACCTTGAGGCGGCCCCAGCTGGGAGGCCGCTCCTGGATGCGGTTGAGTATCTCCGTACGATACATTCCCGCGGCAAACGCCCTGGACCCATGCCAACCGCCTTCGCGCCTAAAGACTGGTTGGCCCAGATCAAAACTGCGGATGGTTCACTCGATCTCACTGGCTATCGACTATGCGTGCTTGACGGTTTGCGGCGCGCATTTCGTCGCCGCGACATCTTTCCAGTGCGCTCACTGCGCTACGCCGATCCCCGAAAAGGCCTTCTCTCGGGAGCAGCATGGGAAGCGGCGCGACCCATGATCTGCCGCACCGTTGGGGTCTCCACATCGGCAGAGGAGGAGCTTGCCGGCCTTGCGCAACGCCTAGACCTCGCCTATCGCGAGACCGCCGCGCGCGTGCCGGAGAATTCTGCTGTCGTGATCCTGGGCAAGGGCGACAACGTCGACCTGTCGGTAGAAGCGCTTGACAAGATCGAGGAACCCGCCAGCCTGGTCGCCCTTCGGGCAGCGGTCGATGCCCGTCTGCCACGTCTCGATCTGCCCGAACTCATCCTCGAAGTGCATGCAAGAACGGACTTCGCCTCGCACTTCACCCATGCAAGCGAGAACGCTTCCAGAGCCGAAAACATCGCAACGACCGTATGTGCGGTGCTGGTTGCGGAGGCGACCAACACTGGCTTCGAGCCTTTGGTGCGAGGCGATGTGCCGGCACTCCGCCGTTCTCGGCTGAGCTGGGTCAAGCAGAACTTTCTTCGCGCCGAGACACTGACGGCAGCCAACGCCGCGCTCGTCGCAGCTCAAAATGGAGTACCGCTTGCCCGAAACTAGGAAGGCGGCGAAGTAGCGTCTGCCGACGGACTACGCTTCGTCGTGCCGGTACGCACCATCCACTCGGGGCCGAACCCGCGTTACTTCGGGCGCGAACGCGGCGTCACCTGGTACAACCTTGCTTCCAACCAATTCACCGGCTTAAACGCGATCACCCTGCCCGGCACTCGGCGCGATAGCCTCTATCTGCTCGCCGTCGTCCTTGAGCAGGAGACCGAGCTGCAACCTACGGAGATCATGTCCGACACGGCCGGCTACACCGATACAATCTTCGGAATCTTCCACCTGCTCGGCTACCAGTTCTCCCCTCGAATCGCAGATGTCGGCGGGTTGAGGTTCTGGCGCATCGACCGAAAAGCGATCTACGGCGCGCTCGACGATCTGGCATCGAACACGATCAATCTACGGCTGATCGCCGAACACTGGGACGATTTGCTGCGTCTGGCCGGCTCTCTAAAACTTGGTGTCGTTCAGGCGTCCGGTCTCACGCGCACCCTTCAAACCAATGACAGGCCGACCCGGCTCGCCCGTGCCCTGCAGGA
>JBBREM010000174.1:0-2915 GCA_038202925.1 Fimbriimonadales bacterium | reverse complement strand
CACCCGCTACGGGGTTGGCGACGTCCATATAACCGGAACCCTGCAGAAACATCGCTTGGCCCGATGCTCCTGGAGTGAATCCGACAGTCCCCACCGAATTCCCATTGTTACCTCCCGCGCTGTCGAGAAAGTTGTTCTCGAATTGCCACTGGGAAACCAACGTCGCACTTGCGATCGTGTACGACGCGAAACAAGTAATGGCCAGAAGGGCCTTGAGGGCGGTAGATGTAGAACGCATATCGAATTCCTGTTGCTATTGTGCACTTGTTCGACCTGCGATCAATTTTTGATCCCACTGAATTCGAAATTGGCAAGAAACCTAGCAAAAGAACTGGCGGCAGCCGATGTGGTCGTGTCCCATACCTCCAAGAAGCCCCTAGACCGAGGGAGACCGAAATCAGTTTTGGCGACTGACGGTGAGCTTCGCCTTGGAGGGCCCGACCTGTGGGATGGGCGCGTTGGTCCAGTTGCCGACCACCTTAACTACGGAGCCGTCCTTGACGTTGATCCAGTAGGTCGCCTGCACCGAAGCAGGGTTTGCGCCATCCGATTCCTTTGTGCTTCCCTTGATGCGATAGGTGTCGTATTCGCCAATCTTCTCAGCGGCCTCGACGGTGTAGCTTCCCTTAATCTCGGCAGTGTTCGCAGTCTTGGGCAATGTAAACGCCCACAGTTCTCCCATCTGTACAGGCTTGCCTGCAGTGGTCAACGCTTGGAGTACCCACAGGCGCATGAGCGAGTCGGTCGCGAAATCGGCCTTCGTCCCCACGATGGTCCCAAGGGGTGTCGAGGTGATGGAGATGACGGCGCTTGGATTATCGGGAATCTTGATCGGCGTGCCGTCAAAGTCGATTGACACGTTCGTCGTCGCTTGCTCGATGGTGATGTTGCCATTGGTCGCGACTTGAGAGACCTTCTCGGTCATTAGCGCGGTCACCGTGACAGGGCTTCCCATGTACTCCAACTCGGCGGTCAGCTTGTACTTCGCCAGATCGCCTGGCTTGGCTACCCGCGTAAGCAACATGCCGTCATACGCGGCAAAAGCGATGATAGCTAGAGAGAGGGAGGCCGCGATGGCGAGAGATCGTTTCATAAGTGAGGAAAGGCATTGTATATCTTTTCGCGGCTCCAGAACCTCGCGCGTGCTTGGGATGCTCCTAAAACGGCAAGGAACTGTACATTGCGTTAATATCCCGGCAAGATTGCGGTGTCGAAATAGCTTGAGTCGCTATAAAATACGTTCCGTCAACTGTGACGTGAGAAGGTTTGAGTTATGGTTTTGAATCGTGTTGGGGTTGTCTTTGCCTTTGCAGCTGCATCTGTTGTTTCGCGAGCGACCGTATTCGTCTTCGATGCGAACCTGGACGGACCTTCCGAGTCGCCACCAAACGCTTCGCCGGGCACCGGCTTCGCCGAGGTCACGATGAACGACTCAGCCGTGACGATGCGGGTCCAGGTGACGTTCAGCGGGCTGGTCAGCACGACGACGGCCTCGCATATTCATGCGGCGACTGCTACTCCAAACACGGGTACTGCAGGAGTGGCCACGCAGACACCTAGCTTCAGCGGCTTCCCTTTGGGCGTCACGAGCGGGTTCTATGACAACACCTTTAATATGCTTGACCCAGCCTCGTACAACGCCAGCTACGTGGCGGCGAACGGGGGGACAGCGGCATCGGCGTTTAGCGCGCTGCTCTCGGCGATGCAGCAGGGCAGGTCGTATCTGAACATCCACACGAGCGCGTTTCCCGGCGGGGAGATCCGCGGATTTCTCGCGACCGCTCCGGTGCCCGAGCCTGCGACGATGGCCGTCCTCGGCGCGGGCGCAATCGCCCTAATCCGTCGTCGGCGGGGATAACGGGCGATCAGTCAGGCAAGCGCCAGAGATCCCAGACGTGGTTCTCCTCCCATTCCTCGGAGGGCTCGTGGCCAGCTAGGCGGATTGCGAGAGTGATGAGCGCGAAGTGCCATCCCTCGTGCCAGATCATGTGCTCGAGGTAGAGGACGGGATGGTCGTAGTTGCCGGCCTTGGTCACGCCGGAGTCAAGCGCGGTCGCCACCCATTCGCGCACCAGGGTTTCGCTCTCCTTGAGCCGCAACTTGATCTCGTCGAGATCCATGCTCGGCACCCAGTCGTCTCCGGTCACGGTGTACAGGCTGGGGCCCACGGGTTCCTCGCGATTGGTGGCCTTCATGTGCCAATAGCGCCTCGTGGAGTGGAGGTGGGCGAGATGGAAGGCGATCGTCCAGCCGTCCTCCGAAGGCTTCGCCAGGAGCAGATCCGGAGTCACGATCCCGATGAGGTTCTCGAGCATTTTGCATTGCCTGCTCCAGGACTCGAGCAGGGCTTCGTTCGCTGTCATCACGGCGGAGTGTACATTCTTGGGAACGGGCTCCCTTCCTTTGAAGGAGGGGTTGGGGGTGGATGTCTGGTTGCATCCTACTTGGAAGGCGGTGCCGCCGGTCACCCACCGTAGGCCCCCGTTGTGGCTTTCATTTCCACCAGGATGACGTGCAGAGGGCGGTCTCCGACGTTCTCCAACGTGTGAGGCGCAAGCGGCCCCGACCAGAAGGCAGTTCCGGGCTCTAGCGCGGTTCCGCTTAGGCGGGTGTCGTGCAGCACGAGGCCGAATTCATCGCGGCGGACAAAGTCGGTCCAGCTCAACACGTAAAGCAGCGCCGGCCAAGAATGCGAATGCAGCGCCGTGGTCTCGCCCAGCTCGATCCGCGTCTCCAGAACACGCATCGTTTCGCTCTCGAAAGCGAGTCGATGATGCGTAGGCGCGGCGATGATTGCATCCAGTTCAGGGGGCCACATGTTCTCAGTCTTGCCCGCGGCCGCCTCATTCTTCATAAACAGCGTCGTGGCGTTCGCTAATGAGAGCCCGAGGGCATTCTGGCCGTCTGCTTTCCAT
>JBBREM010000173.1:0-3039 GCA_038202925.1 Fimbriimonadales bacterium | reverse complement strand
GATGACGACGGCGGTTTCACATTGGCGTCAGAGGCGATTTCCGTGCCACTCTTTAGACTCGATGCAAGTTCGCGCGGCACTGCTTGAGGATATGGATCTCATCCTGGATATCCATCGCGAGGCTTTCGGACGCGAGCTGGAGGGTGAGATCGCCCAGCGCATTGTCGCCGATGGCGATGCGGTGGTGTCGTTGTTTGCTGGCGATCGAGGGCACATTTTGCTGAGCGAAGCTAAGCTCTCCGGAGGGCGCGTGCTGGCGCCCGGACAGATCGGAGTTCGCCCATTGTCGCAGAGACAGGGTTGTGGCGGGCTGTTGGTCGAGCAGGCGGTTAAGGAAGCGCGGGGACTGGGCTATGACGCGATCGTCCTAATCGGGCATCCGAGCTACTATCCTCGCTTCGGTTTTGTACCCGCGAGCCAACTCGGTTTGAAGTTGCCGTATGACGTGCCAGATGGTGTGGCGATGGCGCTCCCTTTGAATGATCGATGCATCTCGGGGGATGTTGTGTTTCCGAAGGGTTTGGCCGGGCATTAGGTTTGTGAGCCGAGACCACAAGCAACTCCTTGTAACTGTCATCCCGAGCTTGCCGAGGAATCCAGACCGCTTTGAAAATACGGCACCCACTAGCTCGAGCCCTCGGCTTCGCTCGGGATGACAACTACGGCTGCCCGCTCTCAAATAGCGGAAAATGGATGCATGAGACCCGGCTCGATTTACAGCATGCATCCCGGCTTCGCGATGGAGGAGGCGGCGGTGAGGAATCTCAAGGAGCGGACGAGCCGCACCATCGAGGAGTGGGTCGCCTTGCTCCATGCCGAAGGGCCGGCGGACGAGAAGGAACGCCGCGTATGGCTTAAAGCCGAACATGGCATCACGACGAACTACGTGCTGTGGATCGTGGAGCGAGCGGCGGGGCGTGGGCCGGAGGGCTACGACCCCGACGCGAACGCCGAAGCGCAATATGCGGGAAAGAAGGCTCACCTCGGGCCCATCTATGAGTCCCTATTGAAGCTGTGCCTCCAACTTGGCGATGATGTTAAGGCATGTCCGGCAGCCACCATCGTTCCGCTCTACCGTAAAAACGTCTTCGCCCAAATCAAGCCCACCACCAACTCCCGCATCGACCTCGGGCTTTGCCTGAGAGGGGTGGCCCCCGGGGGGCGGCTGATCGACACGGGGGGACAGGCTACCGGCGACCGAATCACCCACCGAATCGCCATCACTTCGATGGACGAGATCGACGATCAGGTGCGATACTGGCTCAAGCGAGCATACGACGCCGCAGCCTAGCCGCATGTCCACCATCCCGCCCCAGTACAAGCACTGCCCGCAGTGCCGGGCGTCGGTTATGGACACGTCGCCCGTCTGTCCCAACTGCGCTTTCCAATTTTCCGCCCAGCCGTACGCGCCGCCGATCGAGGACGCGCCCAACCCAAACTGGCAACAACCACCGACCGCGCGGTATTACCGCCCGGGCTATCAGAACCCGACCGGCCCGGCGGACGGCATGGCGATCGCCGGTTTCATCATTGGCATCCTGTCCATGTTCAGCGTATGCGTCTCGTGCATCAGCATGCCACTGGGCGCGATTGCGGTCGTGCTGAGCTGCGTTGGATTGAAAGGCAACAACCGAGGGCTCGCTATCGCGGGCATCATCACCGGCGCAATTGGTCTCGGTGGAGGCATCCTTATAATCGCTGGGATTTTCGGCGGAATCTTCTTCGCGCGTCCCTGATACCGTACAGTTGGAGCGTGGGCGCTGCCGCAGAGCCATTGCGAGTGGCCGTTGTCGGTTGCGGCATCGGGGGGCCAGCGGCTGCCTTATTTCTGGCCCGCGCTGGCCATGATGTCACGATTTTCGAGAAAGCGCCGCAGCTCGGCCCGGCCGGCGCGGGCATCCTTCTCGCGCCGACCGGCCAGTACGTCCTGCAGCGACTTGGCCTGCTCGATCAGACCATTCGCCACGGCTCCCGCATCCAGCGACTGATCGGCCACACCGCCGGCGGGCGTAAGGTGCTCGACCTGCGCTACCGCAATCTTGGCACCGGACTGTTCGGACTCGGCATTCACCGCGGCGCGCTGTTTCAGATCCTTAACACCGTGCTCACTGAGCAGGCGGTCACCGTCCGCTCGGGGCTCGCCATCGACGGGATTGACGAGCGATGGTTGCTCGCGGGGGAGCACCGGTTCGGCCCCTACGACCTCGTCATCGTAGCGGATGGCGCTCACTCGCACTTGCGGAAGTCGCTCGGGTTTGAGCGGTCGGCGCGGCCCTACGATTACGGCGCGCTTTGGGTATCGGTCGAGAACTGGGGCGAAGTACCCGACAATCTCTTGGCTCAAACCTACGACGGAACCCGGCGCATGGCAGGGATTCTTCCATCAGGCTGCCTGCCGGGCCAGGGCGGCCGACTCATCAGCCTCTTTTGGAGCATCAAGCTTTCAGAGGTGGAGCGATGGAAGGAAACGGGCCTGAAGGCGTGGAAGGAAGACGTCGCCAGCATGATGCCTGGGTTAGCGAGCGTGTTGGATCAGATCGTCAGCCCTGAGCAAGTAACCGTCGCCTCGTACTTCGATGTGAGAACGACTGGCGATGTGCGGGACAACGTCGTGTTCCTCGGAGACGCATCCCACGCGAGCAGCCCTCAGCTTGGACAGGGCGCGAGCATGGCGCTGTTCGATGCCTGGATGCTGGCCAACTGCGTTTCCGTCGAGCCCAACATAACGGCGGCGCTGCTCAACTACGATAGAATTCGCCGGCGGCATATCCGCTTCTACCAAACAGCGTCGAAGTGGATGACCCCGGTCTACCAATCGGATCTCACCTGGCTGGCCCCGGCGCGCGATCTCATTTCGCCCCTCCTATGCATGGTGCCGATGGTTCAGCGAGAAATGGTTTCAAGCATGTGCGGATTTAAGACGGGCGTGTTCACCACCTTGCCGCAGCGACACCTGGTCAACACGATGGCCTCAAAGATGGCATTCCGCTCGTTGGAGAAGCTGCCGGAGAGGGTGGCGTAGGGAACGTTCGGCGTTCG
>JBBREM010000172.1:0-3072 GCA_038202925.1 Fimbriimonadales bacterium | reverse complement strand
CTGGAGTCGAAAATCACCGGTGGCGACCGATATGTTGCCATTTGGGACTCGGAGCAGGGGACAACCAAGAAAACCTTCGACATCTCGAGCGATGGCCGGCTATTGAGACTGGATACCCGCCAAAGGAACCAGCAGGGCTCGGCGCACATCGTGACCGAGTTCAGCGGCTATAACTTCGCTCCCAAAGTTCCCGCGAACGTATTTACGACGGTCCCTCCGGCTGGATTTAGCGCGTTCGCGCTTCCCTTCATTCCCAATCTGATCGACGTCGGAACGAAGGTCTCCCTCGGTGTCTGGAAGTCGCCCTCAGGGCCGGCTGATCTGGGCAGGCTTGCGCGCAACAAGCTCCTTGTCGTTCGGCAGGCTGATTCGAAACCCTCTGACGAGCTTCTCCGCTTCCTGGGATCCGTCAAGCTCCCGGTTGGAATGATCGTCGCTTCACTCGATGACGATCGGGGCGGCTACTGCTCTCCCCCGGCGGACATCAAGAGAGTTCTTGGCTCGATGGGCTTCCCGCTGCTCCTCTTGATCGGCCCGGACGGAATCGTGAAGGGAATGTGGCTCGGTTATTCCCCCGATACCGAGAAGACGCTTCTAAAGGAGATCGAGGACGCCGCAAAAGGGGTAACGCCGGAGTGATCGTGCGCACCGTGCGCGCCCGCATGAATGGTGAGAAGAAGCGCTTCGCGGTGATCGCTAGCCGTTGGAACGAGATCGTCACCAAGCAGCTTCTTGAAGGAGCCCTCGACGAGCTCTCCCGGCACGGCGTCGACGAGGTGGACGTGATCCACGCGCCCGGCACTTGGGAGATTCCGCCGCTCGTGCGGCGCTTGGTCGCCTCGGATAATCCGCCGGACGCGGTGATCGCGCTGGGATGCATTCTGCAGGGGCAGACGGCCCATGCCCACCTCCTCGGCGCCGACGTCAGCACGTCCCTCATGGCGATTCAAAACGAGTCGCAGGTGCCAGTTGCCTGGGGGATATTGACCCCCGACACGATCGATCAAGCCCTCGATCGGGCTGGAGCCAAGCTTGGCAACAAAGGACGCGAGGCCGCCCTCGCGGCCATCGAAATGGCCGGGTTGATGGAGAAGCTCTGAATCAGCTCGACGCCGCGCTGCTCGTGTTGGTCGGGGCTCTTGCCAGCGGGCTGAACGCGGTTGCCGGCGGCGGCTCACTCATCTCCTTTCCAACCCTTACCGTCGTGTTCGGGCTCGCGGAGAAGGTTGCCAACGCCACCAACTCAGTCGGGCTCTGGCCCGGCTCGCTGACCGGCGGACTTGGCTTCAAGAACCTCTACGCGAAGACCGGCGGCTATCTGAAGAAGCTGTTTTTGCCCACTCTGTTGGGCTCGCTCGCCGGCGCTTTCCTCCTGCTCAACACGAGCAACCATGTGTTTCGCGCCGTGATCCCCGGCCTCATCCTCATTGCGTCGGCCCTGCTCCTCTTTCAGCCCAAAGTAAAGACTCTGGTGCAATCCAAGCACCGCAAGTTGCCCGAGCCCTACGGCTGGGCGCTTCAGTTCCTGGTCTCGGTGTACGGCGGCTACTTCGGCGCGGGGATGGGCATCATGATGCTCGCCGCTTTTGCCCTTTACATGGAGGGCAATATCCACGAGCTGAACGCCGTCAAGAACTGGCTCGGCCTCATCATCAACTTCAGCTGTTCGGCGGTTTTCGTCGCGAAGGGACTCGTCGTGTTTTGGCCGGCGCTGTGGCTTGTGATCGGCTCTCTGATAGGCGGATTCGTGGCCGCCCGAGTCTCGCAGCGTTTCAATCCGGAGAAGCTGCGGGTGGCGATTGCCATCTATGGATTTGTCATGGCCGGCTATTTTGTATGGCGCGCCCTGCACGCGAGCGCTTAAACGCGCTACCATTAGCGCCAAGCGATGAGCCTCGTAGGGAAAGTTGGACGGAAGCGGCCGAGGGCGATCCTCGCGACTAGCATCGTCTACTTCCTGCTCACGCTTGGCGCGGTCACCACCCTCTATCCCTTCGTGCTGATGGTAAGCACCGGCTTTAAGGGACCCACCGACGAGAGCGACAACTCGATCCTCCCCAAGTTCTGGTTCGACCGCGAGCAACTGCTCAACAAGTACGTCCACGACAAATATCGCCAAGACGAGAGCGCGATCGCCTCGACCCGCACCGGGCCGTCTTCGACGCCGGCCGATATCAAACGGTACGAGCAGTTTCTGATGAGCCTGCCTCTCGACTACTGGAAGGCGGGCTTCGGGCTCGGCCCCAACCAATCCTCGAATCGCCTGCAGGTGATGTATCAGGGCTGGCTGCGTGACCGCTTCGGCGGCGACATCCAGGCCTATAACCGGTCCTACGTTGAGGAGCAACTCACTTTCGACGCCGTCGACGTCCCGGCCGAGCTCTTCGAAAGGGACAAGTGGAAACCGAAGTCGGGAAGGCGCTGGGATGGGTGGCTGGTCTTCAAGCAAACCTTGCCCGCGGAGTTCCGAGTGCCGGTGTTTGCCCGGCAAATGTACCAGGCGTTCATCAAGAGCAAATACAAGGGCACGTTCGATCAGGTTCCGCCCGAATTGAAAGGAAAGGCGACGAAGTTCGAGCAGCTCGATCTTCCCAACGGTGGGCTGGCTCTTGCGGAGTTTCAGGCGAAGCTGCCGCAGCGCTATCGCGGCGAAACCGTCGAAGCGCGGTGGGCTGCATTGGCTGGGGCTGCGCCGATGCCCATCGAGGCCCTCGAGCGCGCCACCCTAGCCCAAAACGAAGGCAGCATCAAGGGCGAGATGTCGGCGCGAAACTACCGGTTCGTGCTGAACTACATCCTGTTTCACGGACGGGCGCTGTGGAACACCGCATTCTTCGCGCTGCTTACCATCCTCGTTCAGCTCATCGTCAATCCGCTCGCCGCGTACGCACTGTCGCGCTATCCGATCAAGGCCTCGGGCAAGATTCTGTTGTTCCTTCTCGCCACGATGGCCTTTCCCGCCGAAGTGGCGATGATCCCCTCGTTCCTGTTACTCAAAGGACTTGGCCTTCTAAACACCTTCGCCGCCCTTGTGCTGCCTACTGCGGCGTCGGGCTACATGATTTTCTTGCT
>JBBREM010000171.1:0-3184 GCA_038202925.1 Fimbriimonadales bacterium | reverse complement strand
GATCGCAACGTCCGTCCCAGTACCCATTGCGATGCCGACCTGAGCCTGCGACAGCGCGGGAGCGTCATTGATGCCATCGCCGGCCATCGCGACCATCTTTCCCTCGGCCTGGAGTTCTTGAACGATTTCGCGCTTACGGCTGGGCAAGACTTCTGCTTCAACATCCTCGATCCCGAGCGTTCGAGCGACCGCCTCAGCGGTTGTGCGGCTGTCGCCTGTAAGCATTACGACGCGAATGCCCTCCTGCCTCAGGTCTTGTAGCGCTTGCGGCGTCGATTCTTTGATTGGATCGGCGATCCCGATCAGTCCAACAAGGCGTCCGCCCTGGAGGATGTAGACCACGGTCTGAGCCTCAGCTCTCAGGCCCTCGGCGGTCGATTCCGCACCGGATGCGTCTACGCTGAGTTCCTTCAGCAGCTCGCGGTTGCCGGCGGCGACTACCGCGCCACGCTGCACTCCCCGGACGCCTTTGCCGCTGATGGACGCGAAGTCGGAGGTGGGTTCCGGCGAGAGTCCACGCTCCGTGGCCGCAGCGAGGATCGCTGCCGCAAGCGGGTGCTCGCTGCCTTGCTCCAAGCCCGCCGCCAAGGCAAGCATGTCGGTTTCCTTCGCGTCGCCAAATGGCGTCAGACTTACGACCTTGGGTTTGCCTTCGGTGAGCGTTCCGGTCTTGTCAATGACGAGCGTATCCACCTTCTCGAACGTCTCGAGTGCTCCGGCGCTTTTGATCAGAACTCCCGCTTGGGCGGCCCTGCCCGTGCCCACCATGATTGACATCGGCGTAGCCAAACCGAGCGCGCAGGGACATGCGATGATGAGGACTGCGACAGAATTGATCACTGCGTAAGCCATGGAAGGCGCGGGACCGAAGACGGCCCAGACGATGAAAGTGGCGACCGCGACAAGAATCACTGCCGGAACGAAGTAGCCTGCGGCAATGTCGGCAAGTCGCTGAATAGGCGCGCGGCTTCGCTGCGCTTCGCCTACCATCCGTACGATCTGGGCGAGCAAGGTCTCTGACCCGACACGCTGCGCCCGCATGACAAACGATCCTGTTCCGTTCGCCGTGGCGCCAGTCACGCGCGAGCCGGGTTCCTTCTCGACCGGCATCGGCTCGCCGGTCATCATCGATTCATCAACCGAACTGCGGCCCTCGGTGACCTCTCCGTCGACGGGGATGCTTTCTCCTGGCCGAACGCGCAAGAGATCGCCCACATGAACTGAGTCCAACGGGACATCC
Source organism: Fimbriimonadales bacterium (assembly GCA_038202925.1). GTDB lineage: Bacteria > Armatimonadota > Fimbriimonadia > Fimbriimonadales > Fimbriimonadaceae > JAEVZK01. The sequence goes on along the minus strand of JBBREM010000171.1, from coordinate 1,944 downwards.
TCTTCCATGCCGTTTCGTATGATCCTCGCCGTCTTCGGGACAAGTCCCAGCAGCATTCTGATGGCAGCGCTCGTCTTGCTCCGCGCTTTGAGCTCCAGCACCTGGCCGAGAAGGACGAGGGTCGTGATAACGGCGGCGGCTTCAAAGTAGAGATCGACCCCGCCCATCGCATTTCTGAAAGTTGACGGGAAAATGCTCGGGACAAGGACGCCGACCACGCTATACACCCACGCAACCCCCGTTCCGATTGCGATCAGCGTAAACATGTTCGGGCTGCGGTGAACGATCGACGCCCAGCCGCGCACGAAGAAGGGCCAACCGCCCCACAAGACGACTGGGGCCGCCAGAGCTAGTTCCGACCAGCCGAGCACGCCGTGGGCGATCCACTTCGAGATGTCCGCCCCGAATAGGTGAGGCATGACGGCAAGCAGCAACGGCAGCGTCAGGATCGCGCTGATCCAGAAGCGCCGCGACATGTCGATCAGCTCTGCATCGGGCGTTTCATCGAGGGTCGTCGTTTCGGGCTCCAGCGCCATGCCGCAAATGGGGCAGGTGCCTGGCCCGTCTCGCACGATCTGCGGGTGCATGGGGCACGTGTACCGAACTTTCCGCGCGCCTTCGTGCTCCGCGGCCGGGTTCGGATTCGTTCGGGGTTGTTCGCCAGGTGGCGCTAGGTACCGCTCCGGATCGGCACGAAACTTCTCAACGCAGCCTTTGCTGCAGAAGTAGAAGGTCGTTCCCTCGTACAAGAGCGAGCTGACCGCATCGTTTGGCTCGACCGTCATGCCGCATACAGGGTCGATGGCCACCTAGTGCTTCATCTTCGCGTGCTTCAGCAGGATCTTGATTTCCTCGGACTGGCTCTTGATGATGTTCTTGGACAGCTTGAGCAGTTCTGGGTTCTTGCCATACTTCAGCTCCAACTTGGCCATAGCGACGGCGGACATGTGGTGTTCGGCCATCATCGAAGCGAAGTCGCGGTCAGGGTCGCCCGTCATGTTGCCCATGTTCTTCATGGGTGCCATCATGGCCTCGTGCATCTGCATCGATCCGCTGTGCGGCTTGGCCCCGCTCATTTGGTGAGGCGGTTTCATGTTCCCATGCTGTGCGACCGCTTGCATGCTCGTAGTGACTGTCATGCCGAACAGGAGACCGGCAAGGGTTGCTGATGTGATTGATAGTTTCATAGATTTGTTTCTCGCTTGATGGCTGCAAAGACAGGGGCCGGATATCGGCCCTTTGTTCGTTCGTTCAGTGACTCGCGAGTCGCGTGGCGCGGATGGACTCGGCGTCCGGTTTCCCTTGGGAGCAACACCCGACGATTTCGCCGTTGACCACAACGGTCGGTAGGCGGTCGATTCCGTAAGCGTGGGCTTTCTCAGCGATTCCATCATCGTGAAGGTCGTAGACCAGAACCTCGCAGTTCGGGCAGGCTCCTTCGCGGGCCGCGATAACCGCTTCCTCGCAGAGCGGGCATCCGGCAGTGAAGACTTCGATCTTAGCCATGGTGCTTCTTACCTCCCGGCGTCTTGACGTGCGCTTTCATGGCGAACTTGGCCGGGTGCGCCTTGAACTGGCTTGGGCACATGCCGCAGCAGAAGAAGTAGCGGTTGCCCTTGTAATCGGCGTACATGTGGCTCTTGGCCGCCTTGTCCATATCCACCTTGTCACCGGTGACGGGGCAGGCGATGACGTGCTTCGCGTCCTTGGAAACGTGGCCCATTTGAGCGAAGGCACCGGCAACGATGGAAACGATGGCGAGTAGCGTGATTGTTGTTTTCATTGGACATCCTAGTGATCAGATGTGCGGTCGAGGACGCAGTTAACCTCGGTTAGGTCTTTTGTTATGGCTTAGGAGCCTTGATCACTGTTCCAGTACGCGCAACTATGCCTTCATCTGCTCGATCTCTGCCTGCTGGCATGGGAGGGCGGCTGCCCTCCCAG
>JBBREM010000170.1:0-3446 GCA_038202925.1 Fimbriimonadales bacterium | reverse complement strand
GTTATGAAGAGATCGAGAAGCCGACTCCCGGGCATGACCAGGTTCTAATCAGAGTTCGCGCGGCGGCTCTGAACCCGCTCGACAAGCACATGATGAAAGGCGTGCCGTACCTCATGCGCAAATTGTTCAAGATGCTCAAACCAAGCATCCAAGAGCCCGGGCGGCCGGGGCGCGATGTGGCGGGCGTGGTCGAAGCGGTTGGCAAGGACGTCACCGGGCTCAAGCCAGATGACGAAGTGTTCGGAGTTTGCGCCGGAGCCTTTGCCGAATACGCGTGCGGCTCCAAGCTCGTGAAGAAGCCGGCCAACGTGACGTTCGAAGAAGCGGCTTCCGCGCCGGTGGCGGCATTCACGGCATTGCAAGGGCTCCGCGACTACGGCAAGATTCAGCCGGGGCACAAGGTCTTAATCAATGGCGCGGCAGGCGGCGTGGGCACCTATGCCGTTCAGATCGCGAAGTCATTCGGTGCAGTGGTGACCGGCGTCTGCAGCACCCGAAACGTGGCCATGGTCCAATCGATCGGCGCGGATCACGTCATCGACTACACCCAAGAGGATTTTACGGCAACGGGGAGTCGCTACGACCTCGTCTTGGATTGTCATTGGACGCATTCGGTGACGGAATGCCGGCGTATTTTGACGCCCAGCGCGCGCTATGTGCTCGTCGGCGGACCGATGACGGGGATCTTCGGCATGATGGTGGGGTTCCTGAAGGCTCGGCTGTCTTCTGCGTTCAGCAGCAACAAGATGATCCTCTTCATGGCCAAAACGACGAAAGAAGACCTTGCCGTCATGGCCGAACTAATGGAATCCGGGAAGGTCAAGCCGGTGATCGACCGGCGCTACAGCCTGGGCGACGTCCCCGAGGCGATGCGCTATCTGGCGGAAGGCCACGCCCGGGGAAAGGTCGGCATCACTATCCCTTAGCAGAGCCTCTTGTCGCAGAGGCTCCGCCAGAGAAAGGATCTCTAGTACGACTGGGTCGTCGCGACGGCGATGTCACCTTTGGTGACGCTGCCTGAGAACGAGAACGACTCGCCATCAGGGTTTGTCGGCGTAAATGTCGCCGTAAGGGTATCCGGCGCGGCGTTCTCGTCGGGATGTCCATTGCTGGTGGCCGACACGTATATCGACCCCTTGTATTCATGGACGCCACTCGGGGAAGCAACCCGATAGACACCGGGGCCGAAGAACGTGGCGGTTCCAAGGTTCTCGCTCATGGCGGTAACCGATGCGAGCCGCAGCGAAATGTTGCTCTTCTCCCCAAGCCGTTCCTCGAGCCGGAACCTGCCGTATTGCTTCGAGTTATCTCCCTTCAGTGCCTGATGAGCCTCGAATTCAAAGCTCGCAAGAACTCCATCGCCATCGGCGGCACGTCCCGAACCCCTAGTGTCATTGAAGGTGACGGCGACGGCGAGCGCTAAGCTCGCGAGCATTGTGGTGGTTCCAAGAAGGATGGTGCGAAATTTCATAGTTGTCTCCTGCCCGCTCCGTTGCGCGCGTCTTGCCTTATCGGTGTTCCGCCTTATGCGCGCGGCCTGTACAGCCAGAAATGCGTGTTTCATGCCTCCGTCGCTGCTGTGGAGGCTGTTAGCTCGCAGGCTGGTAGCCTCCTTGATTCGATGGCGACCCTCATTCTTATGTGCGGCCTTCCTGGTTCAGGCAAGACGACTCATGCTCGACAGATCGCTGCGCAACGGCGGGCACTGAGGCTGACGCCTGACGAATGGGTCGAATCGCTGTATGGAAACGAGCTCACGATCGAGCAGCTCGATGCGGCGCGCGATCCGGTGGAGTCGGTTCAGTGGGCGGTGGCCCAGCAGGTTCTGATCCTCGGGGTGGATGTGATTCTCGACTATGGATTTTGGTCGAGGACGGAGCGGGAGAAGTTTAGGCACCAGGCCGCCGAACTCGGTTCCGGCTTTGAGATCGTGTTTTGTGAAGTCTCATGGGACGAATTGCTCCAGCGGATTCACACGCGAAATGACCGCCTGCCGCCGCATACCTTTCGGATTCGACCGGAGCGGCTGCGCGAGTGGTGGGACATCTTCGAGCCGCCGACCCCGGAAGAGGTCTCGTTAAACCAGGCGGTTAACGATGGCGAAACTGACGAGCGCTAGCACGGCGGCACCGAGGATGCGGCGGAAGGGATTGACGCCCCATCCAATCTCCAAGACCGCCCATAGCGCAAAGATTAATTGCGCGATCCAGTTCGCGACCTCACGGACCTGTCCCTGCACAACGTACGCGACGACATCGGCGACTAGTGCGAGGATCAACGGCGCGTTCGGAGCCTGGACGATGACGATTTCACCGTCCTTCGTTTCAAACAGCCAGCGCAACCACCCGACTGACCTGATGTAGCGGTGAAAGCTCTGTTTCCAGCCTGTCGACGTCCGGAGAATGGGTGTGTTGCTCGCGTTCATTTCTGATTTGGACCTGCTTGGGACGAAGAGGTTCATAACGCAATGGTAGGGCCGTTGCGCCGCTTCCACCGGCGTCTCAGAAACCAAGACATTTTGATATCCGCCATCCCCGATGGGGCACAACCTCGCGCCACGGGGCGTGGCGGGGTATCGGTCAAAGCTCGCGGCTCTTGATCCCTCGGCTCCGCTCCGGGATGACAAAGAACCGTTGCCCAAAGCGCGAAGGGGCGGGATAAACTAGCCTCCCTACGGAGGAAACGATGAGTATTGAAACCCAAGAGCAAATGGAAATGGGCAGCAAGCCTGTTCGCGAGCATGAATGGCTCCAGAAACTGGTCGGCGAATGGCGCACGGAGAGCGTGATGACGATGCCGGAGGGCTCGAAGGCGACCAGTTCCGGAACGGAGAGCGTGAAGAGCCTCGACGGCCTGTGGTCGTACGGAGAAGGGAAGACGACGATGCCCGGAGGCATGCCGATGACCTATTACGTCGGCCTCGGATACGATTTGACGTTTAAGGAATACCGCGCGTTTATGGTCATGTCCGTCTCCTCGCACCTGTGGAAGTACACGGGCACGCTGAGCCAAGACGGGCGCGTTATGACGCTCGATTGCGAGGGCCCGAACATGATGGGCGAGGGCACCGCGCTCTATCGCGACACGATCGAGATCGTCGACGACAATCATCGCACGCTGACTTCGACCGGCCAGAACGAGAACGGCGGATGGGACACCTACATGGTCGCCCGCTACACTCGGGCCTCCTAAATAGAAATAAAAACGGGGGCTAACGCCCCCGTTTTTGATCCTAAACCTTCTTCAGCTCTTGCGGCGGCGTCGTAGGATCGCGAGGAGGCCAAGTCCGAGAGCAGCCATCGAGGTCGGCTCGGGGACGAGCCCGGCGACCTGCGCATCGGTGAGAACGGTGTTGTAGACCCTCGCGTCATCGATGAAGCCCTTCCATTGAGCATTGTTAACGATGTTCTGCCCGACGTGAAAGATAGACATGGCGTTGGTCGTCA
>JBBREM010000169.1:0-3467 GCA_038202925.1 Fimbriimonadales bacterium | reverse complement strand
GCGCTCATCGATCAACTTGGAAACGCCGACGCTGATGAAACTGGCGCAGATCGACAACATCGTGGCGGTGAAGGAGGCCAGCGGCGTTCTGCCTCAGATCAGCGAAGTCGCCGCGCAGGCGCCGACCGGGTTCCGCGTCTACAGCGGGGACGATGCGATCACCTTGCCGGTGCTGAGTGTTGGCGGGCATGGGCTGGTCAGCGTCGCGGCGCACATCGTCGGTGCCGAGCTGAAGGAAATGATCTCAAGCTTCCCCTCGAATCCCCAGCGGGCCTTGGCGCTGCACCAGCGGTTGTCTCCCGTATTCAAGGCAATCTTTTCGGCACCGTCGCCGGGGCCGATTAAGTACGCGCTGTCCAAGCGCGGATTCAATTGCGAGGACGTGCGGCTGCCGATCGTGAAGCTTTCGGCGGATGAGAAGCGGGTTGTGGACGCCGCCCTTCTGGCGCTGGATCAGGCGCTGGTGACGGCGTAGCACCAGGGAACTTTGGAATTTGGAATTTGGAATGGGGGCGAGGATTGGGAACTAGGGAACGATGAGCAGGGTCGCGCGATATTTTCAATCCGATTCCAAATTCCAAATTCCAAATTCCAAATTCCAAATTCCAAACCTCTACTGTACTGATCCGCCCTTCTTCTTCCCCTTGACCGGCTCATCGAGAATTCGGTTGAGCAGATTGGCTAGGCGATAGCCGGCCAGCACCATTCGCTGCTCGGAAAAGAGCCGGCACATGCGCATGTAAGCGTCGGTGGGGGCTGCGTCCGGCTTCGTGGTGTAGGCCACGTCCCGCGCAAGCTCGAAACTCTCGAGCGCCCATTGATTGGGGTCGACCACCGCAAGTTGGCGCGTAAATCTTTTGGCGGGATAGCGGGTGGCGAACCGGTCCGCTTGAATGAGGATGCGGCCCAAAGATTCGGCAGCCAGAGGGCGTGGAAGGCTCTCGAGCTCGCCACCGGCGGTGTCCCAGAGGGCATGGAGATTGAGCGGCGGCTGCTCCATGTTTTTCAGCAGCTCGCCCGGCACGATGGGGAAGTCGTTGCCTCCGCGATCACCCTCGGGATGGGCGTCCGAATCCAGGGCCGCCGCGTGAAGAGGCTGATGGATATCCCCCACGAAGTGGAGCAAATAGCGAAGGGCATCGGCTCGCTCGGCATCGCTTTTAGTCTTGTTTTTCAGTGTGAAGGTCGCGTTGTCGATGGCGTCGACGATATTCGGCTTGGCGGGCTGATTGGTATTTGGCTTTCCGTCCGCCCGGAAGTGGAAGTTGATGTAATGCCACGCATCCGTGCCGGTCTCTTTCTTCTTGTCGTCTGCCCAACAGGCGGCAGTGATAAAGTCGGCCGCCTTGTCGGTAGCCCCGACCTTGAGCAGATCGTCGACCTTCTTACGCACGACCGGCGTCAGGCGTCTTTCGGCGATGGCGGCGACGATCATGTGGCCGGTGTCGATCCAGGCGAGGCTCGCCGTGGCCAAGCTGATTATTCCGAGAACGCCGAGGGAGCGTGTAAGTGGCTTCATCCGTTCTGAATCTGACGTATCAGGTGCCATCCGATTTGTAAAGATTCGATAAATTGCGGTGGCGGGCGCAAAAAACCAGCGTATAATGGATTTACAGCCGGGTTAAAACTCGGCAGCAAAGGGGAGAGGCCTCTCGCGCAGACAGCGCGGGGGGTTCTTTTGTTTTTCGGTGATCGGTGATCCGTGATCGGTAATCCGAGATCAGCCCCTCGCCCATCAAACTTCCGCCGCCTTCGCCGCCTCCCACAACTCGTCCCATTCCTCGGGCGTTAGATCCCGGAGCGGCTTCGACGACGCGGCTTCCATGGCTGTGAACCGCTCGGTAAACCGGTGAAGCATGCGGCGCAGCGCCTCCTCTGGCTCGACTTCCGCCCAGCGCGCGAGATTGACGGCAGTGAACAGGAGGTCGCCGATCTCGCCCTCGATGTCTTCGCGATCGCCGCTTGATATGGCTTGTCGCAGCTCGTTCTCCTCCTCGCGGAGCTTGCCGAACACAGACTCAATATCCTGCCACTCGAACCCACTCCTTGCCGCACGCTTGCTGATCTCGTGAGCGCGCAGAAGCGCGGGCATGCTGCGCGGGACGCCGGCTAGGATCGCCCTGGGCTCTGACCTCTCGCCTTGCTTGATCGTGTCCCAATTCGCGAGCACGTCGGCCGACCCGGTTACGGCCGTGTCGCCGAAGACGTGGGGATGGCGGCGAACCAGTTTGAGCACGATGTGATTGGCCACGCGATCGATGTCGAACGAGCCGGCCAGCTTCTTCATCTGGGCGTGCATCATGGGCTGGAGGAGCAGATCGCCAAGCTCTTCTTCTAACGCGCCATCCGAGCCGCCGTCGATTGCTTCGAGCACCTCGTAGGTCTCCTCGAGCAAATGCTGTTTCAGCGATTCATGAGTCTGCTCCTGGTCCCACGGGCAGCCGCCGGGTCCGAGCAAGCGCTCGACGACATTCGCCAGTTGATACAGGGGGCGATCGGGTGCTGGTCCATCGCCTGGATACAGGATCACCGCGCCATCCGGCGCTCCTTCGTGACCGAGCGCAGCGACCGGGAAATGCGCGGAGATCGACGCGAACGATGGATCGTCCGCGGCGGCGTGGAAGAGCGGAGCGCCCGAAGAAAGAAGATCGCGCGCTTCTTCAGAAAGCGCGCGCTCCGTACCATCGCCGATCCAGACAAGCCGTACCAAAACGGCTTTAGTCTAGCCGCCGGACGACTTCAGATAGGCATCGATGAACTTCTTGTAGGCATCGGCGAACGCCTTGTCCTTGATGTCGATCGTCGCTTTCGACCGCATCGCGTTCAGCTCCTTCTTGATGTCGTTCTTGGCCTTTCCGCGATCCATCATGATACGCTGCCGGGTCTGACGGCGCAGTTCCGGCGTCATCTCCTGCACCCTTTCGGCGATGATGTTCTCGATAAAGAAGCGGAACTTGGTGGCGCCATCGCTGGCATCGAACCACGGGGTGTAGGAGCCGATTTTCCCGGTGTTGATCGCGGTTCGCACCCCTTCAGTGAGGTAGGTCAGCGGCACCGTGCCATACTCGCCGCCGCTCGACGCCGTAACGTCGACGCTTCGCGCCTTAGCGACCTCGGCAAAGACCTTGCCGGCAGTGAGATCCTTGTCGACGACGTCGGCGTCAACCGCGTTGCGAACGACGATAACCCGAAGTTTCGCCTGCTTCGGAATCGTAAACATTGGCCGGTTTTCCTTATAGAACTGGTCGACCTCTTGGTCGGTAACGGAAATTCCGGCGGTGAGAATCTTGAACTGCGCGAGGTCGAATTTTATGTCGTAGTTCAGCTCGTCTTGGGTACGCCCCACTGCGAGCCACTCGTCTTGATACTTCGGATTCAGTTCGAGCCGGTGGCGCAGTTCGGCGTCCACTTCGGGGTTGGTGGGCATCACGCCCTTTTCCTGCGCCAGCTGGAAAATTAGCCGTTCC
>JBBREM010000168.1:0-3579 GCA_038202925.1 Fimbriimonadales bacterium | reverse complement strand
CTACGACGGCGACACGCCGAAATCGCAGCGCAGCTCCATTCGCCGGCTCGCTCACATCGTCCTGACCAATCCAGACATGCTCCACGTCGGGATCCTCCCCGGCCATGAGAACTGGACCAAATTTATCAAGTCGCTGCGGCTCATCGTGATCGACGAGATGCATGTCTATCGGGGCGTCTTTGGCTCCCATGTGGGCAATATCGTTCGGCGGCTGCTGCGGCTGTGCGAATGGTATCGAAACCGGCCGCAAATCATCGCCTGCAGCGCCACGATTGGCAATCCGGACGAGCTGTTCGAGAAGCTCACCGGGCGAACCGCGACGATCATTGATGACGATGGATCGCCCAAAGCCAAGCGGACATTCATCTTTTGGAATCCGCCCGTGCTGGGCGAGAACGCGCGGCTCAGCGCCAACGTCGTGACCTCCGAACTGCTCGCGACGCTCGCAGAGAACAAGTTGCGAACGCTCGCTTTCAATCGAGCTCGGGTCTCGGCCGAGCTCGTCTTACGCTACACGCGCAAGCGCATCAAAAGCGAGGGCTTGATCGAGCCGGAAGCGATCGAGAGCTACCGTGCCGGCTACACCCCCAAGGAGCGAAGGCAGATCGAGAAGGCCCTGTTTAAGGGCGATCTTCTTGGTCTCTCGGCGACCAACGCCATGGAACTGGGCGTGGACGTTGGAGGACTGGACGCGGTGATCATGAACGGCTACCCCGGGACCGTATCCAGCTTCTTCCAGCAAGCGGGACGGGCGGGTCGCGGCACGCGCGGGGGTATGGCAATCATGGTCGCTCACGACGATCCGTTTGAGCAATTCATCATCCGCAAGCCGGACATGCTAATGAAGGGATCGAACGAGTCGGTTGCGCTGAATCCTTCCAACCCGCAGATCCTTTCCCAGCAACTGCAGTGCGCCGCCCACGAGCGGCCGCTGACTCCTCACGAGCTTGATCGCTTCGGCGAGACCGCAATCGACCTCGCTGAGGGGATGGACCGGAGCGGCGAACTGGAATTTCGCGCCGGCATGTTCTTCTATCCTTCCCACGAGCCGCCGGCTCTCAATGTCAACATCCGCGGGATGGGCGGCGAGCAGATCAGCCTGATCCTCGAAGGAGAAGTGATCGGTTCGATGGAGCGGTGGCGCGCTTTGTCGACAGCTCATGAGGGAGCGGTGTATCTCCACCGGGGGCAGAGCTTCGTCGTAGAGCGCCTCGATCTCGACACGCGCCGCGCGGAGTTGGCGAGCGCGGAGACCGACTATTACACGCGGCCCAGCATCCAGTCGGTCATCGAACCGCTCGCAGTAGTCAAGACTACGGATATTGGCAAATACAGCATGAGCCTCGTTGGAGTGAAGGTAACAACGTCCGTCATCGCCTTTAGCCGCGTTGCCTTGGATGGCGAATCGGTGCTCGATGTCATCGCGCTGGAACTCCCGCCTTTGACGTTCGAAACGGTCGCGGTGAGGTTTGACCTACCCGCGCCAGAGCCGGTGTTCGAGCCGACCGGAGAGGAGGGCTCGGGCATCCACGGGCTGGAGCATGCGCTAAATGCAATTGCGCCTTTGATGGCCGGATGCGACCGGGGCGATCTCGGGAGCGCGTGGTATTCGGCCTTTCCCGATACGGCGCGTCCGGCGGTATTCGTGTTCGACCAGGCTCCCGGTGGAGTCGGCTTGTGCGACAAGCTGTACGACAGCCTGGGGCGCTGGATCGTCGGGGCGCACTCCTTGTTGACAAGCTGCGAATGCACTGACGGCTGCCCGGGGTGCCTGCTCAGCTCTAGCTGCGAAATCGCCAACGGCCACCTCAGCAAGTCGGAAACGATTATGCATTTGGAGCAGCTCTCGCCTTAGCCTGGGGTAAAAGCGCCTACATGAACCTCTCGCCCGATCTACTCAAGTCGCTCGATACCAAGTACGGCGGATATCTCGAAGGCGATCAGGTCGATCAGCTCTTCGTCGACTTCGGCATCCAGTTCGCCGCCGGCCACTGGTGCGCGGGCGAGTTCTACGACCGGTTTTGCGTAGCCGGTTACAACGGCAAGGATTTCGACTCGTCCATCGAAGCCCAGATGCGGCGCATACGGGCGGCGGGAATCGATGGGGTCGAGTTTCACAATCAGGTTTTCCTGACCGACACTTATGAGCGCGACCCGGCGAAGCTTGCCTCCGTGAAGTCCGAGTTGAAGCAGAACCGGCTGACCCCCACGTGCATGAATATGATGACGTGGCACGAATCGAAGTGGAAATTCGGCGGCATCACCCATCCCGACCCCATCGTGCGCCGAGAATGCATCGATCTCATCCTAGACGGAGTCGAGCTTGCGGTTGAGGTCGGCTGCTCGAGCGTCAATCTGTGGCCGGGATCGGATGGCTGGGACTATCATTTCGAGGTCGATTACGGTCAGCGGCTGAGCTGGTTCATCGACGGCTGCACGCTCATCGCGGCAAGGTGCCAATCGCACGGCCTGCCTTTCGGCACGGAAAGCAAGCAGAAGGAGCCGCGCGAGGGCAATATGATCGTCAACACCGTCGCCAAGGCGGCCCTTGTCGCCGCGGAGGTGAACAAGAACCTCGGCCACACGGTGATGGGCGTGGCAATCGATTACGGGCACGAGCAGATGGTTGGCAACACGCCCGCCGATTCGCTGTACATGCTCAAGCGGCTCAACATTCCGATCGCGAACTTTCACATCAACGGCGCGAAATTCAACTCAAACGACGAGGATCGTATTGCCGGCACCGACGACATTTGGCGTCTGGTCGAGTTTTGCTACGCGGCGATCGACACCGGCTACGAGGGCTGGTTCGGCGAAGACCAGTTCACTTATCGCACCGAGCAGGTCGAGTCCATGCGGCTCTCGCGCGAGTTCTTTGCGAACTGCATGAAGAAGGCGCTGAAGATTTATGCCCGCAAGCCGGAACTAGAAGCCGCGCAAGCGACGGGCGACGCGGCGCGGACGATCCAGCTCGTAAAGAAGATCATCTATAACGGCTGACCTCGCCACCCTGCAACTTGAAGTCACAATCTGTGATTTCGAGAGAACGCGATTGAGAACTAACTACCATGCCTCACATCGTCCTTGAAACAACTGCCGACCTGCCGGAGAATGCAAACATCCCCGACATTCTCGAAGGGCTCACCGCCAAGCTGAGTAACTTCGATAGCATCGACAGTGCTTCCGTAAAGGCGTATCACACCCTTCGTTCGAACTGGAGCATGGGCGAAGGCGCGCCTCCCGGCTTTGCCCATTGCACGGTCGGCATCATGCAGGGCAGATCGGTCGAACTGCGCAAGCAGATCGCAGACGGCATGTATCAGGAAATGCGCTCGCACTTTTCCATGTCTCTCGAAAGCAACGAGGTGGCCCTGACCCTCGAGCTGCGCGAGTTCGACCGCGACACCTACCGGAAGTAGCTCCCCTTCCGGCCCGCCAATCGTCGCTACATTGATGAAAAAGCTTCTCGGATTGACCGCCCTGCTCGGTCTAGCCCTATCCTCATTTGCAAGCGTCGTTCCGAAGGGCACGGACATCAAGCTTGCGTTCGATCAGCCCGTCAGCTCGAAGACCGCCAAG
>JBBREM010000167.1:0-3716 GCA_038202925.1 Fimbriimonadales bacterium | reverse complement strand
GCACCGGTTGGCGAACGACAAGCCACTCCGCTTTTGCCCGATCTGCCGCTTCGGCGAGCTTGCCCTGCGTAAGCAGGGGCTTCTCAATCCTCGCCGATCCCTCGACTGCCTCGCGTGCAAGGCTCATTTCGACATCGATGGCGAACAGATCGCCCGCGAGGATGGCGAGAGCCATACAGGCGCTGAGTGGAGGGAGATGGCGTCAAGAGCGATTGAGGTCTGGATGTGCGATGGTTGCAAAGCGCAATACGATCTGCTAAGCGACCGGAGGTGGGGGCAGATCACCCCGAAGCCCAAGAGGTATCAAGCGCTTTATCCCGAGGAGTGGGCGCGAGTGGCCGCCGGCCTTTCCCCCAGCGCGGGCAATGCGGAGTGCGACTCGTGCCGCGCCGACTACTACGTCGAGGACAACCGGCTTACGCTCCTTGGCTCTGAGATCGACTCTCACGGATTCAGCGTCGAGCATCTCGGGCGGCTGTTGGATGCGGACGATGCGCGATGGTTGGGGGTGGGGAAGGACTCGCCCAATCCGGGACTTGTCTGCGCGGATTGCGGCACGGAGTTCGACAACGACGGCGATTATCTTCGGCTCGTCAAGACCATGCTCCGCAAGCTGCTGCGGCATGTGGGCGAGCCTAAGAAGCTGATCGACTGGCACCGCGCTGCGCTCGACCTGCCCGAGGTTCACGAAGAAACCGAGTTTCGCACCGACGTGCTCACCGCTATCGCCTACGCCTACGATTCTGGCGAGCTGGGCTTCGACAACAAGAAGGAAACCATCTGGCGCGGCCCGGCTTCCCGCGAGGACATTAATGGAACGCTGACCATCTCGCGAGGCGAAGTGCAGTTCGGCGGTTTGCTGAAGAAGTGGCGTCAGCCACTGGATGCGCTCGTGTCAGCAGCTTCGTCCGATGACACGCTCGAACTCTTGTTCGGTGGCGACCGCGAGCCGATAGTTTTCGAAGTCTCGCCCGTCGAGCTAACAGTGCACCTGTCGTCAGGAAATCACGCCGTGATGCTGAGCGCGGAGAATCTTGCAAATCGGCTCAACGCAACCCGCCCGAATCCGCAAATCGAGCGACGAGAACGTGCAAAGCACGTGTAGCCGCAGCGGCACGCTGCGCTGAAGACGACTACGCGCTAACCCGGTGCCTGAGCGGCACCGCAGGGAGATTCAAAACGTCGGTCTGCATGCTAGTCACCCGCAATAGCCGCTCTAGGATCACCTTCACCGCTCCCGCGAGCGGAAACGCGATGATCATTCCGACCAGCCCAAACAAAGCTCCCCCGCTGAAGATGACAAACATTGAAACCACCGGATGCAGCCCCACCGAGCCCCCAACCAGACGCGGATAAACCAGCGAGTCGAAGATGAAGTGGCACACGAGGTAGACGACCGCCATCGTGACGCCAAAAGTCCACGACGAATCGAAGTGGAAGAACCAGTCGGCCGTCACGCCACTTAGTCCTGTCACGAGCGTAATCACCGCGAAACAGATGATCCCGTTCAAGTACGGGATCAGATACACCGCGCCAAAAATCACGCCGAGCAGCACAGAGTACGGCACGCCAAGGATGGTCAAGATGACCGACATGACCACCATGTAGGAGAGCACCGAGATCGCGACCCCGCGCAGGTACTTCATAAAGACCTGCCCGATGTCGCTAAAAAGCGTGATCGTGGAGGCGCGGATCGACGGCGGGATCCAGTTCGCGCTCCTGCGTTTGAAATGCTCCATGTCGAGCAGGATGAGCAGCATCAAGAGGGGAACAAACAGCAGGAGCAGAAGCTGCGAGGCCGCGACCCCGAGAATGCCCAAGAAGCTGCTAAAGAAGCCCTGAATCCGCTGCCCGATATCGCCCCGATGCGGCTCGACGTACTTGTCGATAAACTCGCGCCGCGAGGAGGGTAGGCCCACCTGACGAAGCGAATTGCCGTAGGTGTCGAACAGCGTGTCGATGGGGTTCGTGTTCTGGATTTGCTGGGCTTGTACCGCTGGGTTCCACCGGACAAAGAAGTTGTCCTCGGTGTTCACCCGCATAAATTGCCCGGTGAGATCGTCGAATCGGCCCCTAAACGTGCCAACCTGGCTGGTGACAATCGGTCCGAGCCAGACGCCTAGGCCGACAAGCACCCCCAGGAACACCGCCATCACCGAAAGCACGGAGACCGGTCTCGACCAGCCGCGCAGACGGAGCTTGCGCACGAACGGATCGAGGATCGCGCTTAACGCGAAGGCGATAACAAAAGGCAAAAGAACGCCCCGAACGGCATACAGGAAGAGAAAGGTGGCCAGTACGATGACCGCCCACAGCAAAACTCTCCAGCCAACCATTCAGGGCTCTTTTTGGATGCTTTAGACGCCTAGTTCTTCGCCCGCGCCCGATCGCTTGGCGCGCTGCTCGGCAACCCACTCGGTGGTCTTGCCTTTAAGCTCTTTGAACTTGCCGCCGATATCGTCGCGCAGTTCAGCGCCCGGCTTCGGGGCAAATAGCAAACCGGCGGCAGCGCCGATGATCGCGCCCAGGCCTACGCCCGCCAGCAAATACATAACGACATTGGGATCTTCTTCTCGATGCGACATTCTTTTCTCCTCGTGTGATTCCGCGTCCAAGTCGCGCGTTTTCTATCTTGTACCGGATTTCGGTTTGCAATCATTATGCGCCTTTATGGGGTCATTGCACGTGATCGAACTACAAATGCGACGCATAAAGCTGGCCCAGGGTTGCATCAGTCGCTAAACCCGTACCGCTGCCGCCATATGCAACCGCCTGGGCACGGTTGGGCCACACGAGATCGCCGTCTAGAAACGAGGCGTCGGCGATCGTTACACGACCAGTACCGAGAATGTAAGCCTTCGTATCTGGCGCGTTGGGGTTTTCGAACACCACTCCGCCCCCAGACCAAGTGTAGTGCACATCTGCGTATCCTGGCGGGATTTCCGCACGCAGTGGCACATGTTGATGGTGCCCTCCTCCGGCGTATGCGTTGTCGACCAGTCGAGTCCTACTGCGTTTTGATCCAGAGTAACGTAAGCGGGGAAGTGGAAGTCACCGAAATCGGGTAATGCTTGTCCCGCTGATAGTGAGGTGGCGACAGCAACGGCGACGACAAGAAGGACGCGCTTCACGATTGGAAATTAGACTCGAAAATGGCCCTCATGTTCCAGCATCGCAAAGGACAAACGTCTGAACCCTTCAGCTGGTTCGCACCCCGTGGTAAAGGCTTTACCCTGGCAAAGGCAGGCCCATCGCCTCCAAGTAGCTCCGCAGCTTCTTGATCCGATCCGGACTCCCTAGCTCGATATTGAACGGCCGCCCGCGGGTGTCGATGATCAGGCCGACGAGCCCTCCGATAAGGTTCGTCGTCTGGTCGCGCTTGCCTTTGCTCACATCGAACCGCCGCACCGTCACCAACTTGCCCTTGCCCGCGCCCACGTCGAAGTTCTTGGTCGGGTCCACCGTCAGTTCCTGAGTCTCATCCACGTCGATCGGCACGACCCGGATCTCCCCGAACGGCACGCTGACGTCGATGCCCTTGCCCCGCACCGTCACGCACGGCTCGCCGTCTTTGCCCCCTCCAACCGGCGCGATGCAGGTGCCGATCTTCACGATGCAGTCCCGCTCGAAGACCTCCTTCGCCGCTGCGTACAGGTGCTCGCTAAGCACGCCGAGGTGCGGCATCATGAAGATCGAGTCGACGGTGAGCATCGTGA
>JBBREM010000166.1:0-3767 GCA_038202925.1 Fimbriimonadales bacterium | reverse complement strand
TCCGAGGCGGCCAAACCGGCCAAAGGTCCGACCCCGACAGCCGCGTCGCAAACGTGTAGCCTCATTTGACCACGACCTTGCCGTGCAGCATGTCCATGCCGCAGGCGTAGTTCAGCTCGCCTTCCATCTGCGAGGGAATCTCGATCGTCACCCGCTCATTAAGTGGTAGCGGCTTGGTGATTTTCAGCGCCGGGAAGACGACCTCCTTTGCGCAGGTGTTGTCGGTCTTGCGGATGAAGGTGATGCGCGCCGGCTGCCCCGCCTTAACCGAGATGCTCGCAGGCTCGAAGCCTTGCTCCGTGATCTGGACGACGGAGCCCCCCTCCTCGGTTTGGTTCGTAACTGAGGAGGGGGGTTGGGGGGTGGAGCTTGCGACGATTTGTCCCGACCGCAAGGTTGTGGCGGGCGACGAGACGACCTGCTGGCCGGGCGCGAGGCCGCCCTTGATCGCAACCGATGCGCCTGAGCTGTCGCCTACCTCGACATTGACTCGCGCGACGGTGAAGCGGCCCGTCTGACCTTGGATGGGAGTCGCCACCCACACGAACGTCCGTTGGGCGGTGGACAGAACGCTTGTTTCGCTTGCCTGTGCCTCCGTTTGCAGGGCGGCTCGCGGAATCACGAGGGCGTTGCCCCCGGCCGATGTCGAGATGTCGGCCGACACGAACTGTCCCGGCAAGAACGTCTTGTCGCGATTCGGCAGCACCGCTTCCACAATGCCGGTGCGCGCGCTGGCATCGAGCGATGGCGCGACGCTCGAAACGCGGGCAATCACCGGTTTTTCATTCTTGTCCCGGTGCCTGATCTGCACCATCTCACCAACCTGGATGCGCGAAAGATCGGCCTCCGAAACATTAGCCTGGACTCGAATGGGCTGGATTTGCGCTACTCTCAAGATCGCCTGTCCTGGGTTCACGAGAACGCCTGGGCTGATCAATCGCTGCGTGATGACGCCATCCGTCTCGGCTCTTATCTCCGCATAGCTGGCATTAGCCGTTGCGCCCTGAAGGCCCGCTCGCGCGGCTCCGACATTGGCCGAGGCCTGCCCAATCTTCTGCTTTGCAGAATTCGCGGCGGCTTGTGTCGTCCTCACGTGCGCGTGATGCGCCATGAGTTCGGACTGAGCTTGCACAACTTTCTTCTGAGCCGCCGTGACGCCGGCGTCGGCCTGCCGTTTCTGCGCCTGAGCGGCCTTGACCTTCGCAAGCGCAGTTGTGACTCCTTGGTTGGCCTGGCGAAGGGCGGCGGCGCTCTTTTCCGCGTCTGCCTTCTCCTTCTGGTATTCGTCCTTCGAGAGAGCACCAGCAGCAAAGAGACTTTCTGCCCGTTTCAATTCTTCAGTCCAGTACCGCTGATCGGCTTCGGCGGAACTCACCATCGCCCTCGCGTTCTCCACGTCGGATTGAGCGGCAACGACTTGGGACTGCGCGGCATCGCGTGCCTCACGCGCAACGCTGAGATTCGCCTCCGCCTCCTGAACGAGTCCTTCGCGCTGTCCAAGCTCTGCCTCCGCTTCACTCACCGCTGCAAGAGCCTGCTGATAATCCGCTTGAGCGGAGCCTACACCAGTCTGCGCGCTCTGCACCATAGCCGCCTTCTCGTTGACTAGCGGCAGGATCTGGGTGGTGTCCAGGCGTGCAAGAACCTGGCCCTTGCGAACGCTGTTGCCGACGTAGTACGGCATCCAAACGATCGTGCCCGTAACGCGAGGGTACACATCCTGCTCCACGAATCCCACAACCTGCCCTGAGTAGCTAACCGAAGGATTGAACGGCCTTAGTTCGGCTGTTGCCAGCGTGACGGGCACAACCCCTTCTGGGGCGGGCGCATTCATGTCCATCACCTGCGCCTCGATCGGCGTCATCGCTCCGGGTCGTCGGAAGTGATTGACGGCGTAGATGGAACCGAAGATCACGAGCGCAAAGAGCGCGATTGCGATGAGAACCGGGCGCGACAGCATGGGCCGCGCGTCGAGATGTTGGCCGGTTTTGCGCATCCGGTAGAGGACGAAGGCCAATGCGGCGATTCCGATTACAACCCAGAGAAGGGTCGACCATGGAAATCCTGCGGCTTCGCCAGCCGCTGTCGATTTACCAGTCTCCAACGGTACGCTTGCGGTGGCGCTGCCCAGCGGGCCACTGATGCTGATCTTGGCTTCGTATCCCCCCGCCATCGCAAAGGACGCGGGGATCCGATACGTGCCGGGCTGGTCGCCGGGAACTGCCATCTGTTCCCGCTCGCCCATCGGCATCCCAGGCATCTGGGCGATGCCTTTGATCTGCAGACCGGCGATCGGTTTGCCCGAGGCGTCCGTCACCTTTACGGTCAGCGTTGCTTTGCCCACGGGTATGACAGCGGGCTCGGTTACGACGTCCACGCGGTAGGGTCCCGCCGTCGTCCCTACTCCGAAACATGCAACCGAGAGAACGAGCAATAGCAAAGCAAGAATTGCTTTCACCTGGCACCCCCGGCTGCGCGCACGAGCTTGGCGATCGCGATGTTGTGCTCGTAAATGGCCTGCGCCAAATCTGCCCTAGCTTCGGCCAATGCCTGCAGAGCGTCGAGTTGCTCCACGAGAATTGCCTTTTCAGCGCTCACGCGAAGGGCGACGACCTCATACGCTGACTGAGCAGCTTTGATGGAAGTCTCGGCCGAAGCCGCGTTTGCCTTGGCAGTCTCGACATCGAGCCAGGCTTGGCGCACCTCCTTCTCCACGGCGAGTGTCACATCAGCCAGTTCGGCTTGGGCCTTGGCTCGCTGCGCCTTCGCGGCGACCACGTCTGCGCTGATTCGCCCTCCGTCGAAGATCGGAATACTGAGAGTCAGGCCAAATGTGGTGCCGCTTCCCATGCGCCTCGAAGCCACGTCGCCCATGGCTTGACCGTAAAGTTGAGGCGATCGTTGTCCCTCCGCGGCTCGAATCTCGGCAGTCGCCGCCTCAGCCCTTGCCCTCGCCGCGAGTAACCGTCCGCGTGAGGCCATGGCTGTTTCGATGTATGCGCCGAGGGTGCCGGTTTCCATTGTCAGCGAGAGATCATCGGTGAGCGTGATCGAAGAGTCGAAGTCTGCCCCAATCGCCTCGTCAAGATCGAGAAGCGCCTTGGCGACCTCGTTGCGAGCGCCGGTAAGCCGCCGTTGAGCATGTGATAATTCCGCCTGAACTCGCTGAACCGACGCCTCAATCCCTTTTCCCGCCTCAAACTGGGCTTGGGTCGTGCGGAGAAGCTCCTGCGCAGCCGCTACCTTTGCTTCTTGCACCGCCACCATTTGCTTTGCCGCAAGTGCTTTAAGGTAGGCATCTTGCACGCGGAGCGCCACATCGGCTCGCGCTTCCAGTAGTTCGCCTTCGGCCGCGCGCTGTTGCCAACTGGCCGAATTCACTCCCGCTTGCAATCTTCCGCCGGTAAAGAGCGGCAGCATGAGCATCAGGCTTTGGTCCAGGAACCCGCCGTTCGGCACGACGAGCCAGTAGGGCGGCATTACTCCCGGCGAGGAGCTAATTATGCTGCTGTAGGAGCCGCTTGTGGCGAAAGAATTGGCCGATACCTGCGGAGCAAACGCGGACCTGGCCGACCGCACGCCGGCGCTAGCGGCTTGCACCTGGCTCCTTGCGGCTGATAAGGAAGGGTTATTTTGCTCTGCGAGCTGAATTGCTGCGGCGATCGACAGCGGGCCTTCGAGTTTCGGTCGTGTCCCCTGGGAACATACGATTGCGGCAGCGGAGCAAGCAGCGAGTGCGAAACATGCCTTCATTTAGTGCCTCCCAA
>JBBREM010000165.1:0-3837 GCA_038202925.1 Fimbriimonadales bacterium | reverse complement strand
ACCCCTCCGGGGTGCGGGGGAGGTTGCGGACCCACACCCCGGGTCGCGGGGCGACCCGGGACTAATTCTTTGACCCCTTCGGGGTCGGTACCACGGTCGTTGCTTCGCCGGCTAAAGACCGGGGCTACGGGATGAACTACGCGGTTTCCGGTTCCCAGCGGAAGCGGGTGAGGGCTACGGCCAAGAAGACGCCGGCGAAGAGGATGAGCATGCCCGCCGCCAAGAGCACGGAACTCAAGCCCTCCCCTCGCCAGGTCACCGCGTCGAAGCCGTCGACCGCCCATTTCACCGGCACGACCAGGGCGACTTTCTGAACCCAATCCGGCATGAGAAAGCTGGGAAACCAGGCTCCTCCGAGCATCAGCATCGCGAGCACGGCGAAGATGGAAAGGCCACGGCTCTGCTGCTCGTTGCGGCCCAGAGCCGCGACAAAGAGACCGAAGCACGCCGCCATAATCGATGCGAACAAGGCGACGACGAAGAAGCCGATCATGCTTCCTTGCACCTTGATGTGAAAGACCAGAAAGCCGAACAGAAACACCGCGAAAAGGATCAAGAAGGAGCGGATCGCGCCGCTGATCGCGCGGGCCATCAGCAGGATGTAGGGCGGCACCGGAGCCGCGCGAAGACGCCGCCAAATGCCTTGCCTCCGCTCCTTCAGCATCATCATCGCGGCCTCGATCGCGAAGACCAGCAGCGCCTGCATCGCCATGCCGCCGAAGACGTGGGCGGCGGTGCCATCCGCTTGGGTCGCGCCTTCGGCGGCTTGCGGCTCCTCTTTGAACGCGACCGGGGCTTCACCGGCATTGGGCAGGCCGCCGAAAAGGGCTTTCATGATCGGCGACATGAGGGTGCCGCGGATCGCCTGGATTTGGATGCCTTGGGTCGGGTCGGTCAGGATGCGCATTTCGGGCTGGACGCCGGTATTGATGAAGGCATCGGCTTTGGTTCCGAAATCCTTGGGGATCACCAGGGCGAGGGAAGCCTTGCCGCTACGCACCTGTTTCGCCGCCTCCGCTTCATCCAGAATCGTTGGCTGCAGGGCGGGCGTGTCCTTGATGTTCGCGACGATCTGCTGCGACAGCTTCGACTTGTCCTGATCCACGACCAGCAGCGGCAACTTCAGCTCCCCGGGAGGCTTGCTCGCGTTCGCGAAGATCATCGTCATGAAGCACGCGATCAAGATGGGGACGCCAAGCGAGATGATCAGCGCCCGCTTGTCCGACATGAAAACCTTGAGGTCTTTGAGAATGAGTTGCCACAGCATGGGTTAGTCCCTCAAGGTTCGGCCGGTCAGGTGGAGGAAGACCTCTTCTAGCGACGTTTGTTTGCTTTCGACGGAGAGAAAGCGCAGGCCTTGTTTTTCGAGAGCATCGAGCGCATCAGGCAGGCCTGTCGTAAGGTTCTCGATCTCCAGCGTGAGCGTATTGCCCTCGAGGTAGTGCTCCTTCACGCCGTTCGAGAGAAGCAGCGGCCGCTCCGGCGGGGACTCGAGTTCGACGCGCACGGTGTTCTGCGCCGGGACTAGCTTTTGGAGGCCCGCGATGCTGTCTTCGGCGACGATCTCGCCGTGGTCCATCACCGCGACGCGCTGGCACATCCGCTCAACCTCCTCCATGTAATGAGTGGTGTAGAGCATCGTCATGCCTTCCGCTCGCAGCCGCTCAAGGGATTCGAAGATGGCGTTGCGGCTCTGGGGATCGACGCCGACGGTCGGCTCGTCGAGGACGAGCAATTTAGGTTTGTGAAGCAGGGCAATCGCGATATTGAGGCGGCGCTTCATGCCTCCTGAGAACCGGGTGACCGGCTCATGCGATCGGTCGCCCAGGGAAGTGAGGACCAGCGCCTCGCCCATGCGCTCGGCGAGCTCCGTGCCTTCGAGGCCGTAGAGCGCGCCGAAGAAGCGGAGGTTGTCGACGGCGGTGAGCTCTTCGTAGAGGGCGAGCTCCTGCGGCACGTAGCCGATGTGCTGCTTGGCGGCGTAGCCATCGAGGCCGACCTTGTCACCGAGAACAGTGACGACTCCGTTGTCGGGTTGGAGCGTGCCGACGACCATGGAGATCGTCGTAGTCTTTCCCGCGCCGTTCGGGCCGAGGAGGCCGTAGCACGTCCCGGGCTGGACCTCGAAGGTGACGCCCTTGACGGCTTCGATCTCGCCGAAGCGCTTGCGCAAATCACGAACCTGGAGCATCGGTTTGTTGTACAGGAGGCAAGACGAATGCGTTGCGCGATTATGAGCGAAAATGGCTGGTATGCATTTGCTTGCGCTTCTCGCGTGTCTGACGACTCCCAGTTCGATTCTCATTCAGGGTGGGACCGTCTACGACGGGACCGGTTCGCCGGGGGTGCGCGAGGATGTGCGCCTGCGAGGAGACATGATCGTGGCGGTTGGCCGACTTAGGGCGCTTAAGGGCGAGCAGGTTGTGGATGCTCGCGGCATGGCGGTCGCGCCCGGTTTTATCGATGCGCATAGCCACGCGGACGGCGGCATCAAAGATCATCCGGACGCGGAGAGCCAAGTTCGGCAGGGAATCACGACGTCGGTGGTGGGGCAAGACGGCGGCTGGCAGATGCCGGTGAAGCCGTATTTGCTCGGGATTCAGGGCTACCATCCGGCGATTAACTTTGCCGCATTTTCGGGCGAGGGCGGGATTCGCTCGGAGGTGATGGGCAAGGATTTCGAGCGCGCGGCATGGCCGGACGAAATCGCAAAGATGAAATCGCTGGTCGAGCGGGACATGGAAGATGGTGCCCTTGGCCTCTCGACCGGCCTCGAATACAACCCCGGCTACTACAGCAGCACGGCTGAGCTGATCGAGCTTTCGAAGGTTGCCGCGAGGCACGGGGGGTTGTACATCAGCCACGTCCGGGACGAGACGAATGGGGAGATCGGCGCTTTTCAGGAGCTCGTGCGGATTGGCCGCGAGGCCAAGCTGCCCGTGCAGATCAGCCATATCAAGCTCGCGGTGGCAAGCATGTGGCCCCGTTACAACGAGGTTGCCCAGATCATTAGCCGGGAGCGCAACAGCTATTGGATCACGGTCGACGTGTATCCCTACTTGTATTGGCAGTCGACAATTTCGGTGCTCACAAACAGCCGCGACTGGGGCAATCCGAAGGTGTGGGATGACGGGCTCAAGGATATCGGCGGGGCGCAGAATGTGCGGCTCGTTCGCTACACGCCTGATCCGACTTGGGTAGGGAAGACGCTGGCAGAGTTGGCGGCGCAGACGGGCAAAGACCCGGCGCACCTGATCATGGAAGTGATCGACAAGACAAAGGACGGCAAGGGGCAGGAGAGCATCGTTTGCACGGCGATGCGCGAGGAGGACCTGCAGCGCTTTATCGCGACGCCAAACGTGATGTTCTGCTCGGACGGATCGATCGGCGGGACGCACCCGCGCGGCGCCGGCTCCTTTCCGCGGGTGCTCGGGCGATACGTGCGGGATTTGCACGTGATCACCTTGCGGGAAGCGCTTCGGAAGATGACCTCGTTTCCCGCCGAGACGTATAAGCTGGACCGGCGCGGTCTTGTCAAGCGGGGCTACTTCGCCGACGTCGTGGTTTTCGACCCCGTACGCATCCGGGATGTGGCCACGCCGCAGAATCCGATGGCCTTTTCGGAAGGCGTGGTCGACATGTTCGTCAGCGGGGTTCCTTTGCTGCGGGACGGGAGGATGACTGGTGCTCGTGGGGGGAAAGCCCTGTTCCGCCGGCTCGACAAGTGACCGTGGCGGGGGCCTTGCTGTCCCCGCGCCGGCGTAGCCGGGGCTTAGGTGTGCTCGACCGTGGGGCGAGGCGGGGGCACGGATGTCACCCCCCCGGAATAAGGGCTCC
>JBBREM010000164.1:0-3884 GCA_038202925.1 Fimbriimonadales bacterium | reverse complement strand
ACACCGGGATGTACATTCTCGAGCCAGAAATCCTGGACCTCATGGAACTGGGCAAAGCCTACGACTGGAGCGGCGACATTTTCCCGCAGCTACTGGAACAGGACAAGCCGATGTACGGCTACGTAATGAACGAATACTGGGCGGATGTGGGTTCGCTTACTCAATACCGCGAGGCACAGGAGCATCTGCTTTCCGGAAAAGTAAAGCTCCCGATCCCCGGCGAGACGAAGACCCCCGGCGTGTACATTGGCGCGAATTGCGCGATCGACGAATCGGCGGACCTTGTTCCACCCGTGTTTGTCGGCCGCAACTGCAAGATCAAGATGGACGCCCGGATCGGACCATACAGCGTGCTCGGCGACAATGTGCTGATCGAGGAAGACGCGCGAGTCGAGCGCTCCGTCGTCTGGGACAGCGCCTACATCGGCGCGGGAGCACAGATCACTTCGGCGATTGTCTGCTCGCGCGCGACGATCAAGCGCGATTGCGTGATTGGCGAAGACGCGGTTGTTGGAGATCGCTGCCTCATCGACGCTGGCGCGACGATCCGCCCTCGCATCAAGATTTGGCCGGACAAGATCGTTGAGCGAGGCTCCACGGTCACCATGTCCCTCATCTGGGGCAACAAGTGGCGCGGCAACTTGTTTCGGGACTTGGGGGTGGCGGGGCTCAGCAACATCGAGATCACGCCTGACTACGCGGGCAGGATCGCCTCCGCGTTCGGCTCGTGCCTGCCGCGAGGCTCGCGTGTGGTGACGAGCCGCGATTCGACGCGAAGCTCCCGCATGCTGAAGCGGGCGATCACGGCGGCGCTGCTCAGCGTGGGACATGACGTGCTCGACCTGCAGGGCGCACCCGTGCCCGTGGCGAGGCACTATATCCGCCATAGCGGCGCCGCCGGCGCGATCAGCGTACGCAAACTGCCCGGCAACGCTAGGGTGTCGCTGATCGAGATGTGCGACGCGCGCGGCGCGTACTTGCCGCGAGCCATGGATCGGAAGGTCGAGACGCTGTTCTTCCGCGAGGATTTCAACCGGACTGACATGGACGATCTAGGGGTCATCCAGTATCCAGGGCGCGCGATGGAGGAGTACCAGCACGACTACACGCGCCTCCTCGATCTCCCTGCTCAGCGCAGACCGCTGCGGATCGTATGCGACTTCGGGTTCAGTGCCGTGGCTACGTTCTTCCCAACGATGCTTGCCGAAATGGGGGTCGAGTCGATCAGCCTGAGCGCGGTCAACGAGGCCAAGCGCGCGCCTCGAACCGAGGACGAGATCAAGGCGCACACCGAGAATCTGAAGCACATCGTCAGCAGCCTCGGCTACGACATGGGCGTGCTGTTTACCGAAGAGGGAGAACGCCTGAGCGTCGTCGACGACCGCGGGGAAGCCCTTTCCGGCAACGAGCTGTTCGCCGTGCTCAGCGTCCTCGTTGCGCAGAGCTACCCCGGCGCGAAGGTGGCGATGAGCGTCACCGCGCCGACGCGGCTCGAGCAAATCCTGACCGCTCAGGGTGCCTCGGTCATCCGCTCCAAGGCCGACGTTCGATCCCTGATGAACACGGCATTGGAAGCCGATGTGATCTTCGCCGGCGACGACCGTGGCGGCTTCATCTTCCCCGAAATGCATCCCGGCTTCGACGCGATGTACTCGCTTGGCAAGCTGATCGGGATGCTGCAGCGCACGGGGCTTACCCTGAGCGCGGTAGCCCGAGAGCTTCCGCGCTTCCACCTAGCCTACGAACAGGTGCGCTGCCCGTGGGAAGCGAAGGGCGCGGTGATGCGGCAGATGAGCGAAGAGACGCGGGATGAGCGGGTCGAGCTACTGGACGGAATCAAGATTTACAATGGCGATTCGTGGGTTCTGATGCTGCCGGATACGGTGGAGCCGGTGTTCCACGTCTACGCCGAGAGCCCTGATCAGGCGCAAAGCGAGGCTCTCGCGAGCGAGTATGGTCGGAAGATCGAAAAATTCGCGGCGATCATTCCCAACTGACTGTCATTTCAGAAGAGCCACAAATTCGTCGACGGTGATGCCAGCGGCGCGGATCTGGCTTCTTAGGGTGCCGCGATCAAGTTCTCGATGTTTGGGTACCGAGAGGGTCACGGGTGATCCAGCTTTAGTGAGTACGATGTGGCTCCCGCTCTGGCGGGCAAATTGCCAGCCAATCTTCTCGAACGCACGCACCGCCTCTGGGCCGCTGCAGATCGGCAGCTCTCCCACTACGCCACTCGAACCTGGCGGCGGATAACAGTTTCCGGTAAGCCTAAATCCTTGCGAACTTGAAGGCACACCTTAATTGCATCCTTTATATTCTGTAAGGCTTCTTCCTCGGTCTTGCCTTGAGAAATGCAGCCAGGGATCGCGGGGCACTCGATGGTCCACCAGCCGTCCTCGCCGGGATAAAGCTCGACGTCGAAAATTCGTTCCATCGTCATAAATTATACGTGCGTGTCGCATCGCCTATGTGGCAGCGAAGAGGTAATGCTTCGCAGAACGGTTTCTGTGCGCTTAGTGCGCAAGAGGTAAGCGGGGTGCCGTGACCTGAAGGTCGAGACGGGAAGCAACTCATGCTTTAACCCGCAGAGCTCCCGCTCGCTGTGCCCTGCCCCGGGGAAGAAACTGAGCACCCTCGAATGCGCTGGAGATTGCATGATCGTAGCTTGGGCCGGTCCAAAAGACCAATACATCAGGCCTTGCGATGTCTATCTCGCTGCAAAGCAAATTGATCAATGCTGGGTTGGTAAGCAATTCGGGTGCGGGCTTGCGGTCTTTGTCAACTCGGCCAATGTTCGTCCATGCGAAAGCGCACTTATCCGACCCGGGATTCACTAATGCTTGAAGCGCATGGCTCGCACGCCAAAATGGCGTGCTTCGATAGTGCCGCCCGTTGTCGAAGTCCGAGTAAGCCCGAAGCAGATCATCCACTGCTGTCGGCACATCGATCTCGCTGGCCGTTGCCCAGCCGCATGTCTCCTGACCAACGATCATTAATCGTCGACTCTGGTTGAAGTAGTCAGACTGGATCCGCATTAACAGGGGTTGGGAATACCCTTCTGATACAGGAGAGAGCTGTCTGACCACTGGATAATGCTCCAGATACAGACTACGGAGGTCATCGTTTGGCGTGTTCACGCTCTTGCCGTAGTAGTTCGGCGCTCGATGCGCTTCTCGTAGTTCGTGCCCCTGATGATCCGATTCACGAAGATGCTTGGCGTGTGGATTTGGTCGGCGTCCAATTCGCCCACTTCGAGCAGCTCCTCCACCTCGGCGACGGTGACCTTGCCGGCAGTGGCCATCATCGGATTGAAGTTGCGGGCGGTTTCTCGGTACACGAGGTTGCCGCTCTTGTCGCCCTTCCACGCCTTCACGACCGACAGATCGGCGACGAGGCCGGTCTCCATCACAAACTGCTCCCCGGCAAACTCCTTCGTCTCTTTCCCCTCGGCGATGAGCGTGCCGTAGCCGGTCTTCGTGTAAAACGCCGGAATGCCCGCGCCGCCGGCTCGTATCCGCTCCGCAAGCGTCCCCTGCGGGTTGAACTCCAGCTCCAGCTCTCCGGCAAGATACTGCCGCTCAAACTCGGCGTTCTCCCCTACATAGCTGCTTACCATTTTCTTGATCTGGCGAGTCTGCAAGAGTAGCCCCATGCCGAACTCGTCGACGCCGCAGTTGTTGCTGATGACGGTGATGTCCTTTACTCCAGCATCGCGAAGCGCGAGGATGAGATGCTCGGGAATGCCGCACAGGCCAAAGCCGCCAGACATGATCGTCATGCCATCGAAAAGCAGCCCGCCAACCGCGGACTTGGCGTCCGGATACACCTTGTTCATCGCGTATCGGATGTTACCGGCAAGCTCAAGGCGCGATGCGCAACCCATC
>JBBREM010000163.1:0-4037 GCA_038202925.1 Fimbriimonadales bacterium | reverse complement strand
CTTCGACAGGATCGTGATGCCCTTTTCACGCTCCAGGTCGTTGCTGTCCATCACCCGCACCTGCATGTGCTGGTTCTCGCGGAACGTGCCCGATTGCTTAAAGATGGCATCGACCAGCGTCGTCTTTCCGTGATCGACGTGAGCGATAATTCCGACATTGCGGATTTTGGAGGGCATAGACGTCAGTTTACCGTTTTGCCCTAGCCGGGAGCGCCGGCATCCCGCCGGCCAGCAGCCGCCGGTCTTTAGCCGCTCTCGCTCTCATATGAGATGGGTGACGAGCAGCGATGATTACGTTCAATCTTCTTGCACTGCCCCGTTGAGTAACCTGCCAACTCTTGGAAAACCGACGCAACTTTGGATTTGAGACCCGGATGCTGCATGCCGGCCATGTGCCCGACCCGTATGTGGGGGCACGGGCGGTGCCGATCTATCAGACCACGTCGTACGTTTTTGGCGATACCGACGAGGCTGCCCACCTTTTCGAGCTAAAGCAGTACGGCAACATCTACACCCGCATCTCTAATCCCACGACGGCGGTGCTCGAGGAGCGCGTTGCGTCGCTGGAGGGCGGGACCGGCGCGGTCGCGGTAGCAAGCGGCATGGCGGCGCAGTTCGGGACGATCATGACGCTCTGCTCGCCGGGAGACGAGATCGTCGCCTCGTCGCAGCTCTACGGCGGGACGGTCACTCAGTTCACCAACACGCTGCAAAAGCTGTCGATCGACGTCGCGTTCGTCGATGCGAATAGCCCCATCCCTCAACGTGGTTCGTCTTTGAAGGAGGGGGATGGGGGTGGGAGATTTCCCAGGCTGGAAGCCTGGGAATCCGCGATCACCCCGAAGACCAAGCTCCTCTTCACCGAGACCATCGGCAACCCGGGCGGAGCGATTCCCGACCTGGCTGGTCTCGCCGCGTTGGCGGGCTCTCACAACATCCCGCTCGTGGTCGACAACACCTTTGCCACGCCTTATCTGTGCCGCCCGATCGAGCACGGCGCGACCATCGTGATTCACTCCGCCACCAAGTTCATCGGTGGCCATGGAACCTCGATCGGGGGCATCGTCGTCGATTCCGGCGACTTCGATTTCGGCCATTTCCCCACCATCGCCGAGGCCAGCCCCAGCTACCACGGCATGAAGTTTTTCGACACCTTCGGCCACTACGGCTTCCTCATGAAGTTGCGCGCGGAGACGGTGCGCGACACCGGCGCCTGCATCTCGCCCTTCAACTCGTTCCTGCTTTTGCAGGGCCTGGAGACGCTGTCGTTGCGCATGGAGCGGCACGTCTCGAACGCACTGGCGGTCGCCAAGTTCTTGGAAGGGCACGCCAACGTAGAACGCGTCCACTTCGCGGGCCTTCCCTCCCATCCTCACCACGAGCGCGCCAAGAAGTACCTGCCAAAAGGCGTGGGCGCGGTGCTGTCCTTCGAGATCAAAGGAGGCCGCGAAGCGGGCAAGCGCTTCATCGAGAGCCTGCAGCTCTTCTCGCATCTCGCCAACGTCGGCGATGCCAAATCCCTCGTCATCCACCCCGCCAGCACCACCCACCAGCAGCTCAGCGACGAGGAGTTGCTCGCCGGCTCGGTGACGCCCGGCCTAATCCGGCTCTCGGTTGGGCTGGAGACGACTCACGATTTGCTCTGGGACCTGGACCAGGCGCTGCTTACTTCAGAAGCTTCTTGAAGTCGGCAACCGTCATGCCCACACCGGTTACGATCGCACCGAGAGTGTAGGCTAATTGGATTGTTTCGGGGAATTGTCACCACGCGTTTGCCGTCGCTCATGGTCACATGTGGGCCTTGTCTTGCTACGTGAAAGCCTGCCTTTTCGAATGCCTTGATCGCTTGGAGGTGCGAAACGCCGGGAATCTTAGGCAACTTCTCTTACCGAAACCGTGCGCGTCACTACACCGTCTTCCTGCTGAAGTTCAGCTAGGACCGCCAGATACTCCTCGATGGCGCCCCGGATATTGAGCAGTGCCTCGTCCTCCGTCCGGCCCTGCGATGCGCAACCGGGCAATCCGGGTACCCAGACGGCGTATCCCTCATCGCTCTTCTTGATTCGGACCTTGTAATCCACAGAATTATCTTACAACCGATGCCGCCACAGCTTGACCTTGAAAAGTTGTCATCGGTAAGCGGTAAACACAAGCTAATGAGATACGTCGAATCATTGAAGCGAACGAAACGCTGATCGAGGAGAAGTGGAATGAGTTCTTCGGCAATGCCTAGACCGCAGCCCTTCGCTATCGATGTGTCGTTCACCGACGACGAGATGATCGTCAGCCTAACGGATGGGCGCAAACTCAGCGTCCCGCTTGAATGGTTCCCTCGACTCAGGGACGCTTCGCCTGAGGCTCGCAATAAGTGGCGATTAGTGGGGTCGGGGATCGGCATCAACCGGGAAGCCCTGGATGAGGACATATCCATCCCAGCTCTTCTTACGGCTTGGGCCTGGGGACACGCCTTCGGCTGCACAGGCACGGAACCGCGTAAAATACGGGCGTCCCGAACCGCTAGCTCCCTAGTTGGAACCCACCCATGCTGATCACCCTACTCGCCTCTTTCCTCCTCCAGCAGCGCATCTCCGTTAACGGCGGCGCGGTCAATGTAGAGCCGCTGGCCACCCTTGAGTACGGGTGGGGAATGGCTTACTTGCCGGATGGGCGGTTGCTAATCAGCGAAAAGCCGGGGCGGATGCGCACCTATGCCAACGGGACGCTCTCCGAGCCGATAACCGGTGTGCCGAAGGTCGCCTACGGCGGGCAAGGCGGATTGCTCGGCGTGCAGGTCGACCCGCACTTTGCCCGCAACCATTTCATCTACTTCGCTTACTCCGAACGGGCCGAGCAGCAGCCGGCGGACAATCTCGATCCCGGCGACCACCGGTTCAACATGGGCCCGCATCGCGCGACCCTCCTGGGCGGCGTTGTTGCCAAAGCCCGCCTCGATGGCAATGCGCTCAAGGACATAAACGTGATCTGGCGGCAGACGCCGAAAACACTCGGCCGCGGCCACTTTGGCGGGCGCATCGTCTTCGCGCCCGATGGCACCTTGTTCATCACCTCCGGCGAGCGCCAACGCTTCGACCCCGCGCAAGACCTGACCGGTAACCTCGGCAAGATTGTTCGCATCAACTCCGACGGCTCGATTCCCAAAGACAATCCCTTCGTCGGGCGCAACAGCGTTAGAAACGATATTTGGTCGTACGGCCACCGCAATCCTCTCGGCGCCGCTATCAACCCGCGCACCGGCAAGCTCTGGATCAACGAGATGGGTCCGCTCGGCGGCGACGAGATCAACATCCCCGAGGCGGGCAAGAACTACGGCTGGCCCATCGTCAGCAACGGCGACAACTACGACCGCAGCCCGATCCCGCGCCACAGCACCCGGCCCGAGTTTGCCAAGCCGGTGACCTCCTGGAATCCCGTCATCTCGCCCTCGGGCATGATCTTCTACAGCGGCAAGCTGTTCCCGCAATGGAAGGGCAGCATCTTCATCGGCGGCCTCTCGTCCGAGGCGCTGATCCGGGTCGCCGTTAACGGCAACACCGCCGCCGAGGCAGAGCGTATCGCGCTGAGACACCGTATCCGCGATGTCTGCGAGGCCCCCGACGGGGCGATTCTCGTGATCACCGACGAGCGAAACGGCCAGCTCCTGCGACTAACACCGGCCAAGTAGGGGCAAGGCATGCCTTGCCCTCGCACCGCGCAAAAACCGGGCACGGCATGCCGAGCCCCTACCGCGTAGACTAAGGCGTGAGCGAATTCGGCGCGAACTCATCCTGCGACATCAGCCTCAACTCGCGCCTCACGCTCGAGCAGCGACAGCGATTCCAGAATACGCGCACCATCCGCGAGCTCCTCGGCGGTGCCAAGACCATCGCCATTATCGGCCTCTCGACCGAGAAGACGAAGCCGAGCAACATGGTTGCCTCGTACCTGCAGGACGAGGGCTATCGCATCATCCCCGTTCATCCCAAGGGCGGCGAGATTCTTGGCGAGAAGGCTTATCCCTCACTCAGGGATATCCCTGA
>JBBREM010000162.1:0-4103 GCA_038202925.1 Fimbriimonadales bacterium | reverse complement strand
TCGCGTTAACCATGATCTCGGTCTATCCCGCACGCCATTTGCGGGGACGAAGATGAACGACTTTGCCATCGAGTGCTTGCGGCATTGTCACACCAACGCAGTAAAGGGCGTTTTGGTCAGCTTCGCTTCGATTTGGCACGGCTAACCGAGCCTTCTGATTGAGTTGCAAGAAGGAGGCACGGCTCAGGCGCTTCGGGTACGGACCCGGCGCGAGAAACGAGATATCCGGCGACATGGCGTGAAGTAGGTGACCGTGCTCCGTCCAGCGATGGTGGCGAGCAAAGCCAAGCCTGCGATAAGCAGGCACTCGATGGCAAAGTCGTTCATCTTCGTCCCCGCAAATGGCGTGCGGGATAGAGCGAGATCATGGTTAACGCGAAGTTACTGAACAGCCACTGTGACGACGACGAGTCCTTTGTTCACGAGGTGTTCGCGTTCGTGTCCTTGGATCAAAGGTCCGATCAGTTGAGTTGCCGACGCCGAGCCCCTGGAATCGACCGTATCTACGCTGCGCGTGGCTCGTTTTGCGGGAACATGTGCCTGCGTGCTTCATCGTCCAGTTCGGTTTTGAAGGCGTGCCTGTCCTTCAGCGAGGCCACGCGCTCGGCGGCCGGACGCCCGCTGATCTCGTCGCCAAGCCGTTTTAGGTTTGGCAGCGTCCGCCAAGCGTCGTCACCCAATACGAACGGGACCATCCGAGCCCAACCCCATACTGCCATGTCGACGATTGTGTAGGTCTCGCCGAGCATGTAGCGGTGGTCCGACAGCCGTTCGTTGAGAATTCCGTAATGACGCCGCGCCTCATAGAGGTAGCGGTTGGCAGCATAAGGGAGCTGCTCGGGCGCATGATGTCGGAAGTGCACCGCCTGGCCGGAGAATGGGCCTACGCCGGTCGCTATGAACATCAGCCAAGATAGCAATTCGCCCCGCGCCGCCGGTGTGTTCGGCGGGAGAAAGCGACCCGTCTTTTCCGCGAGATAGAGCAGGATCGCATTCGAGTCGAAGACAACGGCATCGCCGTCCACGATCACCGGCACCTTCCCATTTGGATTGATCTTCCGGAATTGAGGCTGGTGCTGGTCGCCTTTGCGCGTATCCACAGGCACCAGTTCGTAGGGCAAACCGCTCTCTTCCAGGAACAACGCCACCTTCATCGGATTGGGCGCCAGACTGTAGTAGAACTTGATCATGGAGGCCTCTCCTAACGTGGTTACGGACATCAAGGCAGAGTTGAACTCTTTTGAGCTGACCAGGACGCTGCCGTCTGGCTTTACGCGTCCGGCTTCGTATTTGCAGCTGGCAACACGCTCAATCTCTGGCCTATGATGCTTGAAAAGCTCAACCGGGTCATCGATGCCAGTCGGTGCGTGTGCCTCTCTTTCTTGAAGCGCCTCGTTTGAGACCAGGACCCGGATCACCCCGCCCTGATTGTTGGACATCCAAAAGTCGATCCCGCCGCGGCCTTGCCTGGGATCTCGCCCCATCGAAAATAGCCGCATTCGTTCCACCCGGCTTGCTCAGGCACGGAGACTGTCGCTCTCCCGCTCCAACGACACCATAAGCGTCATATTAGGTTCTGCTACAAGATCGGGTGCTTGCCCGTCCGGCCCTTCATGAGCTCACGCCTTACCCATCCCGGCCCGATTGCCCGTCGGCCGCTTCAATTTTCCAGTAGACGCCTTACTTCGTGATCGTCACAGAAACCGGATCACTGGCCTCGCACGTCTCGTCAAGAGCAGAATCGAGCTTCTGATCGAGGTTTTCCTTGGAGTTTTCCTCGAGCTGATGATCCGGCTTCGCCTTGGAGGGCTTCCTCACATCAATCGAAGGGGTTCTCTTTTCGAAGTCGAATGCATCCTCTTTCGGGTGCGTCATGGCATATTCCCCCAACCGGGCAGCTCGGTATTGAGCGATTCACAAGAAAGCGAACTCCAACATCGGTCGACTGTTCCCTCGGGCCCGCGGCACCCCATCCGTACGTACTCGCGCGAGACCTCGCCCGAGTCAGCTTAGCGAGCAAGCTGCAAGGATTCCACCTATATTGAGAGGTGCAAAACGTAAAAAGTGACCAAATTCAAGCTTGACAATGCCCGAAGAGCGGATCGACTGGTGATCGCGGAAACGAGGACGGGACGGAGCGGAACATGAGCGACAATCTTTCCAAGACCACTTTGGTGGGGCTCGCGGCCGACATTGTCTCAGCCTATGTCAGCAACAATTCCGTCCAAGCGGGAGACCTCCCGGCTTTGATCAACACCGTTCATTCGGCGCTGTCGAACACAGCGTCAGGCGTGACTGAGAACAAGCCCGAAGAGCGGAAAGAACCCGCGGTTTCGATCAGAAAGTCCATCACCCCCGACTACATCATCTGCTTGGACGACGGGAAAAAGTTCAAAAGTTTGAAGCGCCATCTTCGAACCACCTACGACATAACACCCGAGGATTACCGGAGAAAATGGGGCCTGCCATCTGATTATCCGATGGTCGCTCCGAACTATGCCGCCGCCCGTTCTGAGTTAGCGAAGAGCATGGGCCTCGGCCAACAGCGAAAGAAGACCGCTCAAGCGGCTCCAAAGGCTAAACGACCGAAAAAAGAAGCAGCCTGACGAGGTGTGACGCGGCAACCGGCTGGCTGCCGCACACGAGCCGTGTCGCCCTGACCAGCCTTCGCAAGCGGCGAACCTCGTGAGCGATTCCGGCGCCTGATAGCGTAGAGCCACTCATAGAGCGCCTGCGCGCTCATGAGCCACGTCAAGAAAATCACCGGCAGCAGCACGTCGAGCCGGCAATGGAGCCGATGGCCGGGGCTTGAGCATCTCGAAGGCGTGCCACCATTCGGTTGGAAGCCCGATTGAGCGCTTCTGTCAGGGGTTCCTGCTAAATGTGACGAAGCTCTGCGCCGTCGGCGGGACGGGCACGACCGTCACGTTCGCAAAGCCCGCTGCGCGCCCCATCTCCTCGAACTCCCGCGCCGTGTAGGCGTCCCCCTTCGGAGTCGAGCCGAGCATCATAAAGGCAAAGGTCGCAGGGAATGGGGGCGAGACCCGATCATCGTTCGGCACGAACTCGACCGCGAGCACCCGGCCCTCTGCCTCCAGGCTCGCGCCGGCCTTGCGAAGGAGCCCAATGCAGGTCTCACGGTCGAAATGGTGGAGAAAGTTGGTCAAGAGGACGAGGTCGTAGCCTCCTCCCCAATCAACCTCGAAGGCGCTGCCGGGCAGCGTCCGATACCGCCCGGCGAGGCCAGCCGCCACGGCGTTCTCCTGCGCAACCACGAGCACGGGAATCCAATCCAGCGCCGTCACCTCGGCCTCGGGTATCGTCTTGGCAAGGCTGATGCCGAAGATGCCGTGTCCGGCAGCGACGTCGAGGATGCGCTTCGGAGCGGCCGGCCAGCCGGCGGCTTCGGCCACGAGCGCGCTGGCAACCGGCGACATGAAGGGCGTCATGGCCGTTGCAAAGGTCACCCAGAGCGGGTGATCAGGCGCGAGGCTGCCGAGCCCAACCGAGCCGCCGTTTCGGACGAAACCGGCCGGATCGTCGAGCCAGAGCGTCACCATTTCCGGCGCGGCGAGGAACTCCGCGACGCTGCCCATCCAGGCCGGCGAGGATCGCGTCAGGAAGGCGGCCGTCGAGGGCATGAGCCCGTAGCTGCCGCCGTTCTTCTCGAGGAAGCCTTGCACGGTCAGGTAGTCGCAGAGGATGCGGATCCCTCGGGGCGAGGCGTTCACCCGCGCGGCGATTGCTTCCGGCGCTCCGTTCCCGTCCGCAATCGTGCCAAAGAGATCTAGCTCAAGCGCCGCCTTGAGCGCCGCCGTCTTCTGATACCCGAGCAGGGCGTCGATGAAGAGGTTCGGTGAGATATCATTCATGTGGTCGCCCCTTTCCCTTTCTCTTGACCGTCAATCGGCCGAGGGATGTATCAACGTGGTCGCTCGCTGGTTCAGAACTCGCAGGGACGCGGGGTACACGCTCAATTTCGCCGTGCTCTTTCGGACGTGCAGTTCCGCCGAAATTTGAGGCACCAGGACCAGAGCCGCCAATCGGCGCTCAACTTCAGGCGCAAAGCCCGATCGTCCCCGGATCAGCGACTTCATCAGTGT
>JBBREM010000161.1:0-4121 GCA_038202925.1 Fimbriimonadales bacterium | reverse complement strand
GGCCCGGCGATCGTCGTGCGTAAGGCAAAGACCAGAGAGAAGCTGACGACTCTGAATGGCGACGAGCACGAGCTGCGGCCGGATCAGATGATGATTTGCGATGCGGAAAAGCCGATCGCGGTTGCGGGAGTGATGGGCGGGGAGTCGAGCGAAGTGAGCTCGAGGACAACGCGCGTGCTGCTCGAATCGGCTCATTTCGTAAATACCAGCGTGCGCCGAACCCGAAAGCAGTTGGGGCTTAACACCGATGCGAGCTATCGATTCGAGCGCAGCGTCGATCCCGAAGGTGTCGTGGCGGCCCTGGAGCGATTCGCCGAACTGCTCGCGCAGGTGGATGGCGGCGGGACCCGCGTGCCAGGCGTGATCGACGTCTATCCTCCTCCGACCAAGCGCGAGGCTATCCCACTCGACCTTGGGCGCGCGGAAGTTCTGCTCGGAATGCATATTCCGGCCCATCAGGCGAGGGGCTATTTAGAGCGACTTGGTTTCGCTATTTCTGAAGCTGAGGCTGGGCACCTTTCAGTCGTCCCGCCTACCTGGAGGCCCGACGTGGTGCGGCAGGAAGACCTAATCGAGGAGCTTGGCCGGGTGCACGGATACGAGAAAATTCCTGAGGAACTGCCGAAGGGGACGACGACCATCGGCGGCGAGCATGGCTTCGAGCTGTGGCTCGGAAGGGTTCGGGAAGCGGCCTTGCGAGCGGGCTACACACAGACGATCTCCCACTCCTTGCGAGACAAAGGGCCGCTCGACTATCCAGGGTTCGAGCTGATCGGCCCGCGTAATCCATCGTCGCCCGACATGGCCTGGTTGCGGAACTCCCTGCTGCCGTCGCTCGCCGAGAACGCAAAGCGGAACGGCGGGCGGGACGTGCTTCTTTTCGAGATCGGGCGGGTTTTCGGCAAGTTCGGAGGCGGGTACGACGAATTCACGCGCCTCGGAATGCTCAGCCAGGGCGCTGCGGGGCGGGCCGACTGGCTGAACAAGCAGCCTGAAATAGCGGGATTCTTTACGGTCAAGGGCGTGCTGGAAGAGATTTTCGCGGCGGCGGGAGTGGATGTCGAGTTCCAAGCTCCACAGGGGAACGCCGACGTGAGGCTCCACCCTACGAAGCAGGCTCGTATCCAAATTGGAACAGACCTCGTTGGGATGTTTGGAGTAGTTGATCCGGATGTCGCGGACGAGGTTGAAATTCCGAAAGACACGGTGCTTGCGGAGTTCTTTCTCCAGCCTCTGTACGCGAATCACCACGCTGCGCCGAGGCTCAAGCCGATCAGCCGCAATCCAGCCGTGCGCCGCGACATCGCGTTGCTCATCGACAAGGCTGTCCCTTACGAGAAGATCGGTAAGGCTCTCGACGCGGCGGTAGGAGATTTGCTCGAGCGGCGTTGGCTCTTCGACGTGTACGAAGGGAAGGGCATTCCTGATGGGAAGCATTCCCTGGCGATCGCGCTGCAGTTGCGCAAACAGGGCGGCAACTTCACCGATGAGGAAGCGAACCAGGTGCGGGAACGCGCCGTGGCGGCGCTTGCAGAGCTGGGGGGGACGCCGCGGTGATCAGCAGCTCCCAGGCGATCTGAGCTACTCCGACCACCAGCAGCGTGCGCAAGGCGAACGGCCAATAGTGGTAATGGGCAAAGAATTTGACCCACGCCATCGGTAGGAACGCTACAGTCGACAGCGCCAGCCCCGTGACAACGAGAACCCAGTGTCGACGCACTTGAAAGGCTGTCGAAATCGAGCTGGTGCTGGTCAGCACGAGCCCAGATAAGCCGGGGAAGAAGAAAGCGCCGATGCCGGAGCTTGCCACGATCCAGATCGCATACAGATTGGTCAGGTTAGGGAGTGAGTAATCGAGGATGTCCCGGTACACGCTCCAGCCGAAGCGCAATTGTTGAGCCTGATAGCGCGAAGTCGTGCCTGGAATAAGCGCGTGACGGAGTTCGATGTAGCCGAGCAGCAGCAGCCAAAAGCCGCTGACCATCCACCAATGAGGCTTGCGCCCGGTGGCTAGGAAGTACACGCCCAGACCCGTCAGGCAGGCCGGCAGCATGATCGCCTGCTCATAGCTTGCCAAGGCGCAGGCGCCAAGCAAGAAAGCCACGACTGCCCAGATCCACGGGGCTCTTGCTGAGCTGGTTGCGGCTCTTCGCAGGGGCTTGTCGAGCGCGGTTGCCTTTGGCAGGGGCTCTTGAGCGGCGCTAAGGCGCTCGTAGCGACCGTAAGCCGCCATCGCCGCTAGCGCGAAGAGGGTCATCACCGAGGCGGTTCGTCCGGGCAGCCAGTCAAGAATGGACGCATTCATCGTTCGCCCGGCGACATCGTGGACGAGGCCGTCGGTGTCCAGCAATGTGCCCAAAAAGATGGCCGCCAGCGAGGCCGGGAGATAATTGCGCGCCTTGCGGCCATGTCGGAGCAAGCCGGCGATGAGGGCGAGCGGGGCTATCCAGTAACACCACGAGGCGAGAGTTGGGCCGTAGTTGAGCGTCCAAAGGGCGAACAGCAGGGAAGACGCGAACGCTATGGGCGGCGAGTCCGTCATCTCGCGCACGAGCCAAAACAGCGCGAAAACGCAGACGAAGCAGATCGCGGCATTCGTCCAGCCGTATCCCTCGGCCCAGTTGTGCCAGAGGCGGTCGTCAAGCTCGAACGCAAGGGTAGGGAAGGGCCGGTAGAAGTGGTTTTGAAGTGGCCAGTCGCCGCTAAACCAGCTTAGTGGAGCCTGTCTGGCGCGGGTCGCCTGGAGAAGCGCGGCAGTGTCGGTGTCCTTGAGGAGGGCCGGTGATCCGCTATGCGCGACCAAGATGGGAATGCACGCAACGAGAAGGAGTGCAAGCCATACGCGCCACCTCTTCATCGCGCAACGAGTCTACTGGCTACGAGCTTGGGTAGGTGATGACGAGGCTTGGCATGAGGGGCGCAACTTGGGCCCAATCGCCGCGCTTCACGATCACCGTCGCCCCCGACAGCCTCCCCTTGCCCAGCGGGATCCACATTTTCTTGCCCTGGAGTTGGGTCGGGACGCCGAGCGTCACCTGCCTTGAATGCGACATCGCATCGACGATCGCCGCGGGATACTCCTTGGCTGGACCCTTCGCAGCCAACTTCATCGACTGGGCGAAAACCTGCGGGGGGCTGATCTGTTCGATATAGAGCGCGAGGCCCATGTAGCGGTCCATGCCGGGCGTGCCTTCCTGCGAGAGCGCCACGGGGTCGGGGTAATTCGTTGCGGCGACGGCGACAAGCGGGTCGACATGCTTCTTCACCCAAGCATCCAGCTTGTCCAGGGAAGCGCCCATTGCGTCGTCCGGAGTCAGTCGCCTAGCGGCGATGTCGTCGCGGAGCCAGCGCAGGAACAGCCGTTCGCCGAGGTAGCCGTTCGCCCAATCCTCCGGCTGTCGGAACCCACCGACCGGCGGGAGGACCGCGTGGCCATACTCGTGCGCCACCTCGCGCGCCATCTCAAGCGGCTCCTTGAAGGTAGTTAGCTGGTAGATGTACACCGTGTTGACCTTCACGGCGCGCCCACCTCGAATCTCCTGCCCGAAGACTTGTTCGCCACCGGGTTGGCCGCCGAAGCAAAGATAGAAATCAACGACGCCCTGGTTGATGCTGAAGTCGTGCTCGATGTGAAGCCGCCGATAGAGGTGGTCCCACAGCCTCATCACCATCCGGGCGACCGATACGGCGGGATCGCCGGTGGAGCGCCGCTCCTGCGAAAAGACTTCGATCACGCGATCCTTTTGGGTCGCCACGACCTGTTCGCCGTATCCTGCAACCACCCAATCAAAATCCCACTGCTGGTCGTTAAACTTCTTCGGCGCGGCCTTTGGCGGGTCAAGCCTTTCGACGCGCCTGACAAGCGCGATCCGAGGCTTGGCGTCGTTGGGCTCGGGCAGCAAGGCTACGGGATCTCCGTTGCCTTGGGCAAGGACGAAGGCAGCTAGTGCGGCGAGCATAGGTTAGTGGCCTTCGGCCTCGAGGAACCGTTCGGCATCGATCGCGGCCATGCACCCGGTGCCGGCTGCGGTCACCGCCTGGCGGTACACGGCGTCAGCCACGTCCCCAGCGGCAAAGACGCCGGGGATGTTCGTCCTCGTCGATCCTTCTTGGACCTTTAT
>JBBREM010000160.1:0-4135 GCA_038202925.1 Fimbriimonadales bacterium | reverse complement strand
TAGACGGGGTTGCCGTTCACATCGACCGCACCTGAATCGAATCCTGTGGGGGCGAGGTTGGGGGCAGTGGCGAAGAGGGCGTCGAGCGCAAGTTGGCTCGCGGCTTCGATGCGGTAGGACTCGACGCCGCTCTGCTGGTCGAGGAGAAAACCTGCCTTGAAGGAGTGGCTGCCCTGTTTTTGGGCGATGCTGCCGGTGAGCTGCACATGGTGCACGTTTCGGGTGGCGGTGGGGTTGTACTCGATACTGCTGTCGGTTGGCAGAGCCGTAACGTCGACGGCCGGGTTGCGGTTGGTGACGTTCTGCCCGGAGTGCAGGAATACCAGCCCGAGCAAGCCAGTTGTGCGTTCGCTGATTTGGCTGCGCCAGCTAAGCGTCGCGAATTCGTTGGTTTCGGTCTGATTGATGTCCATCCCCGCTTGCTGCTGGTTTGGTAGGGGCATGGGCGCGGAGCCGAGGCCGCCAGGGTTGGTGATCGTTGCGTCGGGCCGGCTGCCGTCAGCATTGCGTTGGCCCAGGAAGCCGTAGCCTTGCCCTGATTGGTAGAACGAAAGCGGCAGCCCGGTACGGTTGCCGATCTGCAGCCTTTCAGGGTTCATGCTCAGTGTTAGCGTTAGTCGGTCACGATTGTTTGGCTGCCATGTCAGCTTTCCGTATGCATTCTGGTCGCTGCCAGCGTTGTGGGCGTCCTGTACATCCGGCTGCTGAGGCTCGCTCGCAGCGTCGCTGCGCTCGCCTGCGAGGTTGATGACGTAGCCGAACTTGCTGGCAAGCGGGCCCACACTGGTGAGCTCGCCGCTGGTGGTGCGGTAACTGCCGGCGGACAGGCTGAGGTCGTTGATGGCCTTCTTAGCCCTACCGAGGGTGGTGATATCGAGAATCGCGGCGGTTTGGCCGCCAAACTCGGGCGCGTAGCCACCTAGCAGAATGTCGATGCTCTGGATGGTAGAGGGCACGACAATGGCGCCCTGGCGTCCGCTAAGGGTGTCGGGCAGGGGTATGCCGTCCACCACGTAGGTGATTTCGGTGTGCTCTCCACGCACATGTTGTTGACCCGAGGAGTCTTCGGCAACGCCGGCAGACGTCTTTGTGATCTGCTTGATGTCGCCGCCGCTTCCGCCCCCGAACTTGCCGATGTCTTCCTTAGTACGGGTCGTTCCGGCAGAGGGGTCGCTCTGCGCGCGTTTAAGTCTTGCCGCGTGAACGGTGATAAAGATATCGCGCACCGGCGGGTCTTGCTGCTGAATGACCCGGATGTCTCCCACCTTCATCAGAACCGTTGCCGTGTACAGCTTCGATGGTTGCAGACTGGCGAGATCGACCGCGTCGCCGCCCTTCAGCGTGACGGGCAACTCCAGATTGCCGCGGTCCAGGGTGACCACGGCATCTTTGGTCGGTGAGCCGTCTGGGTTGACGACGATAAAGCGAACCCCGACCGCAGAGGCGCTTGCGCACACGGCGGCGAGGGCGAGGATGGACAGGCTTCTTCTCATTAGTCGACCTTGAACTGCACGTGTAAGCGAACCTTGCTGGCAATGGGCTCCCCGTCACGGGTTGCGGGTTTAAATCGCCACTTCTTGGCGGCGTTGACCGCCAAGCGATCAAGCTGGTCGTTGCCACTCGATTGGCTGATCCGGACCGAATCTGCCGCCCCATCGGGAGAGACGTTGATCTCCACTACCGTCGTAGCATCGACCGCTTCGCTGCGCAGATCATCGGGAATGTCGGGCTGCGGTTGAAACGTTGGCTCGGCCGTTGCGATGACGGGCACGTGGGGTTTCGCGGGTGGCTTCGGTTTTGGCTCCGGCTTTGTTGTCGGCTCCGGCTTGGGCTCGGTCGTCGGCGTTGGCTTCGGCTGGGTTACGGGTCCTCCGCCAGGCTGGGCGGTACCGGTGCCGCCGTTCGTGCTTGGCGGTATGCCGACCTTACCGCTTCCCCCGGTATCGATAACCGGCCCGTCTCCTCCCGCCGGTCCGCCGGTGGAAGGGCTGTTAGCGGCGATTACCGGAGGGTGGGGGGAATTTGCTCGGGCGCGAGTTGATTTCGCCGTCTGGCTTCGGCCCTTCACGCGCGCCGCTTGATGTTTCGGTTGCTCCTTCTTCGTAACTTGCTTGTTCTTCTCCTCCGGCGCGGGAGGCACGATAATGACTGTGGGCCCCATGATCTGCCGACGGATCTTCTCGAAAGCTCCGAAGTGGGCGAGAATGGGGATCGCGATGACATGCACGATCACTGAGATGAGCAGGATCCTGCCCAGTAAGCTATTCCCCTTGCGGCGTCGGCGGCTCATTTCTTCTCGGTGGCAAAGGTGAAGCGCGTAATGCCCGCCTTGGTGATCTCGGACATTGCCCCCACGACGAAGCCGTAATTCACGCTCTGGTCTGCGTTGATAATCACGAGGTTGTCTGGCTTGGCACCGATCTTCTGCAGGCCTGTAGCCAGTTCGCCCAGAGTCATCTTTGTGGTGTTCAGGTACACCGCGCCGCTGGGCATGAGGGTCACGGTGATGTTTTGCGAGGACTGCTGCGAGGCATTGCTCGCCTTTGGTAGGTTCACGGGCAGGCCTGCCTGTACGGCCATGGCCAGGGACGCGACCATGAAGAAGAAAAGCAGGAACATCATCACGTCGATCATCGGGATGACGATGATCTCGGGCTCCTCGATGTGGCCGCGTCGACCGATCCGCACGCGCTTTCGCATAGTCTGCGCCATCGTCAGCTCACCCGGTCGGTCAGGAAATTGACCAGCTCCGCGCCGTAGTACTCAATGTCTTCGATGATCTTTTTCGACTGATTGGCGAAATAGTTGTAGAAGATGAAGCCGACAACGGCGAGCGAGATTCCTGTGGCGGTGGAGATGAGTGCTTCGGAGATGCCCCCAAGAATCTGGGTCGGGTTGCTAAGCCCCGCCGCCGCAGCCGCCCGGAAAGCGGTGATCATTCCCGCGATTGTGCCAAGTAGGCCAAGCAGGGGAGCGATGTTGACGATCGTCTTGATAATCGGGAGATTCGCTTCGAGGCTCGGCACCTCATTGGCGGCTTCCTGCTCCATCGCCATCTCGATGGCGTCGGCGTTGCGGCTGGAATTGCGAAGTCCCCGCGCCAGCACCCTGCCGAGCGCGCCTCTGCGCTCTACCAGTTGGAGGGCCAGGTCGGTTTGAGCCGGGTAGTTGGCCTTGATGTCGTCAAGCAGGTCGTCCCCGTCGGCGCTTGCCTTGCGCAGGGTGATGAAGCGCTCGATCATAAGTGCGACGAGGAGGACGGAGGCGGCGATGAGTGGGTACATCATCAACCCTCCGCCTTTGATAAATTGGAGAACAGTATCCATGCTGATTCGTGTTGGAGCAGGGCTCCGCCTGATACCCTACCCTAGGGGAGTATCGAGACACGATTATCACTCTCCTCAAGCACATCGTGAAGCACGGCCGCAGTTAGCACTTCGGGATCGATGACTCCGCCCTCGTACCGGAGGAGGTTCAGCACCTCGATGGGGTGGGCCGCGTAGGCAGTTCGCCATCGCGATCCTGCTTCTTATGAGCCTTGACCGCCGTTCGCAGGGCGCGGTGGAGCGATGGCATGGCGACTTTAGACATGCTTCCATGTTATCCATCTTGAGCGTGGACGGAGGTTAAGGTTCCCGCTGCCATACTTCGGCTATGGGGAGGATTCTTGCCGCTGCCG
The DNA here is from genome assembly GCA_038202925.1 of Fimbriimonadales bacterium. Taxonomy (GTDB): domain Bacteria; phylum Armatimonadota; class Fimbriimonadia; order Fimbriimonadales; family Fimbriimonadaceae; genus JAEVZK01. The sequence goes on along the minus strand of JBBREM010000160.1, from coordinate 456 downwards.
ATATTGGGAGCAACACGGTGCACCTGCTGGTGGCGGAAGTGGACAAGACCAATGTCCGACGAATAGAAGACCAGAACGAGTGGCTGAACCTCGGGGAAGTTGTGGCGCTCGAACGGGAGATCCCCGGGTCGCTTCAGACGCAGCTTATCGAGACGCTCGACCTCTTCCGCAAGCAGGCAAAGGACTCCAAAGCAGAGGGAATTTACGTTTTCGCGACGGAGGCGATGCGGGCGGCGGCAAACAGCAAAGCTGTACTGAAGCGGATCAAGTCGGAGGTTGGCATCGAGGTGGACATCGTCAATGCGCACCGCGAGGCGCAACTGAGCCTCAGCGGCGTGATGATCGACTGCGACACTTCGGATGAGATCGTGGTCGCGGAGATCGGGGGTTCCGAGCCCTGAATAATCTTGCGGAGAATGCCGACAACGCCCGGCGCGAGCTCGATGATTGACGGCA
>JBBREM010000159.1:0-4224 GCA_038202925.1 Fimbriimonadales bacterium | reverse complement strand
CGAACGAGCACCTCCTCACGGCCGGCAGAGACGCAAAGCAACGGAGCCCCCAAGGGCGCCACAACCGAAATCATCGTCAACGTCTCCAATCGCGAGACCCGCATCGCCATGCTCGAAAACGGGCAGCTCATGGAGTACCGGGTCGAGCGCGAGGAGCGTGTCGTCGGTTCCATTTTCAAGGGCATCGTGCAAAACGTGCTGCCCGGAATGGATGCCGCGTTTATCGACATCGGACTCGAGCGCAACGCGTTCCTCCATGTCGGCGATCTCCTGCCCGACGAGCCGATGGACAACTCGCCGGCGAGCATGAAGCGCAGCGAGATGCGCCGTCGAAAGATCAAGGACCTGCTCAAGCCGGGACAACACCTCATGGTTCAGGTGACCAAAGGCTCGCGCGGCACCAAGGGTGCGCGCGTCACTAGTCGCGTCGCGCTGCCGGGCCGCTATGTCGTCCTGATGCCGGAGGCGAACAACGTCGGGGTCAGCCGCAAGATCGAGGATCGGTCGGAGCGCGAGCGGCTTCGACAGATCGGGGATCGGATCATTCCAGAAGGGTTTGGTCTCATCCTGCGCACCGAGTGCGAGGGCAGGACCGAGAACGAGCTGAAAGCCGACGTGCAGTTTCTCCAGCAACTTTGGAAGGACGTGCTTGCCAACGCCAAGCGCATGAGAGCCCCGGCCTGCGTGCACAAGGATCAAACCTTGCTGTACCGCACGGTGCGCGACATGTTCGGCGAGGAGATCGACCGGATGGTGATCGACGATCCGGACGAGTATGAGAAGGTGCAGCTCGTAGCCAATATGGTCGCCCCGGCGCTTCGCGAGAAGATTCAGCTGTACGATCGCGACGAGCCGGTCTTCGACAATTACGGCATTGAGCGCGAGTTGGAACGACTGCTGCAGCACAAAGTGCCCCTGCGCTCGGGTGGCTCTCTCGTTATCGACGAGATGGAGGCGCTCACCGCTATCGACGTCAACACCGGCAAACAAGTGGGCTCGACGCAGCTTAGCGACACGATCTACAAGGCGAACATGGAGGCCTGCGACGAGGTTCTTCGCCAGCTTCGCCTTCGCGATATGGGCGGGATCATCGTCACCGACTTCATCGATATGGAGTCCGCCGACGACCGCAAGCGTCTGCTCGATCATTTCACTAAGGGGCTCACGCGCGACCGGGCCCGGACGCGGGTCGGCAAGATCAGTTCGCTCGGCCTCATCGAGATCACCCGTAAGCGCACCGGCGAATCGGTAACAGAAGCGCTTAGCGAGATCTGCCCGATGTGCCTCGGACAGGGTCGCATCTCCTCGAAGGAGACGGTCAGCCTGTGGATAGAGCGCGACATGTGGCGCAAGATCAACGATCCTGGGAATGCATTCCTCGTCGAGTGCCACCCGGCTGCGGTCGAGGCGCTTATCGGCCTCGATGGCGAGAATGTCGAGGACCTCGAGCATGAGATGCGGCGGGGCATCTACATTCGGGCCAACTTCGACATGGAGTACGAGGAGTATGAGATCACAGCGGGAAACATCGAGGACTTCGACCGCGAGTTCATGCCATACCGGCGGGCTCAGGTGCTCGAGTGCAACGTGCGGCGATCCGCGTTCGACAACATCAATCGGATCGTCGGCTGGACCGACAGCGGCTACTTCGTCGAACTAATCGACGGCGAGCAGCATGTGGGCCACCGTGTCAAGGCGGTTTTGCAGGATCTGCGGCGCTCGTATGGAGTGGGCGACGTGATTCTGCCCGGCGTCGGGCGATCGTAAGCCTCGCAGGGCGGTTCCGACGGAGCGGAACCCTCCAACCGGATACGCGCTGGAGGGTCGATCTCCGCCTCGACCGCAGTTGGACGGCTAAGGACTCTAGACCGCTCTGGTAGAACCAAGCCATGTCTGAGCTGCGATACCATCCGTTCCTCGACACGTGGGTCATCACTGCGACCCACCGTCAGGATCGGACTTTTCTGCCGCCGGACGACTACTGCCCGCTTTGCCCAACCAAGCCCGGCGGGTTTCCGACGGAAGTGCCGCTCGAGCACTACGACATCGTCGTCTTTCAGAACAAGTTTCCATCCTTGCAGCCGTCTCCGCGTGAGCCTGTCGTGGCCTCATCGCCGTTGCTGCCGGTGAGGTCGAGCCATGGGGTGTGCGAGGTCGTGTGCTACTCGGACCAGCACGACTCGACCTTCGCAACGATGCCGTACAGCCAGATCCGCAAGCTGGTGCGCGTCTGGCGTGAGCGGTACATGGAGCTTGCCGCGAAGAGCGATGTCGAGTACGTGTTCATCTTTGAGAACAAGGGCAAGGAGATCGGGGTGACGCTCAGCCACCCGCACGGACAGATCTACGCCTACCCGTTCATCCCTTCGGTGCTCGCGACCGAGCTTGCGGCGGAGAAGAAGCATTTCGAGAAGGCGGAGCGGCCGCTGATGGCGGACTGGATCGACTACGAGTTGGGCCAGACCTCCACCCCCCAGCCCCCTCCTCCATTTCCCGTACCAACTCAGCCCCACTCCGAGGCCCGCGCCGAGAAAATGGAAGAGGGGGAGCGCGTCGTCTACGAAAACGCCACCTTCATCGCCATCGTGCCCTTCTTCGCGCGATATCCATACGAGCTGTGGGTGACGTCGAAGCGGCACATCCGCTCCCTGGCCGAGATGTCGGACGAGGAGATGGACGACCTTGCCGAGATCTTGCTGGTCGTCACGCGCAAGTACGACAAGCTGTTCGGCTTCTCCCTTCCCTACATCCTCGCCATGCACCAGGAGCCGGCGATCCCTGGCTACGAGTTCAACTGGTTCCACATCGAGTTCTATCCGCCGTATCGGACGGAGAAGAAGCTCAAGTACCTCGCGGGGAGCGAGGCGGGAGCGGGGGCCTTTATCAACGACACGCTGCCCGAGCAGACGTCGAAGAGGCTGCGGGAGATCGAGATCAAGCCGGTTCGGTAAACCGCTCCACTATGATTCGTCATCCTGAGCGAGACCGCTCCCCAGCGGGCGAGCCGAAGGACCGCCGCAGTGCCGCGTGTTTGCGGCGATCCTTCGACTGCGAGCAACTCGCACGGCTCGCCTCTGCGCTCAGGATGACGCGAGGAATTGTCATCTTGGAACTGCGCGAGGAACGAGCGCGAGTGAAAGGATCTGACACTGGGGTCGCCTGTTTGTAGGCAGGGGGCGACTGCGGGCAGATCCTTTCAGTTCGCTAGCTCACTTCCAGGATGACAACATCCGCTTCGCCCATTCTGCTCGATGCGCCTCATCACGTATCAATGTAACAGAATGGAGCATGACTTGGCAGATATTTCCCAACAACACACTGCTTTTGCACTTGCGTTACGTGCGTACAGACAGCGTCACTGGAAACGAATACTCAATAACAGTGACTGCGTCTCCTTACTCCTTGAAGTTGATAAATAATGCGTTATTCAATTCCAATAACATGTTGTTTGAGCACTACAACCGCCAATCTCGAACTACGAATCACGAATTGCGCTAGTTCTTCCAATCGGCGACGAAGATGTTGGTCTCGTGCGGCTGGTTGCCGAAGCGGTTGGAGGCGAAGACGAGCCTCTTGCCGTCGCGGGTGAACATTGGGAAGCCGTCGAACTGCTTAGTGTAGGTGATCCGCTGCAGGTTGGAGCCGTCGACGTTGACCATGTAGATGTCAAACTCCCGCCCCTTCGGGTCGCCGTAGTTCGAGCTGAAGATGATCCGCTTGCCGTCGGGATGCAGGAATGGGGCGAAGGAGGCGCAGGCGAGGTGGGTGACTTGGCGCTTGTGGCTGCCGTCGGCGTCCATGATCCAGATCTCGAGCTTGCCGGGGCGGATCATGTGCTGCTTGAGCAGGTCTTGGTAGTCCTGCCGCTCTTTGTCGGAGGAAAAGGAATCTCGGCGGTAGACGATCTTCTTCGAGTCCCAGCTCACGAAGGGGCCGCCGTCGTAGCCGACCGCGTTGGTTAGGCGCTTCTCGTTCTTGCCGTTGAGGTCGGATCGGTAGATCTCGAGGTCGCCCTGATAGTCGCTCGTCCAGACCATGTATTTGCCGTTGGGGGCGATGGTGGTCTCGGCGACGTAGGCTCCCGGCTTGCTCACCAGGAGCTGGTAGAAGCTGTCGGTCTGCCGCGCCATGCCCTCGTATCGAGGGCGGATTCGGTACATGGCGTAGTTGGGATTGATCGCCCACACGTAGCCTTTGCTCATGTCGACGGGTGGCTGGCCCTCA
>JBBREM010000158.1:0-4272 GCA_038202925.1 Fimbriimonadales bacterium | reverse complement strand
GTCAGAACCTTGGAGGCGGTAGCAGAGGCGAATCCATAAGCCTGTTACTGCTTATGCCAGCGCAGATTACTTCGACATCATCCCAGGATTTTTGGCGTTGCCAACTTCTTGTATGCAGCAGCAGCAATCACGCCAAACATGATGTGGGTAAAAATGGTAATCCAGTTGCGGGCCATTGCAAACCAGGGGAATATCGCGGTGAAGCCGTAAAAATTGACGAGGTACAGGATGAGGCCGAACCCAGCACCGATAAATAGAGCCACACCCATCTCAAAACGCGCGACGATCCAAGCCAAGATTAGCGTGAAGACAATGGATAAAGGAAAATGAACCGCCATCGCAGCCATCAAAATGCCGAAGTCGAAAGTGGCGGGCGGCGGCAAGACGTCCTTACCCATAACGATGGCGGCAATCAAGCGAGGCGGCCCTCAGGGGCTACCGCCTCCAAAGAGCGGCACCATTATCATTTCCAACATCATAAATGCCGCACCGCCGATAAGACCTGCCCATACGCCGGCTTTCCACCGCAGCGGTTGTTCTATGACATTGCTGTCGGCGACATTGGTGTCGGCCATGACTACCTCCTTATTGTGATTGTTGGAAAATCGCGTGCAACTTCCAATGCATTGGAAGTTCTATGCGCCGATCAAGTCGCGCGCAGCCGCCCGCAGGCGTGCGCTCAACCGCTGGAGCCGGCAGCGCGATCGCTCTGGCTTTGGCCGACGCTCTGCAGCTCCGCATCCTTGCCGCTTCCACCGTGCCCACTCTGCCCGTGGTGTGGGGAGCCGGCGTTGCCGGGCTCGTCACTCAGATCGCGTTGCAGCGGGGGAAAGTCCTTGGAGCCGGGAACCGCGTCGGCCGACCGGGCCTCATCGAGGGCACTCGGTTCCGTCGGGTTTGGCGTGCGCTCATCTGTGCTCATGTCTCGTCCTTTCGTCAGGGTGCCGGGAGCCGCGAGTCGGCACCCACCGGGTTACCGGGCAACGAGTGTGCCGGATGGCGAAATCTGCAATGAGATTGTATCCGACCTGCGTGTCGCCATAGATGCGGCGATTGATCACCTAACCTCGTAGTCACAGAACTTGCGCTAACATCGGGATAAAATGGAGAGGAGAAATGACAGGAACAGCGCTACAGAATAACAAGTATCTGGACCCGGCCGGAGATCGACTCAATGCGATCCTGCTGCTCGGCACGCTCAAGTCGAAAGAAGATGAGTTCTCCCACACTGAGACTCTAAGCGAGTTCCTGATCGAGAACCTGCAACCCTACAACGTCCAATCAGAGATCGTGCGGCTGGTCGAGTACGACATCAAGCCGGGCGTGGAGAGTGACATGGGCGAGGGAGACGACTGGCCGGCAATCCTGAAGAAAATGCTCGCTGCGGACATCGTTTTGTTTGCCACGCCGATCTGGTGGGGTGTCCAGTCGTCCATAATACAGCGCGTGATAGAGCGCATGGATGCACTCAACGACGAGCTGCTGGAGACTGGAAAGTCGGAGCTTGCCAACAAGGTCGGCGGCATCGTGATCACCGGCGCGGAGGACGGCGCCCAGCACATCATCGGCAACATCGCCAACTTCATGATCTGGAATGGGCTCACCGTTCCGCCGGCCTGCTCCATCTCTTTCCTTGGCGACTACACGGGGAAAACCAAGCAGGGGCTGCTCGAGCAGTTCCGCTCACAAAAGTCGACCGCCTCAATGGCACGCACGATGGCGAGGACACTCGTGTTCTTCGCCAGGCTGCTGCGGGAAAACAACATTCCACAGGACACGAGTGGCGTGAGCCAGAACGTCGCTCCGGGCTCGGTGGGAATGCGCGGCGATCGAGCCTGATTCCCAGCGCGACATTCCGGGCGCGCACAGTTGCGGACCGGCGGGAAGGGTCGCCAACTTTGTGCGCAACATGACCAGACGACCGTCGTCCGGAATCAGAGGTACAGTCACACTTCTCGGCGCGTGCCTCTGTCTATCGTTGCTGTCGTTGGCGGCCGCGACGAACGTGATGTGCCAGCAGCCGAGCGACTCCCTCTCGAGAGCACGTCCGCCGGCCGACACGGCGCCGCTGGTCCTGCAACACCGCACTATCGCCGTATTCCGTTCCCCGCTGGGAGCGCTTTTGCCCGCCGAGCGCGCGGCTGCGGCTGCGCGGCGAGTCGACGCGCTCGGGGAAACGGCGATGCCTGAAAGCGTTGTGACGCGCCCGATAACAGAGGGATCGCTCGTCTCAGTTGGCTCGCAACCGGTCTTCAGCATTACACGCGGCGACGTCGACACCCTCGGCGGCGCAACGCTGGAGTCAACGACTCGGAAGGCAACCTCTCAGCTGAAGGCGGCGCTCGTCGACCAGCGTGAGGAGCGAAGCCTCACGCACATTCTGACCGCGATCGGATTCTCCTTCGCCGCCACGCTGATCTTTCTCGTGGTGCTGCGGCTGCTTCGCGCCGGACGAAGGGCCGCACTGGCGCGACTTCCTTCGGCGCAGGACCGGCTGGCCGACATCAAGCTCGCCGGCTTCACTCTCCTCAACCGCGATAATCTGCTGCTCTTCGCCAGGCGGCTGCTCGACCTGATTGCATGGGCGACCGGTTTGTTCATCGCGTATCTGTGGCTCGCGTACGTGCTCACCCGTTTCGCCTACACGCGCCCGTGGGGTGAAGCGCTCGGCGTCTATCTGACGTCGACGATCTCGCGGCTCCTCCTCGCCGCGCTCGGCACGATACCGGGGATTTTCACTGTCGTCCTCATCTTCGTCGGCGTGCGCTGGATCGCGCGCATCGTCTCCGCTGAGGGCATCATGCCGTTCTTTGCATTGACTTGGTGTGGCTGGAGAGTACGCCCGAGTACCACCCGCCTCTCGCGGGGCGGTGCGATGCAATCTATACTGGCCCATGAGCTATCGGATCGTTCACGGGTTGCGCGACGTACCGATCGTGGTCGCCAACTATGGCGGCCGACTTGATTTGGGAAACGCCGGTGGCGAACATCCCGCCGTGAATCATTTCTACTAGCGCGGCGGTCGCATCTCGTCATGACGGTCATGGACTCAGGTATCGTGCGGGGCGAGGAGCGTCCGAATGAAGCGAACGTCGGGGCCGATTCGTCCGACAATTGGCGTACTCTCTCTACCGAGATCGGGGAGATGGCGACCCCGCACGGTGCGTTCTATCTGCTGGTGGTCCTTTCGGCGGTGATCGCCTCGTTCGGGCTGCTGGCGAACAGCACTGCGGTGGTAATCGGCGCGATGCTCGTCGCTCCCCTGATGGGTCCGATCTTCGGCATCGCCTTCGGTCTCGCCACCGCCGACAATCCAATGCTGGCAAAGTCGGTCTCGGCCGAGGCGAAAGGAGTTCTTGTTGCCGTTGGGGTGGCGTGGCTGATCGGACTTGTTCCGCCGCACCCTGAGTTCCGCGCCGAAATCCTCTCGCGTACTTCGCCCACGGTGTACGACATCGCCGTTGCCGTTGCAGCCGGACTCGCCGGGGCTTTCGCGCTCGTCGACACCAGGATCAGTCCCGCCCTGCCGGGAGTCGCCATCGCGACCGCCATTGTTCCGCCGCTGGGGGCGGCCGGCTTGTGCCTGTCAGCGGGACGCTTCGATCTCGCGGGGGGCGCACTCCTTCTCTTCTTCGCCAATCTTCTCGCGATCGAGCTCACCGCCACCGCCTACTTCACGATCGTAGGAGTACGCAAGGGACATCTCCATTCGCGGTTCCGTCCGGTCGATTTCGTCCGACACTTCTCCGTGAGTCTCGGGCTGCTCGTCCTGATCGGGGCGTTCATGACCCGCACGCTCATCCGCGGCATCGCTGCGAATCGCGAGCGAGCCAATATTCGAACGGTTCTCGGTGACGCACTGAGAACATCACAGGGGGCGCGTCTTACAGAGATGGCAGTCGAGCCGGGTTCGGATACCACGAGCGTCCTCGCCACTGTGCTCACGCCTCAGGAGCTCCTTCCGGAGCACGTCGCCCGGCTTGAAGATGCGCTTCGGCGCGAGGTATCACCCATGCTGCACCTGGTGGTGCGCTCGATCATTTCCAAGGATGCCGATCGGAACGGTCGCGTATTCGTGGCCGAAGACGAAGTGCAAAAGCAAACCCTCGCTGCCCAGCAGACTGCGTTCCTCTCCACCGCATCGGCGGTGATCACCCGCAGCCTGGCTTCGGAACCAGGCGTAGAGCTCGTGGACCTGCGACGCGATCCCGGCGATTCGGCCGACGTCATAACCGCGGTGGTGCGGACTCCGACGGCGGTCGCGCCACCCCA
>JBBREM010000157.1:0-4275 GCA_038202925.1 Fimbriimonadales bacterium | reverse complement strand
GACCCTCAAAGTGAAGCGTGAGGGGCACTATTACGCCGCCTATCTGCAGGACACGTGGAAACCCACCCGCAGATTCACTGCGAACTATGGCGTGCGCGGCGATTGGTTCAAGCAGACCCAGAACCTGGGCCAGCCGATTGTTGACAAATTCGAGCTCAGCCCCCGCATCAACCTGAGCTACAGCCTCGACCGCGCCACCACCCTCCGCACCTCCTATAACCACCTTTTCAACACACCGCCTCTCGCCCAGGGAGCAATCCTCGGGTTGCCGTTACAGCCCCCGATTCTTGATCAGTACGACATCAGCGTCGAGCGTGCGATGGGCAGGAATCAGACGGTCAAGCTTGCTTATTTCTATAAGCAGATTCGCAACCAGATCGACGTCGGCCTCTTGATCCCGGGCAGCGAAATCGGTCTTTACACAGGAGTCAACCTTGAGCACGGGGGCGTTCACGGGCTGGAGTTTTCCTACGACATCTTCGCTACAAAGGGCGTTGGGTGGGATGGCTACTTCAATTACTCGCTTATGGCTGCCAAACCCAAGGGCGTCGATAACACCGGTGCGCCCGTCGAACCCTTTAACGATCATGACCAGAGGCACACGATCTCCCTCGGCCTCGCCTACACCCTCAAGAGCGGTGCCTCAATCGCCACGACTTTCGAGTTCGGCAGCGGCCTCGCCAGCTCCGTCGTCACGCCACGCGAGTCGCGAACTCCTCGCAGCCAAATGGACCTGCATCTCAGCACCGGCGACAAGCTATTTCGGGGCTTCGGAGGCGTCGGCCTGGATGTTGAGAACGTGTTCGACTCCCGCAAGGTGATCAACTTCCAATCTGCGTTCAGCGGCACCCGTTTCCAAAGGGGCCGAAGGCTGCTCATTAACGCTTTCTTCAAGTTCTAGACCATGGGTGCGGGTCGCCTATCCGGTTTTGGATCAGCCGCGCATGCGTCAATTTCGCGCCGCATAGACGTTGCTCTTCTTGTTGTTCTCGAAGAAGGTTTGACTGCCCGGCAAAGCCCCGACTTCCGCCGCAGCAGATCCCCGTGAACGAACTGCCCGTGCAAAGAGAGCTCCCCAGAGGAGAGGAATTTAACGCAACCTGCTCTACGGTGTGCGCATCAGAATCAGAAAGCTGGATTCAACGAGCAAGATCCTTCTCGAGCACCTCTATCATATGGCGAATCCATATTCGTTGTGCTCCCCCGCCGGGAGGTAGCAGCGCAAGTGCCTTCTTGTAGTACGCGAGGGCTGCTGCGCAGTCTGTGCGGGAGCTGGTTATCATATAAATTCGGTCATATATGCCCGCCAGCAGGCCACAATAGTTGAAACTTTTGGGGTGCTTTTTTAGTTGTACCTCAGCTTCAAGAGCAGCTTCGCGCACTTCCGCTAGGCGGGACGAATAGTGTTTCACCGAGATCGCGTAATAAATTACACCGCGGTCGTTCGGGTAAAAACGGAGGAGCCGTTTGCCTGCACTAATCAGGTCCGCATCAGGAAATCGCAACGCCTCGATTATCGAGCTCGCGCCGGGCGTTGTCGGCATTCTCCGCAAGATTATTCAGGGCTCGGAAGAAGGCTTGACTTTGTCCACCGAACAATCCAGAATCCCTCAAGCCCTTGACCGCTGCCTTTGCGCCCGCCAACTTCAGAGACGTGGGCCTGATGACCGAGCACAGAGGGAGCCTTGAATCAAGGAATCTGCAGGGCTTGGGCATAACCTGGGACTTGACAAACTCGGTGTTAGCCCCAAGGTCAGGAAACACGAGTCCATCGCCGCTGTCTACGGCGACGGCGTCCCCAGCCTTGTCATTCCAAATGGCGAAGTGGGCGACCTCGGTGCCGCCTATGCTCGTAACGATTCTCAGAGTCGCTGCCGACGCGACATTGGCGGCCGTTTACCTCTCGGTTCTTCGAGGTGGCCGCTTCTGCGGCAGTGAACAGGCCCGCCGTCGGCAGAAAGGCTGCCATGCCCGCTACAGCCGTCGTGGCGATGAAGGATCGCCGGTTAAACCGGCCATCGACGCAGTTGGGTTGGTCGGCTGTCGCTGCGCGAATCTCCGAATGCGAACGTTTCGTCATGATGAAACTCCCTTCCGCCCGGACCTCTAGGCCGAGAGTGTCTTGCGGATGAATCGTAGTAACCGCCCCAAACGGTCCGGTTCCAGTGTCTTTGACTGCGGTACCCAGCTTTGATTCGGATGAGGTCGCGCCATCTCTACGAACGCTGCATTTTCGCGATTCCCTTGCGACTATCTAAGTTCAAAGGGTTCGATTGACCTGCAGGAGATCGCCGCGCGGTCAAGCGTTTGCGCGATCGAATCTCAAGGCCTTTCCCAGAATAGGAAGTGCCGTCTGATGAGGAGGCTTCCTGGCCCTATTTGGCTTTGTCGGCTTTGAGGCGTTCGAGCTCGGCTTCCTGCTCCGTGAGCTTCTTCTTTTCCTCATCGAGAGCGAGTTGCTTGGCTTTGATTTGAGCCATTTCGTCATCTTCGGCGAGCACCTCATGGCCTTCCTTGATGCCCTTTTTGAATTCGCCCATGCCCTTGCCCACGCCGCGCATCAGCTCGGGAATCTTAGTTCCGCCGAATAAGAGAAGGATCACGACGAGCAGGATGATAAGGTGGATCGGCTGAAACGCGCCCATAGTTTTGTACCAACAGCTTACACCGTTTGGCGCTGAGACGATGAACCAGGTTTTGCGTTCACTTAGCCGCCGAATATTGCCTCAGCCGCCATCACTGTCATTGTTTCGCCATTGACCGAGCACATAAGCTCGCCCTCCGGGCCGATTGCAACGGCAATCGCCGTCTCGCCCGACGGCAGCTTGTATTCTTTGCCCGGAGTGCTGTCGAACAGCTCCCAGACCGGCCGCAAGTCGGACCACGTGTTCGGTTCGGGCAGAGTAGCGAGACAGTCGATGATCTGGTGGCCGATCTCCAGTGGAGCATAAGCTCCGCCGCCGTAAAGGGCGAGGCTGGTCGCCCGGTCGCGAATGGCCTGGGGAAATTGTTGTTGGTTGAGGTTGATCCCAACGCCAACAATCGCGATAGTTCTGCCTTGGTTGTCCTTGACCAGCTCCGTAAGAATGCCCCCCAGCTTCTTGCCCTCTGCGACGAGATCGTTCGGCCAGGCAAGTTCGCATCGGACGACGGCCGCCGCGGCTATGGCGACGCTCATGCCGATGAGGTAGGCCCGAGGGTGATCGGCATAAGCGCCAAAGGTCATCGAAAAGGTCAGGGACTCGCCCGGCCCGCTAATCCACTCGCGGCCGAACCGCCCGCGCCCGACCGATTGATCGCGGGCGAAGAAGATGCCACCCTTGCCTTCCCGCACTGCTTGAGCGGCGAGGTCTTGGGTCGAGGCGACCTCTTTGAGTTCATGCCAATGGCCGTCTTCTAGTGGCGATCTCATGCGAGGACGGGTTTACCCGTTAGCTATGAGGTTTCGACCTCGACCTTGCAGCGAGCCGCAAGCTCCTCGATCAGCAGCTCGTAGGGGACTTCCATGCCGTTGCGCAGCCAGCCAACTGGCACACGGATTCGGCCCGCGGTGATGTGCGCGTAGGGCTTGAGCGTGAGGGTGGTGCCGCGGTCGAGCGTGATCGTCACCTTTTCGCCTTTGGCGGAAATCTTCCTTACATCGGAATACCGGACCGACTTGATCGACTTTCCGGCGACCACGTCGAAGAGATCATTTTGAAGGACGTACTCGCTGGCTTCGGCTTGCTTGTGGAGCACATCCGCCCAGGCGCCCTTGCCGAGGTCGATCAGCGCCCCAACACCGCTGCCGATCCGCTTCACGCCCGGCGCGCCGGTTTGATCGAGCAGCTCCTTGCCTTTGCTCTTGGCGGTCTTGCGGCTCTGCTCGGCCCCAGTTTCGAGCCACCGAATGGCTTCGCCTGGCTTGTAGCGGATTGGATCCATAGGAACAGTATTGAGGATTGAGAATCGAGGATTAGGGACAATGGCGGGGCGGGAATTTGGAATTTGGAATTTGGAATTTTGGATTTGTAACCGGCTTAGGAGTTATGGATATCGGTAATGGCCATTGATGGTCCAGGTGTGCAGCATGTCTTCTTCAGCGGTGCGGCCTATGTTATGGATCACAAACGGCTCGCCGTCTGGGTTAAGCAGATCGGACAGCACGCCTGTATGATCCAACCCTCCTGGAAGCTTCCAGGTCACGATGTCTCCGGGTTGCCAATCGCGGTCGAGTGGGAGGGCTTTGCCGTGTTTTGAGAAGAAGTAGCGCTGATTCGGGACGCGGCGATGATC
>JBBREM010000156.1:0-4311 GCA_038202925.1 Fimbriimonadales bacterium | reverse complement strand
TTGTCTTCTGAGGAGATCGATACACCTTGGCAGCAGGGAAGCCCGTGCTGGTTGCGGCCTCAACCGCGCCCTCCGTCCGCTCCCGTGCCGTCTCCAGCTCGTCGCGGGTGATGACCATCAGCGCTGTATCATCCCATTTCCATCCCCGCTTCTGAGCCTCCGCGACCAGAGCCTCGCCCAGCGAGCCTCCGATTTTGCGGGCGCTGATGCCGAGGTGGTGGACGTCGGCAAGCGGCTTGTTGTCCGGCCCCACGAGCTGGTCGTCGACGGTAAGCAGCTTCAAATTCCGCTGCTGCGCCCGGGCCACGATCGCCGGGCCGAGCCGCACATCGGGCGTGCAGATAATCAGCCCCTGCGCCCCGCCTGAGGCGGCGGTGTCGATCTTAGGCAGCACTTCCTCGCTGCTCGTCGCCGCGATCTTCATGAGCTCGAAGCTGTTCTTGTCGGCGGCTTCCTGAGCGAACTTCCACTCGAGCTGAAACCAGGGCTCCTCCGGCTGTTTTACGATGAACGCGATCTTGGGCTTAGCGGCCGCCATCCCTCCCGTCGCCGTGCCTTCCTCCGTCTTGCTGCCGCACCCGGCAGCCAAGAGACCGAAAACGACGATAAGCGATGCCCACCAAGCCCTCATGCGTCGCAGGATACTCGCTTACGCCGCCGGCTTACTTTGGGAGTGCGCGACGCAGTCGCGCTTTGTATCGGCAGCCCTACTGGCTGCCTCGAGCCGAACAAAAAACTCCTCCACCGTCGTCGACTCCTTCACCGCGTCGAAGTGCAAGAAATCGCCGAAGTTGCTGGCGATCTTCAGCCACTGCTTGATTCGCATCAGCGGCCGCGTCGGGATGCGGTCGGCGTACATCTCGCTGAACTCAACCAGACGGTGCATCAGCGCTGACCAATCCACAGCCCCCGGCGTCAAACCCGAAGCAAGACCAAGCTCCCGAGCAATCAAGTGAGGCAGCCGCGGGTCGGCGAGCGCGCTGCGCCCGATCATAAAATGCCTCGAGCCGGTCTCGTCCTGGCACTGACGGAAGTCGTCCAGATTCCAGATGTCGCCGTTGGCGATCACCGGCAGGCCCAGCCGCCGCCGCACCTCGCCGATCGGCTTCCAGAAGACCGGCGGCGAATAGCCCTGGGCCTTCGTCCGCGCGTGGATCGTCAGCCACGAAGCCCCGCCTTCCGCCGCCATTTCCGCGTTCAGATGGATCGGATCGATGCTGTCCCAGCCCAGCCGCAGCTTCGCCGAAACCGGCACCTCCGCAGGCACCGCCGACCGAACAGCGGCGACGATCTCCCGAATCCGGCACGGATGCAGCAGCAGCGCCGCCCCGCCGTCGTGGCGATTCACGAGCGGCGCCGGACAGCCGAAGTTGATATCGATCGCCCGCGCTCCCGCCCCGAACGCGACCGCCGCCGATATCGCCATCCGCTCCGGATCGCCGCCCAGAAGCTGCACCTGCACCGGCAGACCCGTCGGCGTGAGCCCGCCATTGCATAGCTCGGGAATGTCCCGCCGAAATACCTTGTGCGGCAGCGGCTCGATGCTCACCCGCAAGAACTCCGACACCGCGTAGCTGAACGCGCCCGAGGCACCCTGCAACGCGCGCATGGGAGCGTCCGTCACGCCGTCCATCGGCGCGAGCACCAGCGCGGGTTTATCTGCGTTCAGCACAATTTCAACTACTCTTTCAGACGGATAAAGTCCGCGCCAAGCTCGATCCGCCCCTCTTTGTACAGCGAGCCGATCAGCTTCTTAAACGCGCCCTTGCTCAGCCCGAACTGTTGCTGGATCTCCTCCGGGGAAGACTTGTCCGACAGCGCGAGCGAGCCTCCATTTTGGCGCAGTGCCTCGATGACGCGCTCAGATTCGCGCACCACCGCCTTGTAGCCCTGCGGCCGCAGCGAGATCGCGATCTTCCCGTCCCCCGGGCGCACGCTCTTCACGTAAGCCTGCCGCTCCTCGCCAAGCTCCAGCTCCTCGTGCCATTCGTCGGGGAAGATCGAGCCGCGATACTCCCAACCGCCCGCTGATGGGTCGTTGGCGGAAGGGTCGATGATCACCGAGACGAGATCGTCGTAGATGCCGGCGATCATGATCTTCACCGGCTGCCCCGTCCGTAGTCCCGCCCCGTCTACTTTCAGAAACCGGCTCAGCTTCATCGAGCAGATGACGCGCTGGGAGACGTCGTCGAGCAGCACCTTCACCACCACCGCATCCCCCGCCCTCACTCCGGCCAGCATCTCCCGCCCTGGGCAGAACAGATCCTTATCCAGCCCCCAATCCAAAAAAGCCCCGCCGCGCGTGACCGAGACGATGCGCAGCTTAACAAACTCCCCCACCACGCCAGCGGGCCGGTGCACGGTGGCGATGGGCCGATCCTCCGAGTCGGTGTACAGAAACACCTCAAGCGTATCCCCCACCCGAGCATCCACCGGACATTGCCCCCGAGGCAGCAGCACCTCATCCTCGCCATCCGAAAGATAAAAGCCCTGCGGAGTCTCACGCGCCAGCGCAAGCTCCTGATGTTCGCCCACGCGCATGGAAGAGCTTTACCACGAATAAGGGTAAGGCCGCCAAATCACACCCCCGCCGCAACCCCACAATCGTCATCCCGAGCGAAGCAGAGGGATCGAGACCGAGCAGTGCTCACGTTCCGCTACGTTGCACCGGTCCCTGAGCAGAAGGCATCTGGATGCCTTGTCTTCGCGCGGCATGACCAACTCCGCGCAAAACCCACAATTGTCATCCCGAGCGAAGCCGAGGGATCGAGTCACCGCCTGCTTTCGCTAAATCAGCGCTTCATCCAATTCGCGATAAAGCGGCTCCCATTCGCACGATAGATCGACCCAACCCGGGTTGGTCGTCGCGATGAGATTCACCTTCTTATCTCGCCGCCATCGCTTAAGCTGCTTCTCGCGTGCGATGGCGTTCTGTACAAAGTCAAACGGCTCGTAATACACGAGGCGGCAAATGCCGTACTTGGCGGCAAAGCCGTCATTGATCTTGCGCGTGTGCTCCCACATCCGGCGGCGTAGGTCATTCGTGACCCCGACGTACAGCACGTCGCTTCCGCGTCGGCCTACGACAGGTTCACTCAGGCCAATCCAGCGACACGTCGCGAGATCATCGGTTTGACCTGTTCGAACTCGATCTATGACGGCAACAGGGTTGCAATTGAGCCGCGCGCCGAGTTCAGATCCATCTACCAGGCGAACAAAGAGGCTTTAGCGGAGGACGTCTCAGGTACCGAAACAGAAAAGTGGTGGGCCCAGCTAGATTCGAACTAGCGACCTCACCCTTATCAGGGGTGCGCTCTAACCAACTGAGCTATGAGCCCGAAGCAGGGAATAGGATACCTAGATCGATTGTCGGCTGCAAGCGACTAGCGCTCCATCTCTTCCTCGCGCGAGCTTGTCGAGATTGCCTCCATAATTCACCTTGTATGACCGCCGCGCTCGACCTTGCCACCCTCAATCCTGAACAGCGGGAGGCGGTGGAGTGGCCGGGCGGGCCGCTACTGATCTTCGCCGGTGCCGGCTCGGGCAAAACGCGCGTCATCACCTACCGAATCGCGCGGCTGATCCAATCTGGCATTTCGCCCAACCGAATCCTCGCGGTGACCTTCACCAACAAGGCCTCAAGAGAGATGCGCGAGCGCGTCACGAGCCTCGTCGGCGATGCCGCGACGAAGATGTGGATGGGCACCTTTCACTCGATCTGCAGCCGCATCCTGCGTATCGACGGCGCGGCTATCGGGCTCGATCGGAACTTCGTAATTTACGACGACTCGGATCAGATGTCGTTGATTCGCGAGATATTCAAGCAGAAGAACATCGACGACAAAAGCATCCAGCCGCGAGCGGTCCTCGCCGAGATCAGCTCGGCGAAAGAAAAGATGCTCACGCCGGAGCAATACAGCGACAAGGCGACCGGATTCTTCGAGCGGATAGCGTCGGACATTTACAAGTCGTACAACGCCCTCCTGCGCAAGGCCAACGCCCTTGACTTCGACGACATCCTCTACTATGCTGTCCGCCTTTTCGAGCAGAGGCAGGATGTGCGCGAGAAGTATCAGGAGCGCTTCCAGCATGTGCTCGTCGACGAATATCAGGACGTCAATTTCGCACAGTACCAGATCGTGGATTACATCCAGGCGAAGCACCGCAACATCGTCGTGGTCGGCGACGATGACCAGTCGATCTATGCCTGGCGCGGCGCGGACGTGTCGCTGATCCTGCGCTTCTCGAGCGATCATCCTGACGCGAAGGTGGTCAAGCTGGAACGCAACTACCGCTCGACGAAGAACATAC
>JBBREM010000155.1:0-4422 GCA_038202925.1 Fimbriimonadales bacterium | reverse complement strand
ACCGGTGATTTTCGACTCCAGCTTGAGTTCCGTGCCCTTGGGCATCATCCGGCGCAGATCACCCGTTAGAAGCTCCCTCGGAAACGTAATCGCTTGTACGTTGCTCAGTAGGGAAGGGCGAACCTGCATGGCCGGTCCGGTTCGGTACTGCATATAGGTTCGATCCACCCGATCGAACTCCAGGGATTCGGCCGAATTCTTGACAAAAGTGTAGTCCGCCGAACCCCACTTAACCCAGAACTTCAAATTGGACGGGCGGACGACCAGCAAAGTGCCCGTTCCGGTGCCGGCAGAGCCATCGCGATTCATCTTGAGGCTAACCGAAAAGCTGGGCGCAGCCTGCATGCGCTGCGAATAGGCCTCCAAAGCATTTGCTGGAGGCTTGAGCAAAATTAGAGCTGCGAAAAACATGCGATTGACCTCATTATGTTTTATGGGAGATGGGCCATTAGCGCTTGTTTCGCCGACTGTAGGACGAGCGACGGATCGCTTGTGGCGTCGATCACGACCCAGCGAACCGGCTCGCGCTTTGCCTCCGCAAGAAATCCGTCCCGGATCCGGCGATGGAATTCGATTGACTCCGAATCGAGACGATCCTTGGAAGCGATTCGGGCCAGACCGACGGCGGGGTCGAGATCGAGCAGCAGCGTCATGTCTGGTGAGAGGCCGCGCGTGGCGATGCGGTTCCACTGTCTCAGGCGGTCAAGGTCTTGGCCGCGGCCGTACCCTTGATAGGCCACCGTCGAATCCGTATGCCGATCGCACAGCACGATATCGCCGCGCTCCAGCGCGGGGCGAATGATCTCCGCGACGTGCTGCGTTCGATCGGCGAGAAAGAGGAACGTCTCCGCTTCAGGTTCGAGATGCTTGCCGTGCAAGACGAGATCGCGGATCGCGGCACCCACCGTGCCAGCCCCAGGCTCACGCGTAACGACAACTGTGCGGCCTTGGGTTCGCAAGTGCTCGGCGAGCGCGGCGATAAGCGTGGACTTTCCAGCGCCCTCGGGTCCCTCGAATGTGATGAACATTCCCGGCTACTCGTTGAAAGATTTCGCGAGCTCGATGTCCAGCTCGACAGGAAGTCGGACCCAGAACGTCGAGCCTACACCGACTTCGGATTCCACCCAAATCTCGCCCATGTGAACCTTGTCGACGAGGTGTTTCACGAGATACAGGCCCAGTCCGGTTCCATAAATCTTGCGGTTGTCCTCGTTGTTGACGCGGTGGAATTTCTCGAAAACCTTGGCGAGGTGGTCCTTCGGAATCCCGAGACCATGATCCTCCACGCCTACAAGGATGGTCAGCCCCTCGTTCTTCGCATGAACGGTCACGTCGCCGCCGTTTGGCGAATACTTGATCGCGTTGTTGAGCAGGTTGGTTAGGATCTGGTCGAGCTTGTCCTGATCACCGATCATCGTCTGGGGCAGCTCGTTTTGGATGTCGAGCACCACACGGTGCTTGCTAGAGGCCTGCTGCTGGACGGCGACGGATTTCTCAAGTAGGGGAAGAATCTCGAAGCGCGAGTAGTTGGGCTTAAGCGATTCGCCCGCTTCGATGCGGCTTGTGTTGAGCAAGTCGTCGATCAGTCGCCGCAGGCGGTCGCATTCGGAGACGACGATCCCGAGGAATTCCTTCTGATCTTCCTTCGTGTAGATGTCCTGGTCCACGGCATCGAGGAGCGTGCTCGAAAACCCTTTGATGGCGGTGAGCGGCGTGCGCAGTTCGTGCGAGGCCATCGCTACGAAGCTCGACTTCATCTTGTCGATATTCCGCATGTCGGTGACATCGGAGAGGATGACAACGACGCCGACATCTTTGTTGTCCTCGCCGCGGACGAGGGCGCCCTGGGCTTCGTAGATGCGCTCGGACTGGTTGGCAATTGCGACGTGGAGCTCGCGCTTCGCGCCTTCGGTGCCTGTGCGCGCTTCCTCGATCAGGCTCCGCAGGTCCTCGTGTTTGATGAGGGTATCGATGTTTTGCCCGACTGCCTCCGGTCCGACGTTGAAGATCGCGCGCGCGGTGGCGTTGACCTGGCTGAGCCGCCCTTCGGGCGAAACAAGCAGGAGGCCGGCGGTCAGCGATTCGAACGTTTGGAGCAGTTCTTCGCGCTCTTGGACGACTTCCCGGTAGAGCTGGAGGTTAGCGATAATCGAGCCAACATTCCGGGCCATGCGCTCGAGCAGCCGAACATCCTCGTCGTTGAAATCCTCGCCGTGCCGCTTGTTGAAGGCGTGGAGCACGCCGATGGTGTTGCGCTCGACGACGCGGTTCTCCTCGTCCCGCCGCTCGATCACGAGCGGCACGGTGATGCCGTTCTGCGCATGAATCAGGCTGAATGGGTCGCGCTGGGTGCGGGGGTCTGAGATGGCGTCGTGGAAAATAATCGGATCGCCGGAGCGGAAGACTTCGCCGGAGACGCCCTGGCTCGCGCGGACTCGGAAATGAGTGAGATGCTCCTCGTCGACGCCGTAGCTGGGCGGAATGCCGATGAGCTCGCCGCGCTCGCGATCATGGAACATGATCACGATCTTCTCGGCTTGCAGGATCATCGCGATCCGCTGCACGAGACGCCTGAGTGTGACGTCGGCCTCGTTGATGGGAGCGACCGGATCGCTCGCCTCCATGCCGGAGCGGGCTTGCAATTGCGCATCGCCCTGAGCGCGGTCCTTGAGTTCCCGATTATCCTTTTTTAGATTTTCGATCAGCCGGTTGGCTTCCTCAAGCTGTCGTCTTAACAGCTCGAATTCGCCCCCTTGACCGTGCTCCGCGTTCATCTAGTCTGGAACTCCAAACGACACCTACAGAATCTACCCCCGATCACCAATCCGGCGCACGACGCTCGACGCCGTCGGGCGTACAATCAGGTAGGGATGTCTCATCTCGAGGAACTGCCGCTATTCCCTCTCAACGCCGTAATCTTCCCTTACGCCGCGTTGCAACTCCACATCTTCGAGGACCGATACTGCGAGATGGTTCGCTCGTGCATAGAGTTTGATAGGCCATTCGGCATCGTTTTGATACGCAGCGGCTCCGAAACAGGGCAGGCCGACCCTTACATGGTCGGCACCGTCGTGCGTATCCTCCGTGTGTACGACTACGAAGACGGGCGCATGGATATCGATGTGCAGGGTGAGCGGCGGTTTCGGATTCGCGAACTGGATGAGGAGTCGAAGCCCTACCTTGTCGGCAAGGTCGAGCCCGTGATCGAGCACGAGATCGACGAGTCGCCCGAGGCCACCCAGCTCCTCACCGAGGCCCGTGAGGAGTTCGAAAACCTCATGCGCAAGTTCTTTTCGCGGCAGGAGTTCAACGTCCAAGTAGTCTTCCCGCCCGACCCGGTGGCGTTGAGCTTCACGATTGCGAACCTGCTGCACATGGACAATCTGGAGAAGCAGCGGCTTCTCGAGACCACCGACACGCTGGAGCGGGTCCAAGAGCTCATCCCGATCCTTCAGATGCAGAATCTGGAGGCGACGACGTCGGCTTACTACCGGATATCCAGCGAGGACCTGTCGGAGTGGGTCACCGCCAACTAGGGCCGGTCATTCGCACCCGGTGAATGCCCTCTTCGAACGGCCGATGACCCATGCCCGGACGATACCGCTATTGGCCCCGCTGGGGAGGTGGAAGAATGTGGTGAAGCGCCCCCTCTACTTGGGACGCCGCCCGCAGTAGAGGATAAGGAGGTCCACTGCAAGCATGCCCCCGACAACAGTGATCTCATAGTACTGGTTGAGCACAGAGAGGGCGATGCCTACAAGGAACACATCCACCCGATAGTGAGCCGCAACTTCTGCCAAAAGTTCCGCATGGGTGCTGCTACGGCCGAGTCACTGCGATATCGGCATCTCCGTATTTTAAATAACAGGAGGTGAAAAGCGGGTTCTCGCATCATTTTTGCGCCTACATGCGCAGAAAGAGCGAGTATGTCGCCAGAATCGCGCCGCTGCCTACTGTAAGAGCCCCGCCAACGGTTTGAATGGGTCTTACAGTGCGCGTAGCCCGAAAGAAGCTGGCGGCGGAGCAACGACAGCGCGTGTAGCCCCAAATCTGCGCGCAACGCCGCTCTTACAGTGCATGTAGCCATAATTCTGCAAACGTAGCCGTAATTCCGCTGTCGTTGGGCCGATTGCTCGGGCCAGCATCGCTGTTTTGTATGCCTCCGCCCCGGCCAATTGTCCCTTGCATCGGAAAGCCCAACGCGAGGGGTGGAGGCATGAAACTACTTTCCAAGGTCTCGGTCGATCTCGATTCCCACCTTCGAAGCATCTCCCCAAAGCACTTTCGCGCTTTCACGAAGAACACCTCGACGATTACAGACCTGACTAAGTCGTTCAATGGACCAGGTTCGGGAGAGCTGTCGAGCAACGACCCGGATAACGGTGAATGTCCCGTCGGCGTTATGGCGCACGATGGGCGGGC
>JBBREM010000154.1:0-4485 GCA_038202925.1 Fimbriimonadales bacterium | reverse complement strand
CCCGTCGCCGCCTCAAGATCTGCCAAATGAATAGTTTGTCCGCCTTCGCCTTTACAAAAGCCTGGTGCCGCAATCAGGCAAAGTATGACGTGCAAACCCTTGGTCCAAAGCGTTGCCACTCGCGACCATTTGCGGTCGGATGACTCAACAATCGTCCGCTTAAAAGAGGATGAGGTGAGGGCTGACATCTGCGTCCTTGCTGGTTTCTGAAAACCGGACGCGATTCTTGGGCATGTCGCCTCATGGGGAGATCGCTCCCCCATCCACAGACTACACCCGATAATTAGGCTTCCTGTCAATTCAGTCCCAATGGAACCGAATACCGGCCGCCAAACACGACGGACGTCTGACACGGCTCAAAAGCGGAAGTCGCCGTCGGCTCGGGTTACTTCCGCACTACCCCTCCCGGCTCAACCGGCCGACGCAAAGTGGCTTCACACATGCGGATCATTTGAGGGCCGCCAAGGCCGCACTCCGAGACTATCCCGCCGACAGGCAAGAATGTCCGCACGATCTCGTACAGCCCTGGTTCAAACTTTGCGATGGTGAGCGCCTCTTCGAGGAATGGCAGAGGAGCGGGGTCCTTGCGCATGGCCTGATAGTCCTCAGCGCTGCCCCACTGCGCATACATGGTCACCTTTGTGCCGTCGACGCTGCGATGGAGCGTCGAAGATATAAAGCCCGGCGCGCGGCGAACGAAGCGATCCGTGGCGCAAGTAAGCAAATCGACAAGCCGGTGCTGGTTGGCCGGATCGACCGTAAAGACATTTATCAGCGTGACGATGCGGGATTTATCCTGCGTTTGAGTCATGACAATGTCTCGTTCTTGGCCGAACGCGCTAACAGCCCCGGCAAATCCCCGTAAACTTGCTGACCTGTGCCCGGCCGCGCCGGCGGACCGACGGCCTTCTTGAGTCAACCCGATCTGGGCTGATGATGCGCTGTGACGCGCCCGCGTAGGGCGTTACCGCGCGTGACGGTGATGAACCGATCGGACCGTAGACGATCGGCGGCGGCGGAGAGTTTGTACCAAGCGGCGGGATCCTCGACGCGTTGCCGATGCCGCTGGGGTCGCTGAGCACGCTGGGATTGGCGGGACCGAACGGCACGCCGCTGATCGCCGAGTTGCCCGCACCTGCCGATCCCGCCGGCGGCGTGAGCTGCGCGTACGCGCCCGCCGGTGCGACCAGGCTGCCGAGCAACAGGATGAGAACAAGTGCCGAATTACGGGACATCGAATATTTCCGAGGCTGCAGATCGGATGGCCCGCATGAAGCGGTCGCGCGGCGTTAAACCCAAGTGCGTTAAACCCAAGTGAGTGTGTTCCGTCATCGCGATCCCTGATGATCGCCCCGATCCCATCCTATCGAGCCTCCAGGAGCTTGCGACAGTAAAATTTGTTTTATGAATCCTGGCTCCTGCCAAGGGAACGGGGCCCGGAGCAGACATCGCCTAAGGAGCCCAGCACGAGGTGCCGGCGCGTACTTGTTTCGGCGGGTCGTTGTGCCGGCGTCAATTCGAGGCCGCGTAGAGGTCCATCGGTTCCTGCTGGCCCTTGAGTGAATGTCGGCCTCGGTCATTGAAGCGGAGACCCGACCCGGCGACCAAATCCTTGACGGTTCGAGATACCAGCACCTCGCCGGGCCCGGCGAGCGCCGAGACGCGCGAAGCGATGTGGACGGCGATACCTTGCACATCGTTGCCGGAGATCTCGATCTCCCCGGTATGGAGGCCACTGCGGATCTGAATGTCGAGAGGAGCGACCGCCGCGATAATGGCGTGGGCGCAACGCACGGCACGTGCGGGGCCGTCGAACGTGGCGAGAAATCCGTCACCAAGTGATCTCACTTCGCTGCCGCGGGCGCGCGCGAGTTCGCGCCGCACCGTCGTGTCATGCGCTTCGAGCAGATGGCGCCATCGCTGGTCGCCCAATTGCTCGGCGCGTGCGGTCGAACCGACGATGTCCGTAAACAGTACGGTGGCAAGCACACGGTCGCCTTTTGCCCCGGAAATGGACCCGGTCAGGAATTCCTCGATGGCGTCACAGATCCGCTCGTGGAGAAAAAACAGATGATCTTCTCCCGGCAGCTCGAGCAGCCTTGCTTCCGGAATGTGCTCGGCAAGAAAGCGTCCGTGCTCGGCGCTGATGAGAGTGTCCCCTGTGGCATGGATCACCAGGGTTGGCACGTGGACCGAAGGCAGAATATCGCTGACGTCGATTTGGCTGATCATCCGCACCACCGCAATGGCAGCCGCCGGGCTGGCGCCAAGTCGCTCGAAACGGCCCCACCATTGCTGCAAGGCCGGATCGTCCCGACGCGAAGGGGCCCACATCGGCAGACTGCGGCCGCTGCCCCAGGCTTTCTCGATATATCCGAGGAAGGCCTCCAGTCCCTCGGCGGTAATCCACGAGGAGCGGGCAAAGGTGCCGTAGAGCACCAGCGCCTGGCATCGTTGCGGATAGGTCGCGGCAAACAGAGTGGCCAGCGGGCCGCCTTCGGATACGCCGAGCAGCGCCGCACGCTCGATTCCCACGGCGTCCATGACGGCGCGGACATCGTCCATTCGCTGGTCTAGCGACGGAGCCTCGGACACACGGTCGGAAAGGCCGGTCCCGCGCTTGTCGAACATTGCCACACGGGCAAAGCTGGATAGACGAAGCAGCCACCGCGCCAATTCCGGCTGGTCCCAGTAGTTCTCGATGTGCGACACGAAGCCCGGTACAAGGACCAGATCAATCGGCCCGCTGCCAAACACCTGATAAGCTACGTGCACGTCGCCGCTTTTGGCATAGCGCGTGACTGGCATCGCCATCGCACCCTCCCGAAGCCCCAAGCGGATCGGCGCACGCCGGAGCACAGAAGCCAGCCCCTGTGACCCGGACCAAAATGCGGAGCCGCGCGACGATGATACAGCACCAGAATAAAACGACAAACAATGGTGAGGTTGTCTGATTCTGCTTATGGCACACCTCAGCCACGCCTGAAAGCAAGGCCACATCAGAGAAGCGGCATCCCCCCTGATGCATGGCGCCCCCGCCGGTCTCGCCGATAACGCGAGCCAATCGCGCGCCGACAATTTGGCAGGGCTCAAGTTGCAGTCCCGGCGCCAGCACGCGAACCACCGGGATCAGGAACTGCGGGCGCGTCAGATCAATCGCATAGACGGCTATATCACGGGCTTCCAGTCGTTCGATAACATGCCGGAGGGTTGAACCCTTGGCGATCGGAGGTTCCGTCAATATCAGGTCAGGCTCTGTCTCGGCTTGCAACAACGTGCAGTCCCTTGTGTCGAACAACGTGCCGCGTCTGAGTTGCCGGCGATCGCTTTCATTCAGGGCTTCATCGCCCGATTCATGGCGCTTTGCAGCCACCACATGTTGACCAAGTTCAACCTGACACAGTTCGAAGACGGCGGCGCGCGCAGCGTCTGCGAGAGCAACGCGAGCCCCGAAGCCAACCGCGAAGCCGTACCCATCCGGGCCTGTCGAGATCGCGGCAACCGCGGGAATCCCGATATCGGTGGTGATGTCCAGCAGCCAGGTTTTTCGGTGCGCATGCCCTTGCCGTACCTGCGCGAGCAACTCTGCGACTCCGCATGCGGCTTCACTGTCCGGCGCGATCGATCTTCCGCGGCGGCCGCCACGCCACCATAGCGCTACCGCATCGCGTTCGATGAGTTCGAGCAGCGCGCGCAAGGTGGCATCTTCCGCAGTAACCCCTGCAGCGCATCCAGAACTGAGTTTGAGTGGAGGCTTGAAATCCTGCTCGTCGACTTGCCGCCGATAGCAAAGGTCCAGCGGAAACCACATTCTTGCTCCATCCGGTAGCCTGCTGGCCGGGACCCACGCAATCGAACGATCGGCCGCAATGGTGCTGTGCACGAGTATCTCGGAGATGAATTCCCTGACATGCACGTCTGAGGCCTCGCCGTATTCGGTGAACGAACCCCGCTTGATTGGATCGTCGGCTTGAACAAACTGGCTTAGATACTCGATCCCTTCGCCGACGCAGGACTCGAAGGCCCTTCGCGGCGACAGCCCCGAGCCCGCCAGGCTAGCGATCGGCAGGCCTTCCGGCTGCTTGCCAAGCGCCCCCGGATCAGCCTCGCCACCGAAGAATATCAAGCCGGGCGCGTCTGGAACGGGGAGAAGGAAGAGCCGGCGAAATCGCGCCGCGGCACGCAGCATCCGCGCGCGGCCTTCGGCCTGGGCGGCATCGCCGTCGTCATAACCGAGATAGCGCAGCAGAACGGAGTCGCCGGAATTGGGGGCGGCTAATGCCGCTGCCGCCGCTTCGAGGCGAGCCGCGAGCGGGTCCTGTTGGTCTTCCATTGCGACCTTCCGATTCACGCTCGATTCACGCCTGGTGGATCAATACAACCCGGTCAACATCGTCGAGTCCAACTGATGGAGAAGCTACGATGCGTATCGCCATTCTAAATGACAATCAAAACTGGTTGAACTGGGGTGCTCTCGTCCAAATC
>JBBREM010000153.1:0-4538 GCA_038202925.1 Fimbriimonadales bacterium | reverse complement strand
TGCGCCGCCTCGGAGCAGCACAATCTTGTTAGGCGAATTGGTCATGATGGCCAGCGAAAACTAGATAAAGTGGCGACGCTGTATAGAGTTTGACTCGAATCGGCTTGGAATGTAATCCCCTTGCGGTCTTTCAAGCTAAAGTTAAGAGGTGATTCGGTTCTGGAACCCCGAGCGCTTGCCCTCTCTGGCGCACCGGGACTTCCGTAATTTCCAGCTCGGCAGCTTCGTCAGCAATGTCGGCAATCGGATGCAATTCTTCGCCCTCCTGTTGCACGTGTATGAGAAGACGAACAGTAGTGCCTATGTCGGTGCGCTCGGAATCGTGAGGGCAGTACCCTTAGTGGTTTTTGGGTTGTTCGGAGGCGTGCTGGCGGACCATGTGGACCGGCGGATCGTGCTGCTGATTAGCCAGATCGGCATGGCGCTAACGGCGGTCTGCCTCGCTCTGGCGACGATAAACGGATTCGACACCGTTTGGGTGATCTATGCGATCGTCGCTGCCGGATCGGTGGCGAATGCATTCAACGCCCCGGCGAGGCAGGCGATGGTGGCCAACCTGGTCCCGGCCAAGGATTTTCCCAACGCGGCGAGCATCAATGGAATCACGTGGCGATTAAGCGATGTGCTCGGGCCGGTTATCGCCGCCGCTGTGAT
Source organism: Fimbriimonadales bacterium (assembly GCA_038202925.1). Taxonomy (GTDB): domain Bacteria; phylum Armatimonadota; class Fimbriimonadia; order Fimbriimonadales; family Fimbriimonadaceae; genus JAEVZK01. The sequence goes on along the minus strand of JBBREM010000153.1, from coordinate 3,884 downwards.
CGTCGCGGCGCTTCACTCAACCTTGAGCGGCTTCGCCTGGATTTACATTATCAATGCGGTTTCATTCGCCGCGCTGTTCTGGGCGATTTGGAAACTGCCTTCCCGTCCGCCATCGGCGACCGAGCGGGCTCGATCCTTCCGAGAAACGATGGCGGCGATCAAACAAGGACTTGCGGCATTTCGAAGCTTTGAGATTGTGCGCAACACGATGATCGTCGACTTTTGGGCTACCTTTTTCGCCGGGGCCGAAGCGTTGTTGCCTGCCTTTGGCGCTCAACTCTTGCTCGACAAACCCACGACCGCGCTTCTCGGGTCGGCGGTGGGGGTAGGCGCCCTGGCGGCTTCGGTGTTCACCGCCTTCATGCCAACGATGGGGAGGCAAGGTCTTTGGGTGCTCCGGATGATTGCGCTCTTTGGAGTTTCGACGATCCTGTACGGATTCAGCGTGAATTTCTGGACGGCTTATGTGTGCTTGGCGCTCATCGGCGCGACCGATATGGTCAGCACGGTGCTGCGCCAGACGATAAGGCAGCTTTCGACTCCAGATGCGCTGCGCGGCCGGATCGGTTCGATCGGTTCGATCTTTCAGATATCAGGGCCGCAGCTTGGAGATGCGGAGGCAGGATTTGCCGCGGATGGGTTCGGGCGACTTGGGCTCAGTCCGATGCTCGCGGTCCGAGCATCGATTTGGACCGGCGGCATCGGCAGTGTGCTGATCGCCTTGTGGTGGATGTGGCGGTCTCCATTGAAGAACTACGACCGGCATATTGAGCCCGAGGTAGCTATTAGCTAGTCCCGTCTCCGAAAGAGCGTGTCGGCGATCTGATCCTTGGGCTGGCCGAGATGGACACTAACATCCCTGATGACTTGATTCAGCGTTCCGACCCGCAAGTTCAAATACGCGAATTGTGACGTGGTGTTCGCCACCAAGTTGGGTCGTCAGCCTAATGTGACTCACCGTCTGTCGAGTTACCTCATATTCAAAGGCGCGGAGCAAGCCTGCCATTTCCGGCCCTGAAATGTCTCTTGGGAGCCTCAAGCCGCGATGACTTCCTCGCGGATGATCACTAGACGAATGGATTTAGGCTCGGTGCCCGGATCAAAATGGCAACGCACGGCGTCGCGAATCTCAACCTTCAGCTCGTCGAATGTATCCGCTTCACTAAAGATCGATGCGCTCAACGCACGGGCGGTGAAGCCTCCCTCGGGAGCCTCGCGCACTTCGAAGATGAGTTCCGTCATCGCAATCTATTGTACAGACACTCGCCCAGATACAATATGCCTATGAGCGTCACCGAGATCTTCCACACGATGGATTGGGGGCCTGCGCCGGAGTCGCCCTCACCGGCGGTCGATTGGCTGGAAGAGCACGGCCCGAAGTTCGGGATCTTCGTCGGTGGCAACTGGATTCATCCCGAGGATGGCCGCACCTTTGCCAGCCACAATCCGGCAAACGGAAAGGAAATCGCGCAGGTCGCTCAGGCTGGCAAAGCTGAGATCGATTTAGCAGTAGCAGCCGCTACTAATGCTCTTTCTGAGTGGCAGTCGATCGGTTGCCACGGACGGGCGAAGTTTCTCTACGCGATCGCTCGGCAGGTTCAAAAGCACAGCCGGTTTCTTGCCGTGCTCGAGACGATGGATAACGGGAAGCCGATCCGTGAGACTCGCGATCTGGACATTCCGCTTGTCGCGCGTCACTTCTACTATCACGCCGGCTGCGCTCAGCTTATGGAAAGCGAGATGCCAGGATACGAATCCGTGGGCGTGTGCGGGCAGATCATCCCCTGGAATTTTCCCCTGCTGATGCTCGCTTGGAAGATCGCGCCGGCACTGTCGATGGGGAATACGGTCATTCTCAAGCCGGCCGAGTTCACATCGCTCTCCGCTCTCGCGTTTGCCGAGATATGTGACCGCGTTGGCTTGCCAAAGGGGGTCGTGAATATCGTCACGGGCGATGGCGCGACCGGAAAGCTCATGGTCGAGCATCCGGGCATTCACAAGATCGCCTTCACCGGCTCCACCGATGTCGGCCGGATCATCCGCAAGGCGACGGCGGGGACGGGGAAGAAGCTCTCGCTCGAGCTTGGCGGCAAGTCGCCATTTATCATCTTCGAGGATGCGGATATCGATAGCTCGGTCGAGGGGCTCGTCGATGCGATTTGGTTTAACCAGGGCCAGGTGTGCTGCGCGGGCTCGCGCCTGCTCGTTCAAGAAAGCGTCGCCGATCGAGTGATCGAGAAGGTCAAGGCTCGCATGGAGAAGCTGCGCGTTGGCGATCCGCTCGACAAGGCGGTCGACATCGGGGCGATCGTTGCTCCGGTTCAGCTAGAGCGGATCAAGGAGCTCGTCACCCAGGGCTGCGCCGAAGGCGCCGAGATCTTTCAGCCATCTTGGGCGTGCCCAACCGAGGGCTGGTTCTACCCGCCAACGCTATTGACCAACGTCGGCCCGGCCTCCATGGTCGCGCAGATCGAGATTTTCGGACCGGTCTTAGTCGCGATGACTTTCCGCACGCCGACCGAGGCAGTCGAGCTCGCGAACAACACCCCTTACGGGCTAGCCGCCAGCGTGTGGACTCAAAACATGTCGCTCGCCCACGACATCGCCGGACGGGTTAAGGCGGGGACGATTTGGCTGAATTGCACGAACCAATTCGATGCCGCGTCCGGGTTCGGCGGCTACCGCGAGAGCGGCTATGGTCGCGAGGGCGGGAAGGAAGGGCTTTGGGAATACGTCAAGCCTGCCAAAGGGACGAGGGTTGTGGATCGTGGATCGAGGATCGTGGGTCATGATTCGAGTTCCATTGATCGGACGCACAAGATGTACATCGGGGGCAAGCAGGCGCGGCCCGACGGGGGCTTGAGCATCGAGATCGGCGGCCAAGAAGTCGGGCGGGGTAACCGCAAGGACATCCGCAACGCGGTGGAAGCCGCGCAAACCGCTTTGAAGGGATGGGCAGGCACCACGCCGAACGTCCGCGCGCAGATCATCTACTACCTCGCCGAGAACCTCGCCGCCACCCGCGACCAACTTGGCGCAACGGTAAGCGAGGAAGAATGCGAAGCGGCGGTCCAGGCCGTATTCACATTCGCCGCCAAGGCCGATAAGTTCGACGGGCTCGTGCATCCGGCGCCGTTTAAGGGCGTGGTCTATACGCAGAACGAGGGCATCGGAGTTATTGGGATTGTCTGCGGGGATGATGCGCCGCTTGCGAGCGTGGTTGCCTCGATTTCGGCCGCGATGTCGATGGGGAACTCGGTAGTGCTGATAGCTCCAGAGGAGAACCCGCTGCCGGCGGTCGAGCTGTATCGCATCCTCGAAACGAGCGACGTTCCGGGCGGGGTCGTGAATATCGTGACCGGGCATCACAAGGAAATCGTGTCAACGCTGGCCGAGCACGACGGCGTCGATGCGATCTGGTGCTTCGATGCGACTCTGGGCGAAGAGATCGAGCGGCTCTCGGTCGGCAATTTGAAGCAGACCTGGGTGGCATGCGAGATCGATTGGCTGCATGATCCGCTCACGAAACCGGACTACTTCTTACGCCACGCGACGCAGGTGAAAAACATCTGGACGCCGGTAGGCGAATAGGTATATTTGTTCCTCGGGCGCGGGTTTTGTTCCCGGGGCGCGGGTGTAGCTTAGTGGTAAAGCTCCAGCCTTCCAAGCTGGCTATGCGGGTTCGATTCCCGCCACCCGCTCTTTGGATTTTGGATTTTGGATTTGGGATTTCGATCCGAATCTCGCGTCCGAGATACAATATTCCCGGCAATCCAAAGTCGAAAATCCAAAATCCAAAATCACGAGCGGGCGTAACTCAGTGGTAGAGTGCGACCTTCCCAAGGTTGAAGTCGCGAGTTCGAATCTCGTCGCCCGCTCCAAAT
>JBBREM010000152.1:0-4570 GCA_038202925.1 Fimbriimonadales bacterium | reverse complement strand
TCCGGCTCCCTTAAGCGTTCCGGTGAGCGTGCTCTGCTGCCACTGTGCGGCTTCGATATTGTTGTTCTGGATCGCCGTGTTCAGCTCGAAGGAAGTCAGCTCTTTGACAGCCCCGGGGCTAAATATGCCGCTAGGATTCGAGATCAGGTTCATCAGGGCGATTCCTGCGATGATCACGAATACAAGCAGAAAAAATGTTCGTGCGGGTTTGTTCAAAACAACTCCAGAGTTGGGCGTTCCCGCCCTCTAGTCAAGGGTACGTTCCTAGGCTATCCCACGTTTCCCTCATTATCGCTTTCAGCCTTACTTGTGGGACCGAATTGCAGCAGCAGAACGTTCCCCGTTCCGGAAGTCGCCGCGACTCTGCCGCTAAGGCATACGCCGGGCGCCCAGATCGGTCCCACCATATCACAAATGATCGGCAGACGCGTACGCGCTGCTCGAGTGAGCTTAGCATCCGAGAGCAGATCGGCGAGCTTGCGGTGGCCTTCGAAGCCGAGTGGCTGCATCTGATCGCCAGGCTGTGCGGTGCGGAAATACAGTTGGCCCTTGAGCTTCTTCGGATCGATTGCCGCCGTCATGCCTCTCCTATCAGACTCAACCAACGCCCCGGACAGCGCGGCGGTAATGGTCCAGCCGAAATCGTCGCTGATCGTTTCGCCCGGGACGGTAATGGGATGCCGAAACAACGTGTCGCCGTCTAGCCTGCGGACGGTGAGAGTATCCGGCGTCCATTCGATTACCACCTTGCCCTCCTCGGCAGTCACCGACCCCTTGTCGCTCAAAGAAAGGAGCGCCTCCGTCTGGCCGTAATCCAATTGCGCCCCCAGCGCCTCGACTGCGAGCCGGCAGGCTCGTTTGAAGAGCACCGGCGGCAGGTGTCCCAGCTTGTGCCGGTCAAACGCCGCCTCACAGTCGATGGTGAGAAACCGCAGGTCGCCGTTGAGCGCAAGTTCGCTTTGCTCCAGCGCCGCCGCTGCCATCCCATTGAGAAAGCCATCCTCTTCGCCGGCGATTTCGGCTGTGCGTGTGATCGCCACATCGACGCTGGGGTTGATCGCCCGAAGCTCCTTCAGAACGCGGTGCCGCACCCTGGCGCGAGAGAAGCTGATGTCGGCGTTGGCGGGGTCGTCGTGATACCACAAGCCTCGCTCGTCGCAATAAGCCCTCGTCTCGTCGCGCGAGAAGGCTAAGAGGGGTCGGACGATGTTGTCGCGGCGGGCGGGAATACCTCCTAGCCCGTGCAGGCCAGATCCGCGCGTCAAGTTGAGAAGCACAGTTTCGACGTGGTCGCTTTGGGTGTGCGCAGTGGCGATCAGGCCGCATTGCAAGCGAAACGCCGCGTTTTTAAGGAAGGCATAGCGCGCATGGCGACCCGCCTCCTCGAGTCCGATCTTCATATCCTTCGACATCCGCGGGACGTCCGCTCTTCCGCTGAGGAACGGAATGCCCAGCTCCTGGCAAAACGCCTCGCACAGCTTCAGCTCCTGGTCGGCCTCGGCTCGCTGCCCATGGTGCAGGTGCCCTGCCGCGACATCGATACAGACTTCTCTCAGCAGATGGAGTAGACACGTCGAATCCGCGCCGCCACTGTATCCGACAAGGACGGAACTCCCTTCAGGAATGAGGCCGCTCTGCGCGAGGTGTTTGCGAAAGCGATCCAGCATCGCACCGAGATTACCGGTTGGCCGATTGGCCCCAACCAGCAGAGAGATCAAGCCAGCCTGGGTTGTCTCGCTCAATTAATTCAATCTTCTTCCGACGAGTCCACGACTTCAGATCTTTCTCACGGGTGATTGCCTTCAGTGGGGAGTCAAACGATTCGAAATGAACTAAGTTATGGATCCTATATTTGGCCGTATGTCCGCCAAGAATTCCCTCTCGGTGCTGACAGATTCGCTGCTCCAAATTGCCAGTGAATCCGATGTAGAGCGAACGATTGAAATTCGCAAGGATATACACGTGGTGGGTCCGACTCTCCATTAGCGCCGTGTCTCGACAATCGATCCTTTCAGTCGCGCTCGTTCCTCTCGCACCTCCAGGATGACAATTGTAATTCAAGCGGTTAAACTTGTAAATGTCATCCTGAAACTGAGCCTGCGAAGTGAAAGGATCGATGATATACACGGCTAGCCCACATTTCGACCCGACTCACTGAAGGTTCTTAGCCTACTTTCCGACAGTTGACATAGAGCTTGCACCTGCTTCAAACTCGAAGGTGCTTCCCCTCCCGGTCTGCGAGAGACGAGGCTCAACCAAAACCAATGGACATACCTGAACGTTAGCGCCGCCGTTGGAATGATGGAGGTGAGACGGTGATCGAAATATGGAAGTACAACAACTCACCTCCATCACCCCAGCTCACTTCCATCACCTCCATCATCTCCAAACCATGCGGCTCCGAAGATAGAAGAAGAGGCCGCCCATGCGAACTGACGAGAAGACTTTGGTCGAGCGACTGCGCTCGCTATCCAGAATCCAGAATGCGGACGTTGTCCGCCAAGAACTCGAGGGGATTCGTCCCGAGGACATCGCCGAGGCCTTCCAGCGCATGGAGATCGAGGATGGCCTCGCCGTGCTTCAGCAGCTCGAGTCCGAAATCGCCGCCGACGTCCTCGTTGAGCTTCCCACCGAGATTGCCCGCGCGTACCTGAGCGAACTTCCCGATCAGACGCTCGCCCTTTACCTCGACATCCTTCCCATGGATGACGCGCTGGACATGCGCGACGACTTGCCGATGGAGCGCTTTGAAGCCCTCTTGCATCTGATTCCAGACGAGGATGCGCTCGAAATTCGGCGGCTCATGCAGTATCCGGACGACTCCGCCGGACAGCTAATGACCGAGGACTTCCTCGACGTGGGGCCCGAGGAGACGATGGCGGACGTGCTGCAGCACATCCGCGACACGCCCGAAGAGGAGTACGAGATGGTCAACGACATCTACGTGCTCGACCCCGCCAAGCACCTTCTCGGCGTCTTCACGCTGAAGCAGGCCATCCGCGAGAATCCGGACAAGACCGCCTCCGACGTAATGAGCGACGATGTCGTGAGCGTCATGCCCGACGCGCCCGGCGAGGAGGTCGCGCGGCAGATCGCTCGCTATGGCCTGTACGCGATGCCGGTGCTCGACCGGCGCGGACGGATGCTCGGTATCGTCACCGTCGACGACGCGCAGGAGGTTCTCGAAGAGGAAGCCACCGAAGACATCCTGAAAATGGGCGGTGTCGGTGGTGATGCCGAGGCCTATCTCTCTCTCGGCGTATGGCAGCTCGTCAAGCGGCGCGTGCCCTGGCTTCTCGCTCTCTTCGTCGCCGAATCGCTGACGGGGAACGTGCTGCGACACTATGGCCAAGGCTCGGATAGTGATCTGAAGCTCAATCCCCTCACGTTTTTCATCCCGCTGCTCATCGGTGCCGGCGGCAATTCGGGTTCGCAGGTCACCACGACGATCACCCGCGCGATCGCGATCGGCGAAGTCAAAGTTGGGGACTGGTGGCGGGTCATGCGGCGAGAGATCGCCACCGCGTGTCTGGCGGGCTCCATTCTTGGCGTCGTCGGCTTTTTGCGCGCCTACCTGCCAGTACCGGTGATCGGGTGGGGCTCGTCTCTCAACCTGTCCCTGGTCGTAGCCCTTACGCTTCCCGCGATCGTGCTTTGGTCGACAACCGTTGGATCGGTGCTGCCGATTGCCGCGAAGCGCGTTGGCATTGATCCCGCCGTCATGAGCGCACCATTTATCACGACGTTCGTGGATGCGACGGGGCTGGTCATCTATTTCGAGATAGCAAAGCAGCTTCTCGGCCACCTCTAAGTAGGACAAGAAAAAGCCGCGGCGCTAATGCGCCGCGGCTTGAAGGTTCAGTTGCTAAGAACTTACTGGCAGCCGGCCTTGAACGGATCCCAAATGGAATCGTTGTAGCCGACTTTGGGAGCGTCGTTCACAACTTTGGTGCTCGCAACGGCCTTTGCCGATGTATCGGCTCGAACCGTATTTAGAACGCCGCTGTAGCGCCTGTCGATGTCGACCATCCAGTCGGCATCCGGCTTGGGCGCAGGGGTCGGGAACGCGAAGAAGTATGCGTTGCCGAGGTTCTTCCAATAGTTTGGATAGCTGGAGCCTACTGAAGGATTGAAGCCACCAGCCGGCTCGTTCTTGAGCATGCATGGATTCTTCGGGAAGACCACGTAGTACGAGGCGTCCGCCATGATGATCGTGCTGGAGGGCCCTTCAATGGCCGTGCCGGAGAGCGCGGCGGCCGATGCAAGCGGAGTGAACACGTAGCCGTTCAGACCGTAGGAATTTTGGCCGCCGTAAGACCGAAATGCCGGATCTTGGCCCGCGCCTGAAAGGTCAATGCCAGACCAGGCACCAACCTGCGTGGGAGCCTTCCACATGTCGCTATTCTTGGTGTAAGGATCCAAAAGTTCCTTCGCAAACATCACATCACGAGTGCGGGTGCCGAAATATACATCGGCCTGCGTTTGCCCGTAGGTTGTGATTGCTTTCTGATAGTCCGTATTAATACAAGCCGCGCCGGAGCAGCCGGTGCCGACCGGGCCGTTAAACCGG
>JBBREM010000151.1:0-4593 GCA_038202925.1 Fimbriimonadales bacterium | reverse complement strand
CGGCACGGCTGGTTTGGGAAAGGCTTGGGCGGTTGTGATTGGGAATGTCGCGCTCCGGCGAGCCTGGCCGGCGACCTCCAGGGAGTTCAGCTTGGTCGCGTAGAGCTGGTTCAGTCGCTCGAGCACGGTCTGCTTGCGGCTGAGATCGGCAACTTTACGTTGAAGCTCAGGCAGCTTGGCGATATCGGCTTGCTTCGCGGCCCTTGCCTGCTCGGCGACGGCGGCCCTGGACGCCGCCCCTTTGGCGTTCGCGATGGCGACGGCGAGTTCGCTCTTTAGCCCTTGCGCGGTGGGGTTTGGCGCATCGACCGTGCCGCTTTGAATCATTTTTGGGGTCCTGGTTAGTTCGCCCTGCATGTAGGTGATCTTCCGGTCGTAGCCTTTAACCATCTCGCTGTCCTCGAGATATTTCTCCAGGAGCTGCGAGCGCTCCGAAACGGCAATAACCATCTGCTGATTGATTTGATCCCATTTAGGGTTAAGGGTGGTTGAGACATTGGCGTTCGTCCGCTCTGGGTAGTTGCGGAGTTCGATCCGCAGCGATGCCGCCCTCGCTTCTGAACCGGCTTGTTCACCATGGGCGGTGTCGACGATCTGGTTGAGATCGCGGAGCGCTCCAATATCCGCCTGAATCTGCGCGTCAATGTTCGGCGCGTTGTACTGGGCCTTTGCCTTGGCGGTTTCACTGTCGATCTCCGATAGCTGAGCCCTAATCTGTTCGGTCTGGGTCTTCAAGAATGCTACGGCGCGCTCTGCGCCTGCCTTTGACTGCCGCTCGTTCTCATCCTCAAAGGCGAGGTAAATCGCCTCCGCGACGGCTCGCGCCAGATCGGCCGAGGTCATGCGCACGTAGAGCGACACGATATCCGACTCCTTGGCGGCGACGACGCGGATCTTGTCTTGAAGCTCAAACGGGTTCAAATCGCTAGCCGGATCGTTCGCATTCATTCCGTAGCGGGAAGCAACCTTTTGACCGGCGGTTGCCAGGACGCCATAGCTCGTGAGAACTTCAACTTGCGTGTTGACGGTTCGCGGCTGCGAAGCGGCGAGGATGTCCGCCACCGATTCGCCCGCCTCGTCCGTTGCCGGGCGACTCAATGTTTGAGGCGCAACGAGGACCTGAACAACGGCATCGTACTGCTTAGGCGTAGCCAGTCCAATGATAAAGCCCAGCACCGCCGCAGCGACGCCGCAAAGTAGGATTCGCAGCCAATACGATTTGATCACGTTAGAGCCTCTGGGATGGCATAATGCCGCCTGGTCCCTGATACGTCAAGACGTACCAGGAGCCGGAACTGCGGCATGATTGCCGGAAATGTCAGAAATAGTTGCGGCTCGACTTTCCTGCTGCGTCCATGTAGTTCCCGACGAAGCTAATCAGGCGATCCTGGTCTCCGTCGCCGAGTGCCACGAACCGATAAAACACAGCGTCGGTAAAGGCTTTGCCGGCAAGTTGGTCAAACCAAAGAGACCACTTTAGGCTCATCGTAGTTCCGTAAAAGCCTGCCGGTCCGCGATAAAAGAAAATGGCGAGCGAAGTGCCTTGATCGCTCTTCATCTTCGCCAGAGTCACCGGGATGATCCCCCGTGTCTTGGTCGGGATGTTGATCGACTGCTCGTCGACGATTTCGTAGCCTTGGGCGGTGAAGCAAACGCGAGGATCATGGAAGCTTGCCCGGTCGCGGCTCGCGATGAGCGTGACGTCGTACCGCTGGGTGCCCGAGTCGTAGACTCTCGCAAGGATTCCCACCGTCGGCTGCAACGTATCGTAAACCATTTTCGACGAGTGGTAGCTTTCAAGGTCGTCGACAGCATCGTTCGATATGTGCGGCTCGAAGCGGAACGAATCGAACTGGACGGGCGCAACCTGCTTCATCCATTTTTCGTCTTTGTTGTCTTTAACGATCTGGGGGCGGCTGGAGACTGCGGCCCAGGCAGCAGTGACGGCCATGAGCCCGGCAACGACAAACGATCTAATTTTCAGTCCTTCCATCCAAGCCACCTCGCGATCTTAAAGAGAATAAAGAAGCATACGACCAGGGTGATATAGCCGCTGTAGTCGTGAAACGAATGGCCGGCGTCCGGTCCGTAGTTGACACCTACGACGCCGATCAGCATGATTCGCAGTCCGTTAATGAAGAGCGCAAGCGGCAGCACGAGCGCCGCCATGATCACATTGCCCCACCATCTGAGATTTCCAATGAACATGAAGAATGCGGTGAAGGCACCGAGCGCCAGCACGAGCTTGAGGCCGCTGCACGGCACGCCGACATCAAGTGTGAAGCCGGTCAAATAAATCACATTGCCGTCCTTCAGCGGGTGAAAGCCGGTGAAGTTCAGCATCTGGTAGGCGACTTTCGTTGACAGGATTTGAAGCGGATTGGTGTACACAGTGATCGCCATGGTCCAAATCGGGAGGGCGAAAAGCAAGTACATCGTGGGCAGCGTCAGTGCGAACATCCATCGCCACCCGGCAATAAATGCAATCGAAAACAGGAGCGCGAACACAAAGGTGATCGAGGATGCGGTGTCGATAACATTGACCGTTGCGGCGCGCGCCACGTAAAGCGTCGCCGCGAGTGGGATCAGCGCGAGCCAGGATGCTTTGGCAGGAATCGTCTTTAGCTTCGGCCACCACCGGTACACCACAAAGCCGGTGATGAGCGGGACGAGAAACCCGTGCGAGTAATAGCCGTCGTCACCCATCCAAAGCTGCGGCAGTTTTGCGAAAAATGACCAAAAGAGCAGGGCGAGCCCTAGCGCTAGGGCCACACCGGGCCAGAAGGCCGGCGAATCACGCACCGAGTCCCACCAGGAGACTCCCGTCGCTTTGTTCGGAACATCGACGGGGGTGTCGATGCTGGTGCTAGCGTCCAATTCTTGCTCCGTATCCATAGTGGGGTGATGGCACTGCCATCGTATCTTCTTTACGCTGAAAACTGTTCAAAGTGATTCTCGGAACCTCCGGGCGCCGGATAACGACATGAATGCCAACGGGTTCTTCGCAAAGATCGTGCCGATCAAGAGGGCGTGAAACACAGGAATAGAGATGGCGGCAATTCCAACCACGCTCCAAGGAGTTAGGGGGAGGAAAGAGAGCACGTAGGCGAACGCAGTGGTCGCTGCCGAGATTGCCATGCATTGAGCGAAGCGCCTGAGTTGCCTCAGTGCAGGGCGCAGAAAGCGGAACGCCGCCGTGATCACCACCACGTTCACGACAACCATGCCGGCGGCAAAGCTCCAGACAATCGCCGCTAGGCTGAGGTGAGACCAGTTCATCCAGATCCCCGCGATCGCAACCGGGTAGGGGAGTATCCAGGCGAAGAGCGGGATCTTGGATCTGCCGGACGCCACAAGGGCGCTCCCCGCAAAACTGCCAAGCAACTTCGAGCCTTCGGTCAAACAGATGATCCCGAAGATGGGAATCGTCGCGGCGAACTTCTCGGTCAAGAGGGCGAGAACGACTGGTTTGGCCAACATCGCGCAAGCCCCCATCACCCCGCCCAAAAGCAGGGTGGCCAGACACAGCGCCTTCATGAACGTCCGCGCAAGATCATCTGGGCTTGTGGAACGATTGCCGATGGCCACGGCAACCGTTCGGACCATCGGGAAAAAGATGAAGTCGCTTGGGATCGACAGGATACGCTTGCCCTGCGCATAGAAGCCGTTGGGCGTCGTTCCAAGAAGTTTGGTGATGGTTAGCTGGTCGGCGAGTGAGTACACCAACCATAAGAGGTCGGTGGCCACGAGCGGCGTGCAGATACGCAGAATCGACCGAGCCATCTGCCGGTCGTGATTCAGGACCGAAAACGGCTGCTGCCAAAAGGCGAGGGCAAAGACGATGGTCGAGCGCAGCACGAGCTGCACAACGAGGGCGCCAAAGCCGAATCCGCCAACCAAAACAAGGCCAAGCGCGACCAGTGAGGAAACAACGGTTCCGACCGTCTCAATAATGCCCACATCTCGAAACCGTCCGCCTTTGTGGAGGCTCGCCATCGGAATGACGGCGAGACCGTTCACGAACGTGGCGAATGCCGCCCACTGGGCGCTCCAGGCGAGCTGAGGCTTATCGAAAAAGTTGGCGAGCGGCCAACTGAGTAGAAAGAGAATAACCCCGAATGTGACTCCCGACATTACCGAGAGTCGCGCGTAAGTTCGGAACTTGATCGGCGTGATGCCGTTATCGTTGTAGTAGGCCTGCTTCAGCCCAGCCTCCCGCATTTGCTCCGCGAGAATGTAGATCGTGCTGAGCAGGCCGAAGATGCCGATCTCCGCCGGGCCCAGCTTGCGGGCGATGAAAATCGCAATGACACCCGCGGTGACCTTCATCACCACGTTAAAGCTAAGCGTCCACGCCAAACCTTTGGCGTAGTTGGGGGCTTCGTCCTCTTGGATCAACCGAGGATTTCCTCAACCGCATGGACGGCTTGCGGGATCAGTTTGGAGGGGTTGTATTGGTCTTCGACTCGCTTGCGTCCGGCCCTCCCAATCGATTCTCGGTCTTGTTTGAGAAGCTTCGCGATCGCTTCGCGCATTTCCAATCCTTCCGGCTCGACGAGATAGCCCGTCTGGCCATCGAGGATGGTCTCCGTT
>JBBREM010000150.1:0-4601 GCA_038202925.1 Fimbriimonadales bacterium | reverse complement strand
TACTTTTTCACGATTGAGGGCTTCGTGTTGCTGATGTGGTTGTAGCTGGGCTCGGTCTTTTGCAGCTTGTGCTTCGCCCGGTACGGGTTGAACCAGGCGTGGAATTCTAGGCCTCGCCGATGGGCTTCGGCGATGCCGAATTCGAGCGGATCCCACATCGGATCGGGGGCCTTGCCGGCGCGCCCGGTGAGGTACTCCGACCATGGCTCCAAGCTGCTGGGATAGAAGGCGTCGCAGCTGGGCCTGACCTGCCAGACCACCGCATTGAAGTGCAGTTCCTTGCAGCGATCGAGGATCGCGAGCATCTCATTCTTGGCCTGCTGGGTCGGGATGCCCGGCTTCGAGGGCCAGTCGATATTGACGACGGTCGCGACCCAGGCCGCGCGGAACTCGCGCTGAAGGGGCGGGAGGGTGAGCGTTTGGTGAAGGGTAGAGGCCATGACAAGTAGCGCCAGCATGCTCATTTCTAGACGATCCTTGTCGGCAAGTGTTTTCGGAAATGAACGGATTGACGCCGCACTAAGCGGGAATCGTGCCCACGTCGGTCTTGGCCAGATACGCGAATAGCTCGCGGACCAATTCGGGACCGGTGTAGTCCGGGTTGGGCTCGGGATGGGTCGCCGCCCATTGCAGGGCCAGGATCAGAGCAACAGCATCGCCCCCGCCCATCGCGGTCGCCGCGTTGGAGACTCGGGCGGGCATCTTCACGCATCGCACGCCTTCGGCGCTGGGCTTGGCGCAATTGGTGGGAGGCGAAGTGACAAGATATTCGCGGCAGGCGATGGGCCGGTCCAAATAGATCGAGCACGATTCCTCCTCCAAGAAGGGGCAGGCGACCCTAAGCTCGAAATAGCCGAGACCGAGCGACTGGCGCTCCTCGGGGGAAAGCTCCCTAATCCGACCTAGGGCCGAAATCAGGTCCGCCTCATCTAGTCGTCGCCCTGCTTCGGCGAATCGTCCAACGATCTCGGCTCGCCGGGCAGGAGGCATCGCCTCGACCACCTCGCGCAAGCGATGAGCCTCGGTGGTCGAGATCGGCACGAGCTGCCGGCAGCAAGCGCCGCATCCCTTATCGCAGCTCACCTTCTCGCCCGCCTGCTCGGCGTCCTCGATCCCCGCCTTGACGACCGCCTCAGCGACGGTTTGGAGAACAGGCAGAATCTGCAAGAGCCGGGCACGGCCGCTGGGCACTGTCAGCTCAAGGCGCACGGGTCGGTTCGCGATCGACAGTTCAACGGTGGCGGTGACGGTGGGTTCTCGCGTGGCAGCCTCCACAGACACAGTATCACGCATCTCTGCGAGCGGTACGCTCCACACGTGTCCAGCAAGACCGTTAACGTAGGTCACGTCGCCGCCCGCCTGCTCTCGGTCGAGCTGCCGATGGGACTAACGCTCGATGAGGTGATGATCGAGGGGGAGGGGCTTCACGTCGAGAAGGAGCCCTTTCTGATCCAGCTCAAAGAGCCGGGCTCGCTTGAAGTGCGCGTGAGTGAAGCGTCGCTCGCAGCCTTCCTGTCCCACAAGTCCCCCGCGGGGCTCAGCAATTTCCGCGTGACGCTCGGCGATGGGCTCATCAACGTGCAGGCCACCGCCACTATGCTCATCTCGATCAATGTCGGGGCTGTCTGCACCTTGCGCATCGATGGCGGGACGAGGCTGTTTGTCGAACTTCAGCGAGTCGACGCGATTGGGGGGCCGGGCATCCATAACCTCGTGCAGAAGCAGCTCGACGCGATCAACCCGGTGGTCGACGTCAGCGATCTTCCGATTGGTGCGACGCTTCTCAAGGTGGAGGTCGCAAATTCTTGGGTCCATCTGTCGGGGACCATCTCGCCCCGCGCACAATAGGCGCATGGTTGCACGATTGCGAATTTTCGCGGCTGGCCTTTTGCTTCTTCCCTACGCCACGGCGTTTGCCCAGGGGCAATCGATTGTGGACGCCTCATCCCGGACGGGGTTACCTTCGACGGTGACGCTCGCAAGCCTGCCTACCGGCTTCAAGGCGATTTCACTGAAGACTGGGTCGGGCGGCGATTTCATGAGCGCCTACTCGCCGATGATGCTCTTTGGCATGATGAACGGCGGCGGGCGGAGTTCGTCCGATGCTGGCGCGTCTCGGATTCTGGAGCTTATCCAGGTTTCTTGGACGAACGGGCAGTCGGTTGCCACGGACGCGGGCGCTTACTTGATCACCTATCAGCCGGATTGGATGAGCTTGATGACGGGGAGCTCGCAAGCGCCGCAAGTGAAGGATGTTAAGTTGCGACTCACGCTGGTTCGCAAGGACAGCATCACGTCGTACGGGCCTCGGGACGACATCACACCCGAGTACTTCACCGCGCCGCTGGTGGCCGTGCAGGACGTCCTCGCGGTGGATCCGTCGCAGCGCCAGAGCGCGTACCCGGCGACGGCGAAGACTAAGACTCTTTCCAACCTGAAACAGATCGGGCTTGGAATGATGATGTACATGTCGGACTACGACGATGTATCGCCCTACGCTCAAGACACGCGGTCTGCATTTGGCGTGCTCATGCCTTACATCAAGAACAAGGAAGTGTTCAAGTCCTACAATCCCGTCGCTTCAAGAATCCTCATGAACCTAGCGGTGGCAGGTGTGAATCAAAGCGCGATTCCACTCCCTGCGGAAACCGTGCTGTTTTATGATGAGAAGCAGTGGCCCGACGGAACTCGGCTCGCGGTATTTTGCGATGGTCACGCAAAAGCAATCGATCCTGCGGATTGGGCACGATTTGAACGGACTCTGCACATAAAGCTGCCAAAGTCCGGAAAGCCGCTGCCGCCGAATTATTGGAAGCAGATCGGACCCGACCCCACCGGGTAGGCAGGGCAAAGCGCCTTTGGTGCGAGTGGCCTCTCCCACACCTCCGGCGCTTCATCTCTTCTGTTGCGCTGGAGGTCGCGGAAGTTGGAGTTGTTCATCCTCGCAGGTGTCATCCCGAGCGAGGCCGAGGGGATCTGACACGGGAGACGCTCGTTTTGTAATCAGGCGCTGACTCCAGGCAGATTCCTCGACTCGCCCTTGGGCCGAGGCCTCCCTCGGAATGACAACCGCACGCAATCCGGGCAAGTCACGCCTTGCCCCTACGAACATTCGGTGGGCAATGATCCAGGGACGAGTCGGAAGGATCACAAGCAGCAAGTCATAATCTCCCCATGCCCGAAGAGATTCGCCGTATCGTCGCTACCGATTGCGGCTCCACGACCACCAAGGCCATCCTCATCGAGAAGAGCGACAAGGGCGAGTACCGCCTGGTCGCCCGCGGCGAGGCCCCGACGACCGTCGAGCGGCCTTTCGAGGATGTCA
This sequence comes from Fimbriimonadales bacterium, assembly GCA_038202925.1. Taxonomy (GTDB): domain Bacteria; phylum Armatimonadota; class Fimbriimonadia; order Fimbriimonadales; family Fimbriimonadaceae; genus JAEVZK01. Next base: position 1,276 of record JBBREM010000150.1, on the reverse strand, counting down.
CCCTCGGCGTCTTGAACTCGGTTACCGAGCTCGAAGAGATCACCGAGACGACAGTGCCGGATGGCTATGAAAAAGGCCGGCGGAATCTGATCAAGGACGGCAAGGTCTGGAAGCTGAACAAGCGCGGCAAGGCCACCGACACGCGAAGCAAGCCTAACGAAGCCTCGGACCTGTACGTCAGCACCTCCTCAGCGGGCGGCGGCCTCCAGATGATGGTGGCGGGCGTTGTGAAGTCGATGTCGGCGGAGTCGGCAGAGCGAGCGGCTCTAGGCGCGGGCGCGATTTTGATGGACACGCTGGCGGTCGACGACGGGCGGAAGGATTTTCAGAAGGTAGAGCGGCTGCGGCAGCTTCGACCCGACATCATCCTCATGTCAGGCGGGACCGATGGCGGGACCACCAAGCACCTGGAGGAGATGGCGGAGATTGTGCGACGCGCCGACCCGAAGCCCCGCTTCGGCGATATGAAGTTGCCGATTATCTACGCGGGCAACAAGGACGCGCGCAGCAATGTCACCGCCGTTCTGGGCTCAGAAATCGAGATGCATGCGGTGGACAACCTGCGGCCAACCCTCGATCGGGAGAACTTGGCTCCGGCACGAGAGGAAATCCACGAGATGTTCCTGCAGCACGTCATGCAGCAGGCGCCGGGCTACTCCAAGCTGCTCGATTGGACGAGCGAAGAGGTCATGGCGACGCCGAACGCGGTCGGCAAGCTGCTGAAGGAGTACGCGGAGAACGAGGGCATCAACCTGCTCGGCGTCGACATCGGCGGCGCGACGACGGACGTTTTCTCGGTGTTCAAGGCACCGTCTGGGGAGCGCATTTACAACCGCACGGTCTCGGCCAACCTTGGCATGAGCTACTCGATCTGCAACGTTCTGAAGGAGGCGGGGGCGGAGAATATCGCGCGCTGGCTGCCGTTTGAGATCGATCCCGCGGAGGTTCGCAACCGGCTCCGCAACAAAATGATTCGTCCAACGACGATTCCGCAGACTTACGAAGATCTGCTCATCGAGCATGCGGTGGCGCGAGAGGCGCTAAGGCTGGCGTTTGCGCACCACAAGAGCCTGGCGCGTGGGCTGATGGGCGTGCAGCAGCAGCGCGGAGTCGGGGATATCTTCGACCAGACGGGCGGCGGCGCGACGCTGGTCGACATGCTGAAGCTCGACATGGTCATCGGCTCCGGCGGCGTGCTCAGCCACGCGCCGATGCGGGCGCAATCGGCGCTGATGATGATGGACGCGTATCAGCCGGAGGGCATCACGATGCTCAC
>JBBREM010000149.1:0-4883 GCA_038202925.1 Fimbriimonadales bacterium | reverse complement strand
TTATCGGCGTAGGCAAAGGTTCCGCCTTTGTTCGCGTCAGCGGTGTTCACGCGTTCGACCCCGGCCGGGTTGACGTTGATCGTATTTGAGTCGTTGTCCCGGTCCCAGCCGCCTTCGGCTGCGCCGACGCGGCTCGCGTCGATTCCGCCCAGGGTGCGATCGGTCAGATCGCCGCCCGATGCGTTCGCTTCGGCTGCCGTTATCGCCGTGGCTTCTGGCATGCCTTCGCCAAACGTGCTCGGGGTGGAGACTCCATCGCCGACGCCTGTTACGCTGTTGTCATCGTCACTGCGATCAACCGCCGCCACCGCCGCGCCGCTTGCCGCCGCGCCGATCACGCCGCCGACGACCGCACCAATCACCACGCCCACGGGGCCAGCCCCCGCGCCCGCGATCGCACCGGTTACAAGGCCACCAACACCGCCAAGCGCCGCGCCCTTCTCCGCGTCGCCGCTCGGGTTATCGTCGATGCCGTGCTGGATGTTGTCGTCGTCGTTTCGAATTTCGTCTGCCATAGTTGCTCTCCTTTTCAAAGCCTAGTTGAGAGACCCTGGCTGCCGAACTCGTGTTCGGCTATCGCGGCACTAAAGCGAGCCGCGAGCCATGAAAATCGAAGACCATCTTGAAGGGCATCATCATTTCCTGCCCGATGTTGCCCGCCAGGTAAGGCTCGTTAAACGCCCCCTTGTCGGCATCGGCGAAGATCACCTGAGGCTTGTTAAATCGATGCCCCCCGAGCTCGAAATAGTCGATCTCACCCAGCTTCGCCCGGATAACGCCGCCCACGCCGCCAAGCCCAACCGTCTTGGTCTCCTTGCCCGCCAGAAGACGCCATTCGCGCACGAACGGCCCTTTGAATACAACCGAGCCATCCGCGCCGGTATCGAACGTGAACCAACCCTTGTGGCCGCCTTCCAGCGAAGCTTCCAACGCGGGATTGCCCGTGTTGAAGCGAAGCGTCGTCCAGCTTCCAATTTCCAATTGGTACGTCGCCGGATCGTAGATCTCGACGAGCGGGCCCTTCAGGTCCATCACCACGATGCTCCGTTTAAAGAGATCGGCGCCAACGATTCCGGCGAGCTTGATATTCAGCAGCTTCCCGATCCCGCTAAGATCGAGCTCCGCCCATTCGCTCTTGCCCAGCGTGGCGCGGCCCAGGGTCAGATGGTCCACTGTGCGAAATGTGCCCATCTCCGTGCCTCCCACGCCCGTCATGGGCAGCCGCCCCAGTTTGGGAAGCTTCGCCTCATTGGCGGTGCCCCGGTCGATCACCATGGTGTCCGCGCAGCTGTCGAGAATAAACCAGCCGACATCCTTGCCGTCGAGCAGGGGATGGACGAGAACGTGCCCACTCAAGGCCCGTTTAGCTTCGATTCCCATCGGCTTGGTATTGTCGAACGTGATGTTGCGCCGCGTCCAAGCGGGCATCGAGAAATCGGCCTTGACGGTGCTTGAAACCTCGCTGATGTCGACGACCTCGGTTACCCCTGCCGTCGTCACCGCTATCTTGCCCGGAACCTTCACCGAGCCCGCCGCCTTCCAGTCCGAGAACTTCATCGAGAAAAGGTCCGAGCTAACCGGAAACAGCACCTCCTCAGGAAGGTTGGTGCCGGAGTCGATCCTGAGGGTCGCCGACTGGCCGGTCTGCTTCACTTTGAGATCGAAAGTATCGCCGCCCTTCTGGCTGATCGTCAGCAACGGCGAGGTGAGCCACTGGCCAGTCATCGTCAGTTCTTGGATTACCGTGAGATCCTTGTCCTGAAAGTCGAGCTTCCAGGGCGCGCCGGTGTGATCTAGCCGCCACCACACCGTGCCATCGAAGCCCGACCGCTCGGCCAGAGGGCCGACGAAGCCTTCCACGAACTTGCCGTCCTTGGTAAACGTAAACGAATAGCCGTGCGGCAAGCCGTAGTGCTCCGCCCGCCCGGACATTGTTGTTTGCTCCCATGATGGCTCGCGGGTGGTGAGGGCGCTGCGCACCTTCAGTAGCAAATCGTCGGTTGGGCGAGCAGCGAGGTGGAGGGCGAACGCGAGCAGCATTTTCGAGTTAGGATACGCGCAGGCGGACGCCATCGTGGCATAGTCCCGACCCGAATCGCCGAGTCGATCGTGCACGTCGGTCAAAATTCGATGTGTGAAGCCTGACGTGGTCGTGGTGGGAGCCGGCGCGGCGGGCATAATTGCGGCCTGGAAAGCCGCCTCCTCGGGCGCGAAGGTAATCCTGCTGGAAAAGACCCCGCGCATCGGCACGAAGATCCTGATCTCCGGCGGCGGCAAGTGCAATATCACGCACGATGGCCCCTTGGAGGACGTGCTCCGCGCCTTCCGGCCCAACGAGGCCCGCTTCGTTCGCCCGGCTTGCTACCGCTTCACCAATCACGAAATCGTCGAGATGCTCACATCCCGCGGGCTTGAGGTCTACACCAGGCCGGACGGCCGCATCTTCCCGGTCCACCAAACCGCGAAAGACGTTGTGGCGATCCTTGGAACCTACTTGAGCGAGGTCGACGTGCGCCTCAATACTCCGGTTCGCAGCATCCTGCAGTCGGACGGCGAGGTGAAAGGGGTTCAGCTTGACGATGCCGAGCTGCCATGCGAGCACGTCATTCTTGCGCTTGGAGGCAGCTCGTATCCTGGGACCGGGACGACGGGCGATGGCTTTTCGTGGGTCAAGGTATTGGACCACTCGCTCGTCAAGGTGAGGGCCGCGCTTGCGCCGATTTACATGCGTATCGACGAGGATTGGCCAGAGCGCCGCGCCGGCGTTGCGCTGCGGGATGTTGTCTTGAAAGCCCGCCAGGGCAAGGAGATCGCGCGGTGGCGCGGCGATTTGCTGTTCACCCACCACGGCGTCTCCGGCCCGGTCGTGCTGGGTGTGAGCCGGATCGTTACCGAGCGGCTCGAACATGGCCCCGTCACGCTAGAGGTCGACCTGGCGCCCGATCTTTCCCATGAGGATCTCAGCGAGCAGATCTCGGCCTGGGCGAGCGAGAATCCGCGGAAGACGCTGCCGTCCTACGTCGAAACCCTGGTTCCGGCGAGCCTGGCGGGGGTCGTGGCAGAGGCCACTCCCATCGTTTCGCAGCTTGGCCAGAAGGCGAAGAATCGATTGGTCGAGCGGCTGAAGGCCTGGTCTTTAGGTGAAGTCCGTACGGTTCCAATAGAGAAGGGCGAGGTCGTTTCGGGCGGAGTGCTGCTCGACGAGGTCGATCCGCACACGATGCGGTCGTTGAAATGCGAGGGGCTTTACCTTTGCGGGGAAATTCTCGATATCGCGGGCCCAGTCGGGGGCTATAACCTTCAGGCCGCCTTCGCCACCGGATTCGTCGCCGGCGAGACGGCGGCCCGCGATGCTTGCCAAGACCGGTAAAGGCGAGTAGGATGGGTTTAACGCTTCAAGGAATGAAGCGGCTATTGAGGTTCATGATGAACAAAACTATAGCGAGCCTAGCGCTTGCTCTCCTATTCGTCGTCCAAGGCGCTGCCCTGTCGCCGCACCATCACAAGGCGAAAGCGTCCAAACACACCGCAAAGCATGCGCTGCGGCAGCACAAAGAGATCACCGGCAGATTGCCGAGCGTCGTCGATCTGCGAACGCACAAGCACAAGAGGAGGGTCGTGGCTTTGGACCAAGGCAACATGCCGGTCATCGCGAACGTCTCGCCCGTCTATCTCCAACAGGGCAACCCGCCGGGGACGGCGATTACCGCCAGTGGGGGATTCCTGTACGTCGTCGTCGGGCAGAGGCTGTACAAGGTCAGCGAGAAGACGATGAAGACGGTGCAAGTCTCGACCCTCGCGAAGTTGGAGGCTCAGGCCGCAAGCATGTCTCATGATGAGAACCCATTGCGGCTGGCATCCCATCCGACCCGGCACAAGCAGCCCCGACGCAAGCACAAGCCTGAGCCTGCCGCTGCGGGATAAACTCTCGGGGCGTCGCGGAGAGGTGGCAGAGTGGTCTATTGCACCTGTCTTGAAAACAGGAGTGCCGAAAGGCACCAGGAGTTCGAATCTCCTCCTCTCCTCTCTTTGGGGGCGCTCTCCCAAAGGTAACCTTCCCACATGGACTTCGGCCTCCAGGGCAAGGTGGCGATGGTGGCGGCGGCGAGCAAGGGGCTGGGACTTGCGATCGCTCAGGCGCTGGCCCACCAGGGCTGCCAAGTCTCGATCTGCGGCCGAACCGAAGAAACGCTCGAACAAGCGGCAACCCTGATCGGCGAGGACACGCGAACCTACGTCGCCGACGTCAGCGATCCCGAAGATCTCGCCTGGTGGGTCGATCAGACTCGGCAGGATCTCGGCCCTGCCGATATCCTGGTCACCAACACGGGCGGCCCACCCGCCGGGGCGGCCTCCACCCTTACCGACGAGCAGTGGGAGTCGGGCATTCAGAGCACGCTGATGAACGTCGTGCGCCTGGTGCGGGTCGTAGCCCCGGACATGCAGACGCGCGGCTGGGGGCGGATCGTCCATCTCACGTCGTACGTCGCCAAACAGCCATCCCCGATGCTTCCGATCTCCTCGACCCTTCGCGCCGGCCTGATGAGCCTCACCAAGCTCCAGGCCTGGGAGTTTACCGCTGACGGCGTAACCGTCAACGCCGTCCTTCCCGGCAGCATGCTTACGGATCGGCAAAAACACGTCGTCGAGTTGCGCGCCAAGAAGGAAGGCATAACCGAAGATGAAGCCTTTGCCAAACAGGCCGGGGATGTGCCGATGAAGCGAATCGGAGATCCTGCCGAGCTCGCGGCGGCGGTGGCTTTCTTGTGCTCCGCGCAAGCGTCGTACATCACCGGCCAAAGCCTCGCGGTGGATGGCGGCCTGATTACTGGCTTGGCTTGATTTGATTCTGAAGGCGCTGTATGTTCGCAGCTACCGCTGCC
>JBBREM010000148.1:0-5094 GCA_038202925.1 Fimbriimonadales bacterium | reverse complement strand
AGCGGTGAAACTGTTCTTCTAGCTAGGATCGTCAGGCAGAACTGCAGAACGGCGGCAGCCATGGCACCGCAAGCGAACCACATCGCGAAGGTCGATAGCAGTGCCCAAGCGAATTCCATAACTGGAAAGTGAATATCTAATGGCAAAACCCGAGTCATCCAAATTGCGCTTGTGACTGTGCCCTGCAGAATTGCGACATACAGCCAACCTGAACCCAGTCTGATCAACCGCGAAGTGCCGATGCTAGCAATTGCTGCGGTCACCAGAGCAGCAAAGACAATACTCGGCTCGTTCGCGAGCCGTAAGCCCTGAGAACCAAATCGAATAAGAGTGAGGCTAAACCAACTCACCATTGACAAGAGAACATATAGCAGAGGGATTCTCATTTATGGGCCCTCGTGCCTCAGTCGACTCGTAAGCAATTTCCGAGTAATAACGGCGGCGAGGGCACCAGGAATGAACCAGCTAACAAAAACCCCTGACAAAACCGCTGGGACTTCCTCGCGCGGGAAGTGTGACTCAAGGGGAAGGTTGCGGAGCAGCCAAATGGAAACTGCGCTTACTCCTTGCACGATGCCAAGATAGAGCCAAGCACGAGGAAATCTACTCAGAGCGTGGACAGCGAAGGCGGCCAAAACTGCCGTCAAGAGCGTGGCCGCCATAAGCTGAGGTGCCTCAAACATTCTGAGAGCACCAAGACCGAATCGGAGCAAAGTCACCACCAACCAGAGGACCAGCGCCAGCGGAACATACAGTAAGGCGCTCATCGGTTGTCCCATTCAGGCCCCGGATCAGAGAACAAATGAATAATGGAAACACTGGCCGAGCCCCCGCCTCCCGGCTCAACTTTCGTTGTAGGGACGCAGATATATCTGCGCACCGAGCCATCTAACAGAAGTCGTTGGTATGGACCACTCCACCCGTAGAATGGCCAGTTGCCCGCAGGTTCTTGCTTCATCTCAACGACGTTAAGCAGCCAGCCTGCATTGGGCTGCATTGCGTAGTCTCGCGCAAATACATTCGGGGAAATCTCTTTGTCGCCGAATCCAATGTAGCTGCGTTTATAGGTGGTTTCATATCGACTGCGTGTACTCGCGATCTCCAAGGCGAAGTTAGCCAATCCCTTTTCGTACGGATCCTCTCGAGAAGCGCACAAATCTCTTGGCAGATTGCCAGCTTCGATGAGTTTGCCGCACGTTGGGGGCCAGTCGCCTCCTTCGTCGTGGTACATAAGAGCCGCCACTCCAAGTTGGTGCATTGCTTCAATATCGCTCGCTCCCCGCGCGCTTCGCTTAGCGCGAAAGATGGCGGGAAGCAGAAGCCCTGCAATAACTGCAACGACGGCGACGACCGCCAGGAGTTCAGTGAGTGTGAACGCCCTGCCAGATCTAGTAGTCACGATTTACGTGCCTTCTGACGGATAGCAGGTGTCGGTTCCACATCCGTACCAAGCCTGATAAGGCTTACACCAGGTTTGATCCTCGTATGCGCCCCAGCAGGTGTAATAAAAAACGGAGTTTGGGCAATCCCACTTTGTTCGGTTCCTCCACTTCTTGTAGTAATAGTAGCCAGGCACGGGAGGATTGTTAGAGCAACTTGTGTTCGAAGTATCAGCCCACCACACACTGTCGTCAACTCCGTGGTGACACTCACTAATCAAACACGCCGGAATATAGGGATGAATTGGGCGGGCACCAATTCGCTTCTCAGGGAAGCTACCATCCAGACGCTCAATGCCTTTGGATGCATACGCGAGAGGAAGTGCCATCAGTACGAGCGAAGCTAAAGTAGCAGGTAAAAGTCGCATAGCTGCATTCTAATGCAGAACCTACGACGCTACAAGCCCCCCCCCCCATAAATTGCGGCCATTGCCGCAAGGAGTGGGGATGACACTCGGAATTATGTGATTCTTCCAATGCCCCGGGTGCGTCCTCGATTTGCCTCAATGGCGCCTAAGCTGTTCGCCAATGGACTAGTGTCATCCTGGCGAGAGAACGAATTTTGCCCACGCCAATCCAGTAGTCGGGGTTTGGCTGGTCCCTCGTTCCTCGGGATGACAAATACGGATCAGGGCTCGTCTTCGATCTCGATGTGGCCCTTCTCCTGCGCGCTTGCGCGGCGGCGGACCTGGCCGTACGTGCGGCCCGTTTCCTGGCTCTGGACCTGGGGTGCCTGGGCCGTAGAAACTTGAGTTTGCACGACTCGTGACTTCGCCATCTCGTCCAGCGCCAACCCGATAAGGCCCTTCTTCGGATCCTTCTTCGTGACCACCTTGTCCCAGAGGTACAGGATCGGCGAGGCGTTATAGATCGACGAGTATGTACCCGAGGCGATACCCACCACCATCGCCACGCAGAAGAACTTCAAATCGGGCGTCGGGGTGCCGATCACGATGAGGATCAGCAAGGTCGCGACGACCGTCATCGACGTATTGACCGACCGCGCGAACGACTGCGTTATCGACTTGTCCATGACAAATCCAAGGTCGTGATGCTTATCCGGCCGGCGCAGGTTTTCGCGCATTCGGTCGAAGACGACAATCGTGTCGTGGACGGAAAAGCCGATGACCGTCAGCATCGCGGTGATGAACAGCGCGCTGATCTCCCATCCCATTAGGTAACCCACGACGGCTGCCGAGCCAATGACGACAAGCACGTCGTGCACGAGGGCACCCACGGCGGAGAATCCAAATCGAAGCCCCGGCACAAAGCCGCCCAAAGAAAACCCGAACCGCAAGGCCAGATAAACGATGATCAGCACCGAGCTAAAGATCACCGCCATGATCGCGTTACGGATGGTCTCCGCCTGAACGGTGGGACCCACGAAGCTGCTGTTTTGGGCGTGGATGGCTCCAAAGCCTGCCGCCTGGGCGACGTCCACATCGGCGGTCGCTTTGTTCTTCACGCCTTCTGTCGGAATCGTCAGATAGGCGACCTTGGCATTCTGACTGGCGCCAAGCTTGACGTTCGCGCCCTTGATCCCCGCCTTCTCCAGTTTCGCTACGATCTGCGCGGTCGTCAGGTCGGCCGGCGCGGAGTAGGCGAACTCAAACCCGCCGCGGAACTCGACGTTTTGCTTAAACCCGCCGATGAAGAAGAACGGCACACAGACCAGAATCGTGAGCGCGGAGATCCAGAACCAGCGCTTCCACTTCTCCACCACTTGAAGCGGCTCCGTGTCGGCGCGGGCCTCGAGCTTCTTGAACCAGTTCCGCTCGACCGCAAAGAGTTTTACGTTTGACACGAGGCCGGAGTTGACGAAGAACATCAGTAGTGAGCGCGTCACGAAAACGGCGGTAAATAGCGAGACGAGAACGCCGATGATAAGGGTCGTCGCGAAGCCCTTGACCGCACCGGTCCCGAGCGAGGCAAGAACCATCGAGGTCAAGATCGTACAAGCGTTCGAGTCGACGATTGCGGGCAAGGCGCGCCGGAAACCTAGGTCGATCGCCGCCGTGAGCGTGCGGCCACGTTTCATTTCCTCCTTGAAGCGTTCAAAGACGAGGATATTGGCATCAACCGCCATGCCCACCGACAAGATAAAGCCAGCGATGGCGGCAAGCGAGAAGGTCGCATTGATCGCCTTCATCACCGAGAGGGTGAAGAGCACGTAGAGCAGCAGCGCGATCATCGCGACGAAACCGGGAAAAGCGTAGTAGGCAAGCAGGAACAGACCGGTCGCGCCAAGCGCGATCGCGCCCGCCGTAACGATCTGGCTGAGGGCGGTCTTGCCGATCGTCGGGTCGACACTTTCGTAGCTAAGTTCTTTCAGATCGACGGGCAGAGAGCCTGCGTTCAGGAGGTCGGAAAGAGTTTTGACGTACTCCGTCGAGAAGTTGCCTTCGATGATTGCTTCGCTGCTGATCCGCGCGCCATTTTTGAGGGGCGCGATGTTGAGCACGCGATTGTCCATGACATAGGCAAGGTTCTCGCCGGTGTCGTAGTAGCGGTTGCTCCACTTGCTCATCTTCTCTGAGCCGGTCGCGGAGAACAGCATGTGCGGGTGGTACGTGCCTGTTCCCGAAGGCTCGGAATCGGCCTTCTCAAGGTCGTCGCCAGATAGGATCTCCGTGCCCCAACCCTTGATGATGTCGAGGTAGGCGGGGTTCATTTGCAGCTTCCCGTCGGCATCCTTGATCGTCGGCTTGATCAGCGTATCGTCGCCAACGGTCCGCCGGAAATTGACGACCGGATCATTGGGATCGGTGTTGTCGGGTGCTGCCTCGTAGAGCCTGCGAGAAGTTGGCGTGGAGACATTCTTCGCGTCGTAAAAATAGACACGGGCGCTGGTGCCCATGCGGGTCCTGGCTTCGGTGATGTTGGTCGCGCCGGGGATCTCGACGATTACCTGATCATTTCCCTTCTTGACGACCGTCGCTTCCGTCGTGCCTCCAAAGCCTTGGGCGCGCTTTTCGAGCGCGGTCACGAGCTTCGTTTGGATATCCGCCTTGTTCTGCTGATCCGCCTTGAATTGGAGCTGATAGGTCAGCCGAATGCCGCCTCGCACGTCCAGACCGTACTTGAAATCCTTCGCGACGAACAGCCACGAAGAGAGACCGGCAAGGACAAGGACGAGCAGAAGAAACAGGTAACTGCGAGACTGCAAAGAACGACGCTCCCGGGCACAAAAGCCCTGCGCGATTATACCGAAGTGAGCCTAATCGGATGGCGGATCGCGGATGGCGGAAAGGACTATTCCTTCGCCCAGAACATCTCGCCCGCCGACTCCGAGATCACCGACTCCTTGAGCACCGCCACCGCCTTGCGCAGCCCCTCCATCGGCGACATGAGGCCGTCCTCGTGCTCGATGCTGAGCACATAGTCGTAACCCGCCATTCGCAGGTTCGAGCAGAAGTCCTTCCACCACGAAACCCCGTGCCCGTAGCCAACCGAGCGGAAGACCCACGAGCGCGCCGGAATGTCACCGTAGCTCTTGGTGTCGAGATTGCCGTTCCGGGCCGAGTTGTAGAGGTCGATGCGGGTGTCCTTGGCGTGGACGTGGAACAGCGCCCCCTCGCGGCCCAGCTCGCGCACCGCCGCGATCGGGTCGATGCCCTGCCACCACAGATGGCTCGGATCGAAGTTCGCCCCGATC
>JBBREM010000147.1:0-5176 GCA_038202925.1 Fimbriimonadales bacterium | reverse complement strand
GCCCCGCGCCCACTGCGAAAAGTGCTCTGCAGATCGCCGCCCATTGTGCCGGCTATAGCGGAGGCTTCGCCGGGGTCATCAGGGGCGGCGCATTCCCAGAAACCGTCGAAGAGTTTCTCGGCCCGATTCAATCTCAAATCGAGGCGATCAAGACCTTGGAGCAGGCGGAGAAAGTGCTCCGACAAGGCATTGCTGACACGCTGTCCGCGCTCGACACCGTCCCGCCGGAGCTAATCGACGAGCGCATCACCATGCCTGAAGGCACGATGGCCTTCCGCTTCTTTATGAGCATCCCCGCGCAGCATCTTTACGGTCACACCTACCAGATTGATTACTTGCAGACCTGCTGGGACGATCAGGAAGTGCATCTCTAAAGCCCCTTTCATGCCTCCGCCCCTTGGGGCGAAGGCTGACAGCCCGGAGCTGTGCGATGGCCTCCGCAGCAACCGGCGGCGGCATCAGAGTGGACTACTTCGCGCCAGCGGCTTTTAGCGCTTCGATGATCGCGGGGTGGCCTGTCCGGGGCTCGTGCTGCGCCGACCAGAGCGCTCAATCGAGAGCGGTGCCGCCGTACATGTTGAGCGTGCCGAGCAGGCGCCGCGCGCTATGAGCATTTGCACCGTGTCGAGTTGCCCGCGGTTGACCGCCCAATGGACCGCGTCCATGCCCTCATGCTTCCGGCAGCGGGGTCGACGCCGTGGTCGATGAGATAGCTCGCGGTGGCGGTTTGGCCGTTGAAGCAGGCGCAGGACAGCGCCTCGGCCAAGGCGTCCGGCTGGTCCTCGAACATTCCCAAACTATGCCACTGGACAATCTGGCTCGGATCACCTTGGCAAGGGGGCTCCAGCCTAGAGAAATCGCCATGCCGTAACCACTCGAGGGCTTCCGTGAACGTCATTGGGCCCGTCTAGACGCTTTGTCAGCGGCGAAAGCCAGAAGGCAGTCGCTACGGCCCGCCGAGGCTAGCTGTGCGCGAGGCCGCAGACATGGGAATGGGCTTCGAGGAGCTCGACGGGGAACCCGCCTTCCACGCAGTTGGCGGTGCAGTAAGTGCACAGCAAGCAGATGTCGTGCTTGGCGATCGCCAGATTCCAGAGCTGCTCGAGGGCGAGGGCGCCGTTCGTGTTGCCGGCTTGCCAAAGGAGGTCGACCATCTCGCCATACGCGCGGACGGCACGATCCCATTTGCCTTTCGCGCGCTCCATTAGCCAGCCGATTGAGCTCTCGAACTTGGCCGCATCGGGCATGTCGTCGACCATGAAGCTTTGCAGCATCCGGGCGGCGTCGGCGCAGATGAATCGATCGCTGTCTTTGAGCGCTGCGAAGTCGAATTTGTCGCGCTTGAGCTGGGCTCGGATCGCTTCCCAGTGCGCGGTGGTGAGAATAAGAATGGCCGATCCGCCATTCTTGAGGCTGCCGGCTACGAACGCGGCAACCGCCTTCATTGCTCGCTTTTCGTCGGTGTATGGAAACACCATGTGCCCGTTCTCGGGCGGATTTTCGAAGAAGCTGATCGAGTCAAATGCCAAATGCTCTCTCCTCACTAGCACGTCACTTGAGCAGTAGCCTACGCCATTTGAGCGGCGCAGAGCGCAAGATTAGAGAACATTCCCGAAAAAAGAGGGGGCCGCCCGTGAGCCGAGCGACCCGTTTATGAACCGGGGAGGATGGACCCCCACTTACTTATCGGCGGATTTGCCTGGGGTTACGGCCGAGTCACCTTCACCGCGTTCGAGCCCTCTCATCCCTTCACAGCGAGGCTGTGGAGGTACGCGATCAGACATCCTGCTCTATGGGTCGGATTTCGATCTCGCTCGGACCCGACATTGGATTGGGGCAGCGCCTAACCCAGGCGATCGCCTCGTCCATGTCCTTGACGTTCCAGAACCAGTAGCCGGTGACCAGCTCTCGAGGATTGGGGAAGGGCCCGTCGATAACAGTTCGGTTGGAACCATCGAATGCAACGCGTTTGCCCTTGGAAGAAGGCATAAGCCCATTGCAATCGCCTTCGTTTTTCATGATGTTGGCCTTAATCAACTCATCGTTAAAGCGGCCCATCTCCTCCATCATCGCCATCATCTCGGGGGTCTTTACAAAGCCCTTTTCGCTCTCTTCGGTAGCCTTTACTAATACAATCACACGCATCGTCTTTCTCCTAAATTGAGTTGGGGATAGGACGACGCAGGTTGATCCAAGTTCGCGAACTATTACATGCATCAACAGTCTTTCATGCCGCAACAGCCCGCTGTTGACGCGTACGGCCTAATCGTCCAGCAAGGCTTTGGAACCTTCGAAGCGGGATAAAGACCCGGGTTTGACGAGGGAGTCAAATCTTTTGGCGTGGCACCAAGCCACGCGCGCGGACCTGATTCGTTCGACGCTCAAGCTCCGAGGTTCCGCGTCCTTGCTTTAGCTAGGATCCACTTCGGTTGGCGGTGTCTTTTCGCGCACGATCTTGGCGAAAGCGACATTCGGCGTTGGGGGTTCGAGGGCAATCACCAAGTTGGTCCCCCAAAACCGGCTTCCGTCCTTGCGCATGTGCCAACGATCGTTGACGCTGGCGCCGGCCGTGTCGGCATCCTCTAGCTCCACCTCAGCGTCCTCTTTCTCGCTCGGGATGAAGAAGATCGAAGCCAGCTGGCCGATCCACTCCTCTTCGGTGTAGCCGAACACCTTCTCCACACCTAGATTCCAACTCATCAGAGTCCCATTTTCATCGACGATGAAGATGGCTTCATCTTCGATGTTGCGCAGAACAAACGCCGCCAATTCGATGCCAACGTCCTGCAGGCGGTTTCGAGGCATCCCAAGGGCGATCGCTTGCGCCCGGTTGACGGCGCCAAGCTTGTCGCGCAGTCGATCCCAATAGGTACGGATGGTCGAAACTCCGATTCCGAGTTCCTTGCCGATTTCCTTATCGGTCAGGCCGTCCGCGGCATGCCGCAGGATCGTGGTTTCGCGCTCACTCAGCTCTGGCCTCGTTGCCAGGCGTGTTTGTTTTGTCTTGGCCATATCTCTCGGTAATCAAAGAAGCTTTGTGCGAGAGATGTCGGAACCAAGGGGGACGGACAGTTCAGGCTAAGGTCTGATGCCGGTATCTTGCACCGGAGTATTTATCTTACGCCAGCGAACCTTGCCACGGACGGCAGCTCTGAATAAACGGCGTCCACGTTTTACGTGACAGCGCAGTGTGCTGAGGCGTTAGCGCGGCCGTTTACTTTGGATAGTTGATCTACCTGCTTAATGCCGGCACCTTCGCGACTGCCGAGGAACTAGTCCGGGTCCTTGCTGGGGCATTTGATGCTGTAGCGATCGATGCCCGTTCGCAATACCGTGCAGCCGCAGTCCTCAAAGGCGGCGATTAGCGCCTGGGGGTCAGGACCATCAAGCGTGATATCGAAATCGTCATCGCCGCCGTATTGTTCAATCGCCTTCCGCGCGAACCGTTCCGCAAAAGTTTGCACAGTACATAATCATGCAAGCGTTGTGAAGCGAACGCATACGGGTTCACATTTTGTGCGAGCAAGTCAGCAACGAACTTTGTCGGTGAAAACCGCTACATGGAGGGCGACGGACAGACGAGTCCGAGCTTTTCGCGAGGCGAAGGCCTCGCGCCGCCCTGCCTATAGGACTGCGCGAGGACCGTTCTCGCCGTCGTCATTTTCAACCACAGGAAGCACTTAGAGGCCGCTAGGGCCGAGTCACCTTCACCGCGTTCGAGCCCTTCTCGTTCCCCGTCGCGGTCATCGTGTAGACCTTTCATGCCTCAGCAGCCCCGCTGTTGACGCATTCGATGCCCCGCCACGCCCCGTGGCGCGTGGCGTCAGCGTGCGACGAGCAGATCGGGCTCGCGCACTCCCAGCCGATCGAGGACGGCATCGGCTTCTAATCCGGCCACATCCTCCCAGCGCCCGGCAAGGAAATCTTTTGCGCTGGACCACTCGTAAGTCTTCGGGAGCGGTGGACAGCCCTGCCCGCACTGGGTTCTCGTGAATGTACGCCGCCTTCTGCCAAAAGACGACCTCGCTTGTAACGCTCACGCTTCGAAAGCTTTTCTGCCAGAAGCTGCGGCCGTTCAAACCCTTCTGTTGCTCGAAGCCGGCGGCAATCGCGGGAGTCAGGTGCGGCGCGATCAGCTTGGCGCTGTTCGATTTCAGCCGCTGCATGAGCTGCGCGAGCGAGCGGTCTTCGGGCGTGCGCAAGAGCAGGTGAATGTGGTGCGGCAGGACGACAAATGCGTGAAGCGCTGCCTTGTAGCGGCGGCAGTCAGCCACGATGAATCCGGCCATCAGCGTGCGCAGGCGAGGTCCGCGGAAGACGTGCACGAAGTCGAGCGCGGTGGTCGTGGCGAAAGCCACTTCGCCAGCCCCGGTCCAGTTCTTCCAGCGACGATAGTGCTCCACGGAATCATTCTAGCCAGCGCGCCACGGGGCGTGGCGGGGCATCGACAGTGGTCCGAAACGTGCGCCGGGCCGTCCGCCGCCCGCTATTTGCCGCTCTTCGTCCGGTTGTCCAGCATGCAGAGCATTCGGCAGTTCTTCGCCTCGGTCTTGCCGCCCTTGCTCCAGGGAACAATGTGGTCCGCTTCCATCTGCTCGATGGTGTAATCCTGGTTGCACACCGGGCACTTGCCCTTCTGTTTATCGTAGGTGATTTGCTTGGTCTTGTCGTCAAACGTCCGCAGACTCAGCTTGTTCTCGTTGCCGCTAAGCACATATTCGTAGATGCCGCGCTTGTTGTTCACCTCGTCGTCCTCTAGCAACGCGGCGATCTTCGCTTCGAGGGTGTTCGCGTTCAAGCTGTCGTCTTTATGGGCGCGGTAAAGGCCACCCCAATCTTGCCCCTTCATGTATTTGCTGCGATAGTTGGGAAAGGTTCGCTTGGCCCAGTCCAAAACAGCTTGGAAGTGCTGCCATAGCTCCTGGGCGTCGGCGTCGTGCTGATGGGCGCTCATGTAGTCCTCCCATTTTTTGTTGGAAATCCAATCGAGCGCTTCCTCAAGAAAGTCCTGCCGGATGGGCGAGCCGTTGACGTATTTCTCGCCGATGGCATAGGCGGGGCAGCCGGTTCTTGAGAACCACTTCTTCGCGTCCGCGAGCCACGGACCGGTGTAGATTGCGTTGCGCAGCTCTTGGTCGGTCAGCTTCTCGCCCGCGATGTTGATGATCTTGAACCA
>JBBREM010000146.1:0-5301 GCA_038202925.1 Fimbriimonadales bacterium | reverse complement strand
CGATCAGGCGGCGCCGAAGGATCTATTGAGCTTTCCCAAGGAGCTGACGATGGACCCGTACACCGGCCGGGCGTTCGGCTACCGCGCGGGCGGGACGATGTTTCAGGTCTACAGCCTGGGGCTTGACGGCATCGACAACGCGGGCGATACGGACGAGAACTTCAGCGCGCCTGACTTGACGCTGGAGCGGTAGCGCGCGGGCAGCCAGGTGTCCGGCGGCGAATCAGCGCGAGGGCTCCCATGCCAATCAGAAGGAACGACGCAGGCTCGGGCACTGGGGTCAACAGAACGCCGCGCGTTTGGCCGTCCTTCTCGGCGGTGGCGGCGATCCAGCCGCTATCGTTTATGGAGTTGGCATAAAGCACTTTCCAACCGGTGCCGCTTGCGTCCAACAGGCCGTTGATGTCGCTCATCGACCCACCCGAGTATAAAAACGCGCGATAATCGTTGCCATAGTCGTCCGTGTTCGACCAACCGACGATCTGGCCGACGTTGTTGATGTCGAAAGCATGGCTAACGTTTCCACCCAAGGTGCCGAGATCCTGCATCGTTCCCCCCGAGTAAAGAAACGGGTGTTGGGTAGAGTCGTCCGCGATAAGGGAAAAGCCCACGATGTCGCCGCTGTTGTTGATCGAGGCGGCCTCAGAGTAGGAGCCCCCGAGGCTGCCGATATCTTCCATCGTGCCGTCCTTGTAGCGAAAGGCGTGCGATATCGACTCGATGCCTACGCTTGAGATGCCCACGATCACTCCACTGTCATTGATGCTATGCGCCCACGCCTGTTCTCCACCCAGCGTGCCCAGATCGAGGAACAGCGTACCGGAGTAGAGAAATGCCCGAGGCACGTTTGAGCTGGTGTGCCAATCGCCCACAATCTGCCCGCTCGAATTGATTCCATGCGCGTCGCTGTCGCGGCCGGGCGAGCCCAGGTCATCTAGGAGAGAGCCATTGGTTCGGAACCCGTGTGAAATTGAAGGTGGTCCGGGGATGGCAAGCAGCGAGGTTCCCGTCACGACTCCCGAATCGTTGATGGCGTTCCCTCCGCTGCTTACGCCGCCAAGCGTGCCAAGGTCCTGCATGGTGGAACCTGAGTAGCGATATGCGTGCTCAGCCACGTCGCCCTGGGTATATGCGTATCCGGTGATCTGGCCGCTCGAGTTGATGCCGTACGCAACGCTCACCGATCCCCCGAGCGTGCCGAGGTCGGTGAGACGGTAACTTTGCGCTGCTGCCGAAGCGGCGGCAAGCAAAGCAAGACCGACCGTTATGACTTTTCGAAAACCAATCTGTCTCTCCATCAACATGGTCGTCACTGTACGGTGCTTCCGTTAAAACGCCGTTAGATAGGGTCGAGAACATCGGTGGTCGCGGCAACCAGCTCGGCTGGCTTCAGCAGCAGCCAGTCGGCTCTGGGTTGCGCTGGGCCCATGCTTTCACGTATCCACGCGACGATTCTCTCCTCGATCGGAGATCGCATGTGGTGGGCTGCCGCCCGAATGCCCGCGAATGCCTGAAGCAAACCTTCGGCTTCCTGCGCGCGACCCATGTTGGCGAGCGCCGCCGCCGAAGCATCCCCGGCGATCTGATGAATTCGGTTGTAACGAGAACGGTAGCTTTGGGTCAGCCCGGTTGCCACTAGCAGTCTCCCGCCCATAGGGTCCCCCGTCATCATTTTGGAAAAGCCGAGCCATCCCAAGCAGCTACACCGGATGTAATCGAATTTGTTCGCAACTGCCATCGCATAGGCTCGGCTCAAGCGAGACTCGGCGGTCGCCCAGTCAAAACGCGTCACGGCCGCCCCTCCAAGATTCACCAGATAAGCGTTTTGAGTTAAGAGACCGCGCAAAGAACTATCCCTCTGCGCGATCCTGAGCTGTTCGCTGTATTCGCGCTCTGCGATGTCAACGTCCCCCAGATGCCAAGCGAGCGCGGCGAGGCTAGTCCGGGCTACGCCCTGCTCGATGTCGTCGCCATACCGTTCGCAAAGCGACCTGTAGTGTTGCAGGTATCGGTCGGCCTCCTGCCAATCGCGCATTTCAAAACTGATAAAACCGAGCCGATGCGCCGAATACCGGTGCTCCTTTGACTGCTCAGGGGTGTTCTCGATGAGCCATTCGCCATAGTCGAAGGCGGTGCCGTATTCGTCGACCATGTCCGCGATCCCGATTGCGGTTAGCATCACGCTCAGCCGATCCGGCTCAGTCCCGGCTGTGTTATCGATAACCTGTTGGAGCAGTGTCCACGCTTGCAACGGATGCTCGAAGGCCTCCCGCTTAAAATCCTCTGCGGCTAGGATTGGCAGGAGAGCAACCGGATTGGAAGTGGCCTGCGCGCTCATGACCTTGGCCATGAAATCGAGTTGACCGTGAGGCGACCTTTGGGTACGGCTCGCCGCGCCCTGTCCTGAGTTAGTGCGCTTCGCGAGATCGATCAGCTCAGGAGAGAAATCGATCTCGATATCCGCCCGTCTTCGTTCTCGAACTGCACGGAACCGATCGACTGCCTCCGCGGATCGGTTCACAGTTGCCATACAGCGAAGAAAAATTGCCCACCCTTCTTCACTGTATTCGTCGGCCCGGACCGCCTGATCTGCAAGAGCGAGGGCCACCTCGTCTTCTTCGTTATCGGCCGCCAATTGCGCGCTTCTGAGCAAGGCTTCTACACGTCGTCGCCGCCACAGATCTCGGGGCTCCCGGGTCCACTCCTCCGGCCAGTCTTGCAAAAAGTCGTTGCTGGTTAGCTTGAGCAATTCGCCCAACGAGGCCCTTTCGCCTTCCACATCCTGCTCCACTCGGCTTTGCCGGTACAGTCTCTCCGCCCGTAACAGGTCAATGTCAAAGACCTCGGCATCAAGCATCAAGATGGTGCGGTCGGTGATAAGGGCCGCAAGCGGTTCTAGCGCTTGGTTCGCATAAAACAGCGTCGTCCTGAGACGGCTGGCAGCCTTATCGTCCTCCACATCCGGCCAAATGGACGAGGCAACAGATGTGCGCAAGATCGGATTTCCCGCGCGACAGCTCAACAGGGCCACGAGCGATTCTGTGGGGCGAGTGCGAAATCGAACTGGCTGAGCCTCCACCCGCACTTCCAATTTGCCGAAGATCTGAATCGTTCGAGAGGGGGACTTTTTCAACGGCGTATTTTGACATGCGGAGGCTGGTGCTCTGGCCAAAGGGAAATTGTGGCAGGGGGTTCGTTTCAAGCCGGCACCGCGGTCCCCCAGATCCGTGTGGGATTCAGAATCTTGGCGGCCTCGGAGGGACTCGAACCCCCGACGCCCTCCTTAGGACGGAGGCGCTCTATCCTCTGAGCTACGAGGCCGCTGGCTTTGAGATTATACGCTCCGGTGCTGGATCGTGAATGGGCGATGAAATTGGAATTAACCCAGCCCGATCGGCTGTATGTTAGACATATGCTTCGCCGTATTGCTTTCCTCCTCTTGACCTTCTCGGCTGTTGGCTCGCTCGCGCAGCCCGCGCCGGTGACTGCGCTTCCGGCGTTGGAGCCGGCGGTGAAGCAGGCGGTGCTGGAGCAGGTCGAGGACGTGGTGACGCGAATCGCATTTGTCCCAGGCGTGGATTTCAGCAAGTGGCCGGGTTTCTTGCAGACGCACCGGGCGGATGTGGACAAGGCGGAGACCGACGTAGCCTTCGCGCGGGAACTCAACGCGGTGCTCAAGGAATTCGGGGTCAGCCACATCCACCTCAGCGCCCCGAGAGCGGCGCAGATGCGCGCGACCGGGATGCGGAGCGGGCTGGGGATCACCGTGAAGAAGGTGGATACGGGGCTCGAGGTGACGAGCGTATTTCCCGGCAGCCCGGCGGCGACATCTGGACTCGAAGCGGGCGATGTGATCGTCGAGGCGGGGGGAAAGCCGGCGAGCGATACGGCTGCGATCAGGGTCGATCCCGGCCAGAAGATCGATTTGACGCTCAAGAAGAAGAGCGGCGAAACGAAGCAGGTCACGGTCGAAGCCAAGGCTTTCTCCGGGCGGCGACCCGAGGCTCTGACGTGGATCGGCGAGGACACGGCGGTCTTGAAGCTGTGGACGTTCTCGACAGGCTATGACCGCAAGAACGTCGAGGCCCTGATGAAGGAAATCGACGCGAAGGCCAAGTTCCTCGTGGTCGACCTTCGCTCGAACGGGGGCGGCGCGGTGGTCAATCTCAACCATTTTCTGAGCATGCTGATGCCCAATCAGACTCCGATCGGCACGTTTATCAGCAAGAGCGTGGCTGACGACTATGCGAAAATGAAGCCGGCAACCGCGGACCCGCTAACCATCGCCGCGTGGGCGCCGAAGAAGTTCAAGACTAATCGGCGCGAGGCGGTGGAGCCGTTTACGGGCAAGATCGCGGTGCTCTTGAATCGCGGCTCGGCGAGCGCTTCTGAGATTTGCGCGGCGGCGCTGAAGGAAAGCCGTGGCGCGGCGATCGTTGGATCGAAATCGGCGGGCGCGGTGCTGGCTTCGACTTATCGCCAGCTGCCGGGCGGCTTCGAGCTCCAGTATCCGTTTGAGGACTACGTCACGATCAAGGGCACGCGCCTAGAGGGCCATCCGCTGGAGCCGGACGTTGCCGTCGAGGTGACAGACGATGTGGTGCAGAAGGCAATCGATTTCCTCAAGAAAGTGGGCGCTGTCTTGCGAGCTGCTTAGCATCACCGGTAGCCTTCTCCTCGTAGAGGAGAGAAGATGAGAGACAGTAAGGCTACGGCAGTTTGGCTTGGCGAGTTTAAGACGGGCGGCGGGACCGTTTACACGGGAAGCGGAGTGATCAGCGGGAGTCCATATTCGTTCGGAACGCGCTTCGGCCAGGATCCCGGCACGAATCCGGAGGAGCTGATCGCGGCCGCCCACGCCGCGTGCTTTTCGATGGCGCTGAGCGCGAACCTCACTGAGCGCGGCATTTCGCCGGAGAGCATACAGACGACGGCGACGGTGAAGCTGGAGAAGACCGACGCCGGGCCGACGGTGACGAGCAGCAATCTCGTGACGGTAGCTCGGATTCCGGGGATCGACGAAGCGACCTTCAACGAGGCGGCGCAGCAGGCGAAGGCGAATTGCCCGATCTCGCGGCTGCTAAGCACGAACGTGACGCTCGACGCTAGGCTGGAGACGGCGGCCGCCGTTTAGGCCGAGTGACAAGCTCGCCGCCGCAGTTGGAGCAGACGCGCTCGGATGCGCCGGCGCAGCCTGCGCAGAAGTTCTTCCGTGGGCTGGATTCCTGGGCAAGCTCGGAATGACCTTTGCGGGGCAGTGGCGAGGGCATTCCTGCCCAGTCTCCGGCGAAGCTGAGTTAG
>JBBREM010000145.1:0-5479 GCA_038202925.1 Fimbriimonadales bacterium | reverse complement strand
AACAAAGTCAAGGTCCAGCCGGTCGGCGTGTACGGTCATGTTGGTGGGGGCATCCGCAGCGCCATTGGTGGTCGAGGTTCGCACCAGCGTCAACACGATTGGACCCTGAATGGTGCCGGTGCGGAGATTGCCGCTGGGGGTGGCCCTGGCCAATATCGTCATCGCGCCGCTCGAGCCGGCCGCCGTGATGGTCTGATCGTAAACGAGCGTCCCTTTCTTCGGATGATCGGTTCCGTGGCTCACGAGAGTCGCATGGAAGGCGTTGGGCAGCGTGATCGTGCCCTGCTCCGGGTCGCCGGCATACGTCATCGCGGCGCTGGTGAGGGTCAGCTTGTAGCTGGCGGCATACGGAGTCGGAGCGGAGGTGCCCGCCGCCTTCGCGGCCTCCGAGAGGTAGGCGTAAGCGAGGTCGGTATCGGACGTGAAGACCGCGTTTCCGGAGATATCGGCACTGCCGATGAAGTAGTCACCGTTCAGCTTTAATCCCGCGCTCAGCGCAATTCTGCCGGCCTTCATCGACATCCCAGCGTCCCGCCACAACGCCTCTACCGGGCTTCCGGTCGCGATCATCCGCGCGGCAGTGAGGGACAATCCGTCGATGTGCTGCAGCACGAACTCGCCGGTGGGGCCTTTCAGCCGAAGCTCGGTGGGATCCTGGACTAACAAAGCCAAGCCCAAAACGAGTGCCACTCGAATCATCGCGCGCCCCCGTTGAAATCGGTGCGCACGACCTCGTTAGCCGAGTTCAGGTACAGGACGACGGTGCCGACGGAGCCGCTAAAGCTGAGTCCCGATTGCAATCCGTTCATCTTCACGCCGCCCGAGATCGTCAGCTTAGCTTGCGCCCCCGTGTTGTCATAGACCAAACGGTTCCCGGTGACAAGGAGGTTGCCCGCTTTCTGTCCCCCAACCGCCGCCTGCCTAGCTTGGACTTTGACGGGGCCGCCCAGCGTGGCCGCCCTCAGCGGGCGATCATTGTTTGACGCATCGAGCAGGGCAGTCAGCCCCGAACCTGTTGCGACCACATCTTGGGAAGCCTTCGAGTTCGAGTTGGCGAGCCGAACGGAGCCGGTTACGGTGAGAGTCGCGGTGTTGCCAGACGGCTTGTAAGTAGCCGTCGCGCCAGTCATTTCGGATCGGCCTCCGCCTCCTGTCTTCACCACCCGCACTCCCCCAGTTCCGGTGGCGGAGCGGACCGAGGCTTGCTTTCCGTCGGCGCTCGACGCCTCAACGACCGCTCGCCCCGCGAACAGCTCGAGCCCCTGCGCCTTCGAGGCCGCATAAACTTGCCCGCCGCGGCTGATCAGCGTCGCGCGGAATACGTTCTTATCGAGGGTCACCACCGAGCCATCCGTCGCCTGCAGCTTGAAGTCTCCGTTCGAACTTTGAACGGAGAAACGGCTTTGCGCGGAGGCGATCGCGATCAGGCCGAGAAGAGCTAGCCACTTCATTTGCGCGCCACCTTCTTTGATGCAGCCAGTTTTGCCTCGGCAAAGAGCGCGGGCGTGGAAATGATCGCGAGATCGGGCGTCGCCCACAGTTCATCCATTTTCGACATCGTGCCGAATGCTCCTGCTGCCCGCACGTTTCCAAGCGCCTTGATCAACTCCTCATGACCATGCCATTCGACTCGGTCGCAGGTCAAGTGAATTTTCTTCGAGGTCGATGTCAGCGTCACGCCGCCGGTCAGCACCAGCAATTGCTCCTCGCGTTTCGCCTCCGCCCTGGTCGCGCTAAAGCTGCTCGCATCGACGTCTTTCTGGAACACCGACCCCTTGACCTCGTCCATCGAACCCGCGAAAATGCCCTTGTCGGATGCATCGATTTGCGCCTTCGCCCACTTGATCGAATACAGCCGCTTTGCATCTCCGTTCAGGGAGCGAATGACGGCGTCGCCGTTCGTGGTGAGCGCGGTTAGCCCTTCGCCAAATGGGGTGTCCTCTTTCTTCTTCGGGTGAGGTGTCGCGATCTTCCGCGGAGCCGAACCGCATCCGCTCAGCAAAACGAGGCCTAGGATAAGAGCGGAAGCGCGGATAGCTGCCTCCTTGCGAAGCGGCCTTGATGCTGGCCGGCAAGCTGGCCGCACGCCGCCGCGATCTCGTGCCCACGCTCCACCCGCTGCGTCACGTTCACGCCTTTGCTTTCCAAAATCCTGCGAAATGCCTGCACCCTCTCCTTCTCAGGACGAGCGAAACCCTGCTCAGTGTCAACCCAGTTGAAGGGAATAAGGTTCACGAAGAGCGGCGTGCCTTTGGCGATCCTCGCGAGTTCGTGCGCCTGATCCGGCGTGTCGGTGACGCCTTTGATGAGGAGATATTCCAGTGTGATCTTGCGGCCCGTCGCCCGGTGGTAATCGCGCATGGCCTGCATCACTTCGGCGACCGGCCACTTGTGGTTGACGGGCATCAGCCGGTCCCGAATCTCGTCGATCGGCGAATGGAGCGAGAGCGCGAGATGGATCGGCAGCTTCGCCTCGGCAAGCTCATATATTTGTGGCACGAGCCCCACCGTCGAAACGGTGATGTGCCGGTAGCTGAGGCCGACCAAGTCGTGAAGCAGCCGAAGGCTCTTCACGACGGTCTTCAGGTTCAGCAAAGGCTCTCCCATCCCCATGAAGACCACGTGGCTGATCCGGCGCGGGCTCAGCCGCTGCAGCAAGAGATATTGCCCGACGATCTCGCCAGCGGTGAGGTTGCGGTCAAACCCGCCCAGCCCCGTCGCGCAAAACTTGCATCCCATCGGGCAGCCGACTTGGCTAGAGATGCAGCACGAAACGCGGTCTTGGTACGGCAGGAGAACGCACTCGAAAACCTCGTTGTCGCCGCTGTGGACGAGCAACTTGTCGACTCCGTCGACCGAGTGCTTGTGGCTTGCGATCTCCAGGGGATGGACCTTGAAATTGGCGGCGATGTCTTCGCGGAGCGCTTTCGGCAAGTCGCTGACCGACGACAAATCGGCCTCCGCTTTTTGGTAAAGGTGAAGGGCGAGCTGACTGGCGCGCAGCTTGGCGTCTGGGCGATCTCCGAGGGCTTGCCGCAGTTCCTCACGATCCATCCCGACCAGGGTCGGCTTAAGGTTCGCCACCGATCCTAATTGTACCTACGCCCGGTCTTCGTCATCCTGAGCGGAGAGGCGAACTACAACTGTCATCCTGGAAGTGAGCTAGCGAATTGAAAGGATCGATGGTATCAGCCGAGGCGCGCCAAAGTCGACTCACACTGGCAATCGATTCTTCCTCTAACGCTCGTTCCTCGCGCAGTTCCAGGATGACAACGACAGCCCGGGAGGGGCTGGTATGCTCCAACCAGACGAAGCCCCTCCTTGAATCAACGCGCATTCGCTAATTGCCCAAGGGGAGCGCATGCTTGGAGGACCCTTAGTTGAACAGCTTTAACGCCAAATCCACCTTCCGCTCCGGCAAGAAGGACTACACGATCTACCGGCTGGATGCGCTCGAAAAGTTTGGCGTTGACCCGAATCGGCTCCCCTATTGCCTTCGAATCCTCCTCGAGAATCTGCTCAGGAACGAAAACGACCGCTCCGTCTTTCCCGCCGACATCCTCGCCCTCGGCGGCTGGGATCCAAAGGCGGAACCGACGAAAGAGATCAGCTTTACCCCCGCCAGAGCACTCCTCCAGGACTTCACCGGCGTCCCCTGCGTCGTAGATCTCGCCGCGATGCGCGAAGCGATGTCGACGCTTAAAGGCGACCCCAAGAAGATCAATCCGCTCCAACCCGTGGAGCTCGTCATCGACCACTCCGTGCAGGTCGACGCCTACGGCAGCGAGGCCGCCCTCCTCATCAACCGCGACTTCGAATACGAGCGCAACAAGGAGCGCTACGAGTTCCTTAAATGGGGGCAGACGGCGGTCGACAACTTCCGCGTTGTGCCGCCCAACACCGGCATCGTGCACCAGGTCAACCTCGAGCATCTGGCGCGGGTCACCTTCGTGAATGCAGAAGGCGAGGCGTATCCCGACACCCTCGTCGGCACCGACTCGCATACCACCATGATCAACGGCCTCGGCGTTCTGGGCTGGGGCGTGGGGGGCATCGAAGCGGAGGCGGCGATGCTGGGCCAGCCGGTCAGCATGCTCATCCCGCAAGTCATTGGATTCAAGCTCACAGGACAGCTTCGAGAAGGCTCGACCGGCACCGATCTGGTCCTTACCGTCACCGAGATGCTCCGCAAGAAGGGGGTCGTGGGCAAATTCGTCGAATTTTACGGCCCCGGCGTGCAGACCCTGCCGCTCGCCGACCGCGCGACGATCGGCAACATGGCGCCGGAGTACGGCGCGACTTGCGGCATCTTCCCCGTCGATCAAACTACGCTCGAGTACATGCGGCTCA
This sequence comes from Fimbriimonadales bacterium, assembly GCA_038202925.1. Taxonomy (GTDB): domain Bacteria; phylum Armatimonadota; class Fimbriimonadia; order Fimbriimonadales; family Fimbriimonadaceae; genus JAEVZK01. The sequence continues at coordinate 1,129 of JBBREM010000145.1, read as the reverse complement.
CCGGCCGGCCGGAGGAGCTTGTGCAGCTCACCGAGGACTACTTCAAAGAGCAGAAGATGTTCTACACCGGAGAGGGCGACGAGTGTGCTTTTTCAGACACCCTGGATCTCGACCTCGATACCGTGGAGCCGAGCGTCGCCGGCCCCAAACGCCCGCAAGATCGGCTGAAGCTAAGCGACGCACGCAAGAACTTTCTCGACAGCTTTTCGAGCGTGCTCCCAAAGACCGGGATCCTCCGCAAGCCCACGATGGAAACCGGCAGCCGCCCAGCCGGAGGCACGGCGCAGGGAAGCGTGGCCCTGCTCGAAGCGCCCACCGCTGCCGAGGACCGAGCGAACAAATCCTCCGACGAGGTGACGCACGGATCGATTGTTGTCGCCGCGATTACTAGCTGCACCAACACCAGCAACCCGTCCCTGATGCTTGCCGCCGGGCTGGTCGCCAAGAAGGCGGTCGAGCTTGGCCTGATGACGAAGCCGTGGGTGAAAACCTCCCTCGCGCCTGGCTCACGCGTCGCGACGGAGATGTTTAAGAAAGTCGGTCTGCTGACGTTTCTCGAAAAGCTGCAGTTTGACGTCGTCGGCTACGGATGCACGACCTGCATTGGCAATTCGGGCCCGCTCCCGGCGGCGATTTCGAGCCGGGTGAATGAGGAAAACCTCGTCGTCTGCAGCGTGCTCAGCGGCAATCGCAACTTCGAGGGGCGCATCAACCAGGACGTCAAGGCGAACTACCTCATGTCGCCGCCGCTCGTCGTGGCTTACGCCCTCGCGGGCACTATCGACATCGATCTGACCAAGGATCCGATCGGTGAAGGGAAGGATGGACCGGTCTACCTGAAGGACATTTGGCCGAGCCAGAGCGAGGTCGCCGCCCTGCTGGCAAAGGGCGTGAAGCGAGAGCTGTTTACTGACAACTATGCCGACGTCTTCGAAGGCGACGACAAGTGGAAGGGGATCGAGGTCTTCGGATCCGACAAGTTTGAATGGGACAAGGATTCCACCTACATCAAGAACCCGCCCTACTTCGACGGCATGACGGCGAAGGCTCCAAAGAAGGTCTCCGAGCTAAAGGGGATGCGCTGCCTGGCGCTGCTGGGCGACAGCGTCACAACCGACCATATCTCGCC
>JBBREM010000144.1:0-5524 GCA_038202925.1 Fimbriimonadales bacterium | reverse complement strand
GTGCGGGAATAACGCTGGTTAAGGGCGATCTGAGCGGGATCGTTCGCGCTCGGCGCTTGAGCCGGGCGGTCATGAGCAACATCCGCCAAAATCTGTTCTTTGCCTTTGTCTACAACGCGCTCGGCGTTCCCATCGCGGCGGGTGTTCTTTATCCGTTCACCGGCCTCCTGCTGAGCCCAATGCTCGCGGCGCTGGCGATGAGTTTTAGCTCAGTTTCGGTGATCGCGAACTCCCTGCGGTTAGCTCGCCAGAGTTTGTAAATGGAGTAATCATCGGGACGATACGTTGTATGCAGACCGGATTCGCTTGCGCGGAGAAGGCGTCGATAAACGGATTCCCAACGAAGTCGCCGATCTGACGTGGAACGTCGGAGAGCCGCAAAAATTGCGGCCGTCGGCGCAATTTGTCGGAACAAATCAGTTCGGCTAAGACCTAAGAGAGAGCTAAAGGAAATTAGATATGAAACTGAATCAATTGTTTTCTGCCTTGGCCGCCGTTGCTTGTGGTGCGCTCGTTATCGCCCAGCAATCCGGAACCATGAGCGTGACCACGCCCAAGATGAATATGACCGCGCGCGCAGACGCAGATATGGTCAAAGGCATCATCGCAAACTGGATTCCAGAAGTGCGCATGACCGCCGAAACCACGATCGCGAAGTACGGGCAGCCCAATTCGGCTACTGAGACCGAGCTCGTCTGGTGGCACAACGGCCCTTGGAAGAAGACCAAACTCGAGAATGTCGCAATTCCGCACGACTTTCCAGGACCCCACCACGACATGCTGCAGCAGACGATCGACTGGAAGATCAATCCGTCTTGGGTCGACGATCTCGGAAAATATGACGGTAGCGTCATCGTCGAGAGAACGCGTGGAGAAGTCAGCGCTCGCTGCGATAAGGAAGAGGCGAACTTTCTAGCCCTGAACCTGACCTATGACATCGTGATGAAAAATCGGAACGTCAAACAAGCGCGCGCGTTTTACGCCGATACCATCATGCAGATGAAGGCGATGAGACTGGACATGGCTCATAAGCCGTATGTGAGCGGATTCATTTTCAGCCCGCCGATGAAGGACCAAAACGACCCTGATATGCCCGCCATGAAAATGGGCGGCTAATTCGGATCCCGCTTCAAAATGCCTCCAGCCGCGTTTGCAAACGCGCGGCCTGGAGGCGGCCTGACGCTTCAGGATCGAGTGCTTGCTCATGACGCTGAACCCGATCCTCGCGGCGCCTGCGATGAGTCTAAGCTCGGTCTCGGTGATCGCCAACTCCCTGAGGCTATCAAGTTAGAGTTTGTAATGGACACATATAGGGTGCATGCTTTTGCTGCGACAACTCAGCCTTTTCTGAGTTCAGGGCTCAAACCGTGGGCTCGGCACTCATGGTCATCGTGAAAGTGAGCTAGTGAACTGAAAGGATCTGCCCGTAGTCGCGCCATGCGAACGAGCGAGCAACTCCAGGGTCAGATGCTTCCACTCGCGCTCGATCCTCGCGCAGTTCCAAGATGACAACTACAAGCCTTTCATCCTTAATGCGCTGACCGCAGCCGCGAAGGGTCGGGGGTTCACTCAGGATGACTCCGGTGCCATCAGCTTCGCCTTCACCGCCTGCGCGAGCGGCGCCATCGCCGACTCGGGATATGGATAGACCGAGCTGACGTTGATCTCGCACAGCACGTAGCTGCCCTCAACCTGGCCGTGCATGAAATCGGCATCCCACAGAAGGGGCAGTTCATCGAGCGACATGCCGAGTGTGCTTAGCAGCTCGGGAAGCCACTCGTCCTCCATTTTCCGCCTGATCGCTTGGAATCGGGGCTCGGCAGGCGGGTAGTAGAGCCGCGGCCCGGAGTCCTTATCCGGCACGAGCGCATTGACCTCCTGATGTCCGAAGCCGCCGATCCGGTCGACATTCAGATAGCACCGGATCATGCCATCCACGATCCGCGGCTGAAACTCCTGATCGAGCATCGGACCTTCCGCGAAATATCCGGCGCAGCTCTCGATCCATTGATCGAGCAGCATTTCTTGCTCCGTATTGCCTCGCGGCGCGTGGCGCACAACGACCATTGCCGGGTCTGAAGTTGGAGAAACCTTCCAAATTCCTTGCCCGCTATGCCCTCGGTGCTGCTTTAGCACCCGGGCTCCCTGGCGGAGCCGCTCCGGGAGCTGAAGCCGCATCTCCTCCATCGATTGGTAAAGATGCACGTCCGAGCCCCAGCCCATCCCTCGCGTGTCGTAGACGACCGTCTTCGTGCCCATCTTCTGGATCGTGTCGGGATGGGCGCTGACGAGAACGCCCGCGTTGGCCACTTCCTTCAACATTGCGTCGAGCACGCCCCGGGTGCCGCCTTGGTCATTGATCGGGTTGACCCAAACCTGCACGGCATCCACTTTAAGGAGCTGGTCGCGGACCTCGTCGGCGAAGTCGTCGTTGTAAACGGCGGGCTGTGGCTCTAGGCCGGCTGCCCGCATCGCGGCTGCAGTCGGGCCAAGCCTGTGTTCATCTAAGTTCACGGTGTCCCGAGTCTCTCGGTCGCCGTGCCACAACAACGCTACTTGGGGTGCTCTCATTTCGTTGGTTCCAGTATTCCTTGAGCTAGCTATGCGATGCCCCGCCGTCCCTGATGGCGTGTGGCAGTAACCTCGCGCCCCGGAGCGTGGCGGGGTATTAAAAGCAGTCTATAGACCCACGCTCCAAGCGGATATCTGTTAAGATCGGTCGATGAAGAAATTCACGCTAGCATTCGCCATCCTCGCTCTTTGTGCTGTGGCCGGCGCCGACGCTCTGCGATCGCAGATCGACGCGATGAACAAAACCATGCACACGGTGATGATGAACCGGGACATCAACGCCTTCATCAAAGCCGTGAAGGGCGGCGTCACGAAAGACTTCAAGTATTCCGAACAAGGCAAAGCCCAGACGTTCGACCAAATGGTCGCGGGCATGAAGGGCGGCTTCGCTATGATGACGAAGGTGACCGCCGCCGACTCCAAGGTGCTCTCGCTCACGGAAAGGGGCAACTCAGCGACATGCACGACCCAGCACACCATGATGGGAATCACGATGGACCCGAAGCATAAGGCTCACAAGCTGGGCTTCACCGGCACCAGCGTCGAGACCTATCGCAAAGAGAAGGGCAAGTGGCTGATGTCGAGCATGAGCTGGAAGAGCCAGCAGATGACGATGGACGGCAAGCCGCTTCACCAACCAAGGGGAGCCGGCGCAGTCGGCTAGCAGCGTCCGAATGGGGACGCGGGGCATCCAGTCCGATGCCCCGCCACCTTTGATGCCGAAGCCAACCTGAGTTCGACGGCTACCCCGAGCTCAGAATGGAAACTCGAATGCCGCCTTCCGTCCACGCGGCGACGGCTAGCTTCCCATCCGGCGACGTGGCGATGACCGCGTCGTTGCCGTTCGGGCTCAGTTCAACCACCCTCGTACTCGGCGTCGTCGCGAGGACGCGTCGGCCCTCGTTCCATGTGAGATAATCACCTGCGATCCAACCTTGCTTCCCTTCGGCCAGCATCCGCTCGGCCCCCGTAGATTTGCTCCGGTAGATCGTTCCTTCTCGCCGCCAGACCGCCTCGATCTCTCCTGCTCCGTTGAACGCGAATGAGCCGCCATCCATCGGGCAGGCGTCGAGCATCCACGTCCCTTGTCCAAGCTTGGCCGCAGGCGAGAAGGTGCGACCGAGATCGGTAGAGCTTGTGAGATACATGTCTCGCGCCCCGCTTAGCGAGTTCCGAAACATCACGAATAGCTTGCCCTTCGCGTCGAAGGCGATCGAGGGGTGGCAGCATTCGCAGATCGAGCCGTTTGGCGATTGATAGACCAGCCGGTTCGCGGACCAGCTTCCGCCCCCGTCCTTCGAGATCGACAGATAGAGCTTGGTTCCCTTGGTCCGGAGGTCCAGCCAGGTGCAGGCGAGGGTTCCGTCCGGCGCGGCCGCCATCGCGTGCAGCCCTTCACGCGCGGACCCGTCGATGTCGTTCACGCGGGTAGGCGCTTGCCAGCTCTTGCCGCCATCCGGCGACTTGAAGGCGACAAGATTGCCGTCGCCATGGGAGGCGGCGGTGATGGTGATCGTTCCCTTGCAGGCGGTGATGCGAGGGCCGCGCCTCATGCCAAGCGCCAGGTTGTCGAGCTCGCCGACCTTGATCGGTCTCGCGTAGGTCCGACCCTCGTCCGGCGATTCCGACACATAGACGCCGTTTCCCATGCCGTAGGCGATGTAGACATGGTGGTCGCGGTCGATCGCAATCTGCGGCTCCCTCGCTTCGGAGAGGCTGGAGGGCGTGACCTGGACCGTGGCGAAGGTGGCGGCGACTAAAACGGCAAGCATCGGTATATCTTACGCCCGCCCGCTCGTGCTTTGTCTTCAGGACTCTGAACCTGGCTGGATCAGTCAGGCGGGGAACGCGAACCTAGCCTGCTGAGACTCAAAAACAATGGTGATGGGCGGTACAGGACTTGAACCTGTGACCCCTACACTGTCATTGGCAAAAAATCCACTTCGCAGGTTTAAGGACAGAGTCAAGAAGCGGTGAATTGCGATGGTTTCCCGGCCGTTGCGATGGATGATAAGTTGACGGATAAGTTGCGAGGCTCATCCCTTTCTACGCTTCTCTCTTCGTGAGCTCCCATTCTAAGCCTTCCACCGGAGCGTAGCGGTCAAGCGCGCAAACTTCTCCTCGAAATGCGCCACTCCTAGTTGGAGATCGACCGGTCGAAACGACGGAAAATCAAACTCGGGTCGTCCTGCGGGCGGACGGGAAGCCCGGGGTTCGCGCAGGCCGCCATCGGAGCTCACCAGGCATGTCCCTGTTCGGAGTAGCCGCCTTCCACGGAACAGCCGAGCAGGTTCTAAGCCAGTCTAACATGGGCAGCCGCTTTGAAGCGCTCACGAGAACGGGCTGGTCCTTGCCGCAGGACCAGCCCGTTCCGGGTGGCGGTTTGTTACTTGGAAGAACGCGCGCGTCGCTTTAGCAAGAGGCCAAGGCCAGTCGCCAGACCAAGCAAAGTCATTGGCTCAGGCACCGGCCCCGGCGTGAATACGATATTATTCCAGACGGCCGTTGAACTACCGGCTTGGCCCGCAATGCCGTTATCCTGCATGTAGCCACCAACCGTTCCGCCTGTTATCGCGAACAGCGAATTCTCGGTGTTGGTGATGTCTAGCTCACCGCTGCTGACTCCATTGGCCAAATACTTGACCTTTCGGCGCCCGTCGGAGCCGAGGTAGTAGTCCCACTCCATGGCGATCGTGTCGCCGCTGTTGTACGTTGCGGGAAACGCGTAGAACGGACCTCCGAATGCCACGACCTCGTGGCCATCGGTGTTAACGATGTAGTAGGATTGGCCGATGCCGGATGAGAGATCGTCGATCAGGAATCCAGCCTCTTTTCGAGGAGAGATCGGAGAGCCCGTCAAGGTTAGATCCCATTTGAGTTGGAAGAAATTATTAGGAGTGAACTTGTAGGCGGTCGCCCCGGCATCGGCAGAGAGGGCCCAGGCAAATCGGTT
>JBBREM010000143.1:0-5592 GCA_038202925.1 Fimbriimonadales bacterium | reverse complement strand
TGTCTGCTCGGCGGTCCTTCGACTGCGAGCACTCGCACGGCTCGCCTCTTCGCTCAGGATGACGGATTTCGGCCCAGACCATCGGTAATGGAGCTCGAGCTCCAGAACTAAGCGCTTTCCAATTCGGGCTCGGTGAGGATGAAGTTTTGGGCCATCTTGTTGATCTGCGTCTGCATGTCGACAAGCTTCTTGAACACCCCATCCGGAATCGCCAGCAGTTCGTCGTGGGTACCCATCTCGACAATGCGGCCCTCGTCGATTACGACGATCCGGTCCGCCTCGCGCAGGGTTGAAAGCCGGTGGGCGATGGCGAATGTGGTTCTTCCTTCCACCAAGTGCTCCAGAGCCTCCTGGATCATGCGCTCGGTCTCGGTATCGACGGATGCAGTGGCCTCATCGAGGATGAGCACCTTCGGATTATGGAGGATGGCGCGGGCTATCGCGATGCGCTGCCTTTCCCCGCCCGACAGCCGCTGGCCGCGTTCGCCCACGTAGGTGTCGTACCCGTCCGGGAAGTTGACAATGAAGTGGTGCGCGTTCGCCGCCTTCGCCGCCTCCATCACCTCGCGGAGGCTGCACTCCGGGCGGCCGTAGGCGATGTTGTCCTTGATCGAGCCGGGGAAGAGGTAGCTCTCCTGCAGCACGACCCCCACCTGCTTGCGGAAGTCGTCGATCTTGACCTGCCTGAGATCGATGCCATCCATCGAGATCGAGCCCTGCGTCGGGTCATAAAAGCGCAGCAGCAGGTTGATCAGCGTCGACTTGCCGGCACCCGAGTGGCCGACGATACCGATCATCTCACCCGGCTTGACTTCCAGGTCGATCCCGTGCAGCACCTCACGCGTCTTGTCGTAGCTGAAGTGAACATCCTTGAAGGTCACCGCGCCCTGCACGTTCGGAATATCCACGGCGTGCGGCGCGTCTTCGATGTCGACTGGGGTGTCGACAATCTCAAACACGCGCTCGGCGGCGGTGAGCGAGCGGGAGGTCCAGTCCACGATGCGCTGCAGCATCATCATCGGCTGCTGCAGCATCGCCGCGTAGGCCAGGATGGCGGTGAATTGGCCTAGCGTCATGGTGCCGCCGAGAATGCTCTGTCCGCCGACCACCCAGATGATGAAGGTGCCGACCCACATCGTGAAGATGACCATCGGGAAGAAGGTTGACCAGCTTGACTCCGCCTCGTAGCCGATCCCGGCGAGATCCTTAATGCGCCGGCCGAACCGGCCTTTCTCGCGCTCTTCGCCATGAAAGGCCTTGACCACGCGCGTGCCTTGCAGCACGCCGTTCAATGCACCGCTTAACCGGGCATTGGAATGGTGATAGCGGCTCCACACACGCATCATCCGGCGGCGGAACTTGTAGACGCCGAACAGCACGAGCGGCACGGGCACAATCGTCCACATCGCGACGTGCCAGTTGATGAGCAGCATCGCGAGCGGGATGCCGATGAGCAGCGCGCCTTGGTTCAGGATGACCGGGATGCCATCGACAAGCACGTCGTAGAGCGACGTCGTATCGTTGGTCATCCGGCTCATGATCGAGCCGACATTGCGCCGATCGTAGAAGCTGAGACTTAGCTGCTGCAGCTTGTTAAACAGGCTCTGCCGAATGGCTACCGTGATCTTGGCGCTGAGCCATGCCACGTTGCGACCACGCGCGATCTGCACGCCCGCGCTGAAGATGCGGGCCGTCACCAAAGCGAGGATTAGCCAGGGGAAGAGGCTCGTCTCGCGATGCAGAAATACGTTGTCGATCAGCTTCGCCGAAAGGAACGGCGGGACGAGATCGATCGCGGTGCCGCCAAACGTGAGGAGGGCACCCCAGATCAGGCGGCCCTTGTATGGCTTCGTGTATTCGAAGAGGCGCAGGAGCGTCTTGCCCTTGCTGATGCAGCCGACGCAGATATCCGAGTCCTCAGGCAGTGGGCGGCCGCATTTTTCGCAGACGCGCGTGTCGTCGCCCACTTCTGGCATCGGCTCGCCCTTAAGCACCGCCTTGAGGCGCTTCTCGGCACCGGCCAGCAACAGCCCCTTCTTGCTGCTTCCGCGGAGCAGCTCTACTGGTTGCCCCTCATAGTCGGCGATGAGCGCACTCGCATCGACCAGGGTCTCCACTCGCGGGTTGGTAAGCCGAGCCAGATCAAACGAGGCGAGGACCTCTTCTCCGAGCGGCGTCTTTTCAAAGCGGTATGCCTTCTGATCGGTGACGACAAGGGCTGACGTGCCAAGGTGCCCAAAGCTGGTCAGATCGGCTTGCGTAGTAAATTGAGTCTCCTCCGACTCAGGAACAAGGAGGGGTGAGGGCACGACGGCCATGGGGTTGGGTTGTTGTGAGGTGCTCGCGCGACCTCACGACTTCCTACGGTTTACCCGGCGGAGCCGTCTTGGGGCCGTGTCTTGGTCGCGATTACGAACAGATGGCGCTCGCCCTCGGCGAATTCTTCGACATCCGACCAGGCGATCTGAAAACCGGCTTTGCGCAACATCCGCAAATTCGTCTCGGCGTCGAAATGCGACCACTCCATGGGCGCTCCGAGCCAATCGTCTTGGTGCTCCTGCGGATTGTCTCCAGCGCCCAGGCTCAGGAGCGCAATGCCGCCGGGTCGAAGCCACTCAAACATGCGGCGGAACAGCTCCGCATGGAGCACGCGTTCGATATGGATGATTGCAAAGAAGCTGAGGACCAAGTCAATGGAGTCGGCGGGCAGCCGCAAGTCCTGGACGGCGGTCTGCTCGAAGCGCGCGCTGGGCACATTCTTTCTGGCGAGCTCGAGCATCTTGGCGCTAACGTCGTAGCCGGTCACGTCATAGCCTCCTTCGGCGAAGTAGCGCGTGATCGGGACTCCCGCTCCGCAGCCAAGATCGACGGCCACTCCAGTCGGGGGCAGATGGTGCCGCAAACCGTCCAGCCACGCTTTGTTGGCGTCATCCTTGGCCTCGCGACTCGCGTGATAGGTTTCGACGATGACGTCGTAGCCGGCCCGCACCAACCCCGTGCGGCAATCCATCAGCCCTCAAACAAGGTGACGTCGGTGGGCTGCGCTTTGGGCGGAGTCAGGCCCAGATGCAGGTATGCGCCTTCAGTGACCGTTCGTCCGCGTGGGGTGCGCTGCAAGAGCCCCTGCTGCAGGAGATAAGGCTCGTACACGTCCTCGATCGTCGTCGCGTCCTCGCCGGTCGAGGCGGCTAGGGTGTCAAGACCGACTGGACCGCCCTTATATTTTTCGATCATCGTGCGCAGAATCGTTCGGTCGATGCGGTCGAGGCCGAGCTCGTCCACCTCGAGGGCTAGCGCCGCCTTATCGACGATCGGCTTGTTGATCGCCTCCAGGCCATCGACTTGGGCGAAGTCTCGCACGCGCCGTAGCAGGCGATTCGCGATGCGCGGGGTGCCGCGCGCGCGACGGGCGATCTCCTCCGCGCCCTCTCGCTGGATCGGGTAGCCGAGGATGCCCGCCGAGCGGGTGATGATCTCAAACAGTGCCTCACGCCCGTAAAACTGGAAGTGGGAGACAATGCCGAATCGGTCGCGCAGCGGCCCCGTCAGCAGACCCTGGCGAGTGGTTGCGCCGATGACGGTGAACGGCCGCACGTCGAGGCGGATCGACCGCGCCGCCGGGCCTTTGCCGATCATGATGTCGACCTTGTAATCCTCCATCGCCGGATAGAGGATCTCCTCGACGGTGCGGCTGAGGCGGTGAATCTCGTCGATGAATAGCACGGCACCCTCTTCGAGATTGGTCAGGATTCCTACCAGATCGCCGGGCCGCTCGACGGCGGGGCCGCTCGTGATGTGGATCGGCGCGCCCATCTCGGTCGCCACGATGTGCGCCAGGGTCGTCTTGCCGAGGCCCGGAGGGCCGTACAGCAGCAAATGGTCGAGCGGCTCTTCGCGCTGCTGAGCGGCTTTGAGGAAGACGGCGAGGTTGGACTTGAGCTGATCCTGGCCAATGAACTCGGCTAGCCGTTTGGGCCGCAGAGACAGCTCGTTGTAGCTGTCTTCCGGCAGCCGTTCCGGGCTCAGTTCGTCGTGAGGTCTCACCGCTGCAGCGTCCTCAGAGCGGCTTTCAGTTGTTCCGGCACGGTCTCCGCCTCGCCCCGCGCGGAGCTGGCGGCGGTTTCCGCCTCGATGCGGCGATAGCCGAGCGCGACGAGCGCCTCGACCAACTCATCCGACGCCCTGCCGCGGTCACTGGGTTGGGGAAGCGATGCTTCGATCCGGCGCATCACCGCTTCCTCTTGCATCTTGTCCTTTAGCTCGAGCACGATGCGCTCGGCGAGCTTCGGCCCGACGCCGGTCGCCCGGACCAGGACCTTGGCATCTTGCACGAGGATCGCGGTAGCCACCGACTCTTCGCCCAGTTGCCCCAGCAAGGAAAGCGCCACCTTCGGCCCGCAGCCCTTGACCGTCAGCAACAAGTCAAAGAGACGGCGCTGAAACGATTGGAGGAAGCCGTACAGCGAGACGGCATCCTCGCGAACGATCTGCCGCGTGAGAAGATCGACGCGCTCGCCGGGCAGAGGAAGCTGCACCAGCACCGCCTCGGGCAGCATCACCTCGTAACCTACCCCGCCACACTCGACGACGGCCAGGTTGCCGTCCACTTCAAGAAGCTCGCCACGAAGGCGTCCGATCATGCTCTCATGTTACCAAGTGTCTACCGGTTTGAGAAGAGCACTTCGCCACTTGTTTGCCTTGAAGCAAAGCTAAGGGTGCATTCGATTTGTTCGGAGGCGATTGAAACTTCTCCTCCAAGTAGCTTGGACTTGGAGGCAATCATCCGCAGAACAGCCGCTCCGAAGAGCGGCTGTTCCAACTACTCGCCTAAGGCGGAGGAGGCGGCCCGACTGTGCAACACGAGCCGTCGTAATTGGGGTTGCCGTGCGCGCCTACAGCGTGTCCGTCAATGTCACGCCGCTTGGGCAGACTTGATAATGAGGGTCCGGGCATGCCGACCATACAATGGGCGCAGCAGCCAGAAGCAGGCATATCACGATTCTCATTCGATACATTCCTTATCCTCCAATTTCGAGTTCAGCCGGTGGGCTTACAGATTAGCCTTGCCGAGTTCAAGCGCGCAAATAGGCACGGCTCGGCCGATAATGATGTCGCCGTAGAGGCTGGCCGGCACGCGATGGATCTTTCCGGATTCCCTCGCGAAGATAAAGAAGGTCTCGCCGGTCTCATAGCCTGCAATCGATGTTGCGTGATTTGTGTCCCAAACCACCGGAAAATCGGGCCCGCGCTTATCACGGCACTCCTCATATTCCTTGGCAATCCTTTCTCGCTCCATTCCCTTGAAGGCTGGGCCATAAGCAAGGTTGCCGTAAACTAGATAATCCCATTTGATCCACGGATTCGTTTGCGCTGGACAGTGCAACTTCGAAGGACCGACGTACTGTGCGTAGAAGGCGTCCAGCGACCCGATTGGTGGATAATCGCCGTCATCGTTTCGGTAAAGCTGCATCGACAAATACAATTGGTGTAGATTTGATTCGCACCCTGTCTCCTGTGCGCGCGCTTTTGCGCGCGAACCTATGGGAAACAAGAAAGCTGCGAGTATCGCAATGATCGCGATTACAACGAGCA
>JBBREM010000142.1:0-5645 GCA_038202925.1 Fimbriimonadales bacterium | reverse complement strand
AAGCGACGACGGCGAAGGATTCCAAATCCCAATTTCCAAATCCCATATCCCAAATTCCAAATTCTAAAGTCCAAATTCCAAATTCCAAATTCGGCTTACCAGCCCAGCCCATCGATGAGCTCCGCCCGCACGAGCAACTCTTCCACAGCCTGGGTCATCATCGTCCGGAACCGCTTGCTGTCGCTGGCCTGCCACATTGTCTCGTCCATCCGGGCGACGCGGCGCACCGTTCCGAGCTCCTGGTCCTGGTGGAAGACTTCGAAGCCGTCGGGTAGCCGCACAAGCTGCACCTCGATTCCGCAAACCCTCTGAGTCTGAGCCCCTTCCATCGGTTACCCTTAAGTGTGTCCTACGATGTTGCGATCGTCGGCGGGGGGGTGATTGGCTGGAGCTCGGCCTGGCACCTCTTGCGCCGCAAACCAGGGCTGAAGATCGTCGTTATCGACCCGCATCCGGCATTGCAGTCGTCACTGCGAGGCACCGGCGGGGTTCGGGCGCAGTTCGGCTCCAAGCTCAACATCGAGCTCTCGCTCGCCTCGATCGAGGAGTTCCTCCGCTTCTCCGAGGATGTCGGACACGAGATTGGGTTTCGCCAAGTCGGCTACCTGCTCGTCACCGCCGATCCCGCTAAGGCGACTCAAATGCAGGCATGCGCTCAGCTTCAAAAAGAGATGGGCGTGCCGGTGCAGGAGCTGGGGAAGGTTCAGATCAGGGAGATGGCGCCATACATCAACGCCAACGATCTTTGCTACGGCACATTCTCGCCCGGCGACGGGTTGCTCGACGGGCCGGAGGTGGTGCGCGGCTACGCACGCGCCGCGCAGAAGCTCGGAGCGGAAAAGCTGGTTGCCAAAGCCGAGGACATCACGCCGACCTCAGTTTCGACTTCGGGCGGCGTGATTCAGGCGGACGCCGTCGTCGTCGCAGCCGGCCATTGGAGTGGGTACCTTAGCGTCGACCTGCCGGTCAAGCCGGAACGACACCAGCTCTTTCAGCGCCCCGACAGCGCCGGCGTCCCCGACGACGCGCCGATGGTGATCGACGTCGATTCGTCGTTGCACTTTCGCCGCAAGGGCGAGGGGCTGATTGTCGGCTTTCACGACAGCAGCCTCGCCTGCAGTCCGTGCGACTTCGAGGCCGTGCCGCACTTCGATATCAGCGTTTTCTTCCGGATGCGGCACCAGTTTCGCGACCGCTGCCCGCACCTTTTCGATGGCTGGACCGACATCCAAGGCTGGGGCGGCTATTACACCTGCACCCCAGATCGCCAGCCTATCCTTGGGATGCAGGACGGCATCTACATCGCCACCGGATTCGGCGGCCACGGCGTCATGCACTCGCCGGCGGCGGGGAGGATCGTCGCCGAGATGATCCTCGACGGCTTCAGCTTGATCGATGTTTCGTCGCTGTCTCCAGCCCGGTTTGCGGGCGATGAGCTCGTATCGGAAGTGATGGTGTTTTGATCGCGAAATCAACTCGTGTCGGGGACATTCCTGTGCCCGACTGGACCAAGGGTCCAGCCGAATTTACTCGCTACGCCCGAGACGGAGACAAGAGTGTCCCCGCCACTGACATGCACTGAGCTTAATCACCGCCCAGGATCGACGTCTGCGGGCCGCTGGCCATGAGGCGGTCTAGCTCCGCTTCCGGCGTCTGGGCGAAGCGGGCGGCCATGGATTCCAGCTCCGTGCTCTGAACCCCGCGCAGCTCACGCCGCAGGCGGCCTTCGAGGAAACGCAGCTTGTCCTCTCGGGTCTCGCAAAGCAGGCGCGGGACTTCGCGGGGGCGCATATTCTCATCGAGCGCCACCATCGTAACGCGGGCAGTATTGGTCTGCCGCTTGACCCCGGTGAACAGGTTCTCAGCGAACACCTCGATCGTCGTCTCCAAGCTGGTGCGGCCCACGTAGGTGACATGCCCCACCAGCGTCACCAGCTCGCCCACATCGATCGGGTCGTGGAAGTCCACACGGTCGAAGCTAGCGGTGACGCAGATGCCCCCGGCGAAGCGCGAGGAGGTCGCATACGCGCAGAGGTCGACCAGGCCGAGGATCGTGCCGCCGAATATCTTGCCGACGAAGTTGGCATGCTGCGGCTCCATCACCTCGCTCATCTCGACGCGGGACGAGGCTACGGTCTTGGGGTTCATGGGCAGTAGAGGAGAGGTAAGAGAGAAGAGTTAAGAGAGGGGAGGCGAGACGCTTTGGCTTGGTGGTTAACCTCGGTCCTGAGCCCTTCCAGAAATCGAGAAACCTCTTGAGCGAGATCGTACAGCTCTTTGAAGGTCAGTTCATCGACAAGCCCGACATCTAGAGCTACGTACAACTGAGAGCAAACCTCCGCGACCGATCCTTTAGCGATCAAGAGAAATCGGTGAAAGTCCGCGCGGCTCTTGCGGCCAAATCCTTCTGCGATATTCGACATGGCGGAGACTGCGGCCGACTGCATCTGTCCAGCAAGCCGGAAATCTTTGGCGAAGGCACCTTGAGAAGGTGATTTTCATAAACCCGCCGTGTAAGTGTGCGGGCCCTCTGCCAAGCTACCAAATCCTCAAACTGACTCCAACCCACTTCTCTCCTCTCCTCCCCTCTCCTCCCCTCTCTCCGCTATCTCCTCCTCTCTTCTCTCTTCTCTCTAACCTCTCGCCTTCTCAGGCACTTGTAACGATCCTACAAAACTCGTCCGGATCAAGGCTCGCGCCGCCGACGAGACCGCCGTCGATGTTGGGCTGGTGGAAGAGCTCGCGGGCGTTATTCGCTTTCACGCTGCCGCCGTAGAGGATTCGGATGGTGTCGGCTTCCTCTTGGCCCAGCCGCTTGGTCAGCCAGGCGCGGATCATGCCGCAGACTCGCTCCGCTTCCGCCGCATCGCATGTCTTCCCCGTCCCGATCGCCCACACCGGCTCGTAGGCGACGACGAGGCCGTACAGCTCGGCGGAATCGAGGCCATCAAGCGCTCCCTCAAGCTGGGCGGAGATCACCGCATCCGTCTTCCCAGCCGCCCGCTCCTTATCCGTCTCGCCGACGCATAGGATGGGCGAGATCGACCAAAAGAGCAGCGCTTTTAGCTTGCGGTTGATGCTCTGGTCGGTATCGGAGAAGTAGCCGAGCAAATTAGGATCGGTCTCCAACTTGCCAAACCGCCCGCGCTTCTCCGAGTGGCCGACGATGCAGAACGAGCAGCCCGCGTCGTACAGCATGCAGGCGCTGATCTGCGAGGTGAAGGCTCCCTTCTCTTCCCAGAACACGTCTTGCGCTCCCATCTTGACGTGGGTGTTTTTCACAAGCTCACGCACGCGAGGGATGGCGAGGAAGGGCGGGCAGATGACCACGTCCACATGATCCTTCGCCGCAACGATTTTGATGAACGTCTCCACGGTGGCCGCAGCCTCCCGTGCGGTGTTGTGCATCTTCCAGTTTCCGGCGACGAGCTTCGTGCGCATGATCTATCCCTTTCTTATATCAGGCTCCACCGTGATATCGACGTTTCCTCTTACCGCATTTGTGATGATGCAGTAAGAATCTGCCTTGTGAGCCATCTCTTCGGCAATCTTCAGGTGCTCGTCGCTGGCGTCCGCGGCGAGGGTGATGGTCGGGCGGATCGTCACGTTCACATACTTGAAGCTCGGCCCGTTCTGTTCCACTTGCGCGGTCGCATCGACGGATAGGCTCTGGACGGGAATCTTGCGATTCTCGGCGATGATCGCGAAGGTCATCGAGTAGCAGGCGGCGATCGCGCTCGTCAGCAGCTCTTCCGGGCTGGTTCCTCCGCCTGGGCCCATGAACTCGGGTGGTACGGCAACATCGACTGAGATTCCGCTGTGGGCGGGCTTAACAGACCCCTTCCCGCCGCGTCCCCCGGTCCAATCGACGTGCACCGGGTAATCGTGAAGCTGTGGCATGTACGGAGCTTACCAATTGTGGATTGTCGATTGACGGATTGACGATTGTCGATTGGAGACAGATGCCGCGATCAGGCTAAACCACAATCCGTAATCCCCAATCCCCAATCCGCCATCCACAATCCTAAATCCCCAATCCCCAATCCTCCACTCCAAACCCTGCCCGCCAATCGTCCTTACCGACATGCTCACGCGGCGCGATCTGATCTTCGCCTTCGGCGCCGCCGTGGCCTTTCGCGATACCGCGCTGTCGATGCTGGAGAAGCACGTCTCCAAAGTGATCGGCGACCCCTTCGCCACCGCCGAGGATGAAGACTTCTGGATGGGTGTGCGGCAGGCCTTCTCGCTCGATCCGAACATCGTCAACTTCAACAACGGCGGCTGCTCGCCGTCGCCGCGGATCGTGGCCGAATCGCTGCGCCGGCAGCAGGAGTTCTCCAACCAAGCGCCGAGCTACTTTATGTGGCGGAACCTGGAGCCGGAGATCGAAGGCGTGCGCAAGCGCCTTGCGGCCATGTTTGGCTGCGATACCGAAGAGCTGGCGATCACCCGCAATGCCAGTGAATCGTTGCAGACCTGCCTCTTCGGACTCAACCTCGAGCGCGGCGACGAAATCCTGACGACCAGCCAGGATTATCCGCGCATGATCAACACCTTAAAACAGCGGGAGCGGCGGGAGGGCGTGAAACTGGTCCAGATCGACACACCCCCCGCCCCAGCAAGCCACGACGAGCTGGTGCACGCTTTCGAGAAAGGCATCACCCCGCGCACCAAGCTGATCCTCGTCTCCCACGTCATCTTCATGACCGGACAGATCTATCCGGTGCGCAGGATATGCGAGCTGGGTCGGTCCAGGGGCATTCCGGTGGTGGTGGATGGGGCGCACGCCTTCGCGCAGTTTGGCTTCGACCGCGATGGCCTCGACTGCGACTATTACGGCACCTCACTGCACAAGTGGCTAATGGCCCCCATCGGGACCGGCTTCCTCTACGTGCGCAAGCCGTTGATCGAGCCGCTCTGGCCGCTCATGGCCTGCAACCCCGGGCAGGAGAAGGACATCCGCAAGTTCGAGGAGATCGGCACCCACCAGGCGGCGGTCCACAACGCCATCGGCGAAGCTCTTACCTTCCACGAGATGCTCGGCCAGAAGCGCAAAGAGGAGCGCTTGCGCTACTTGCGCTCGCGCTGGACCTCGAAGCTGCAGGGCCTGAAGAACGTGCGCTTCCACACGAACCTCAACCCCGCGCACTCGTGCGGTCTCACGACGGTGGAAATCGAGGGCATCAAAGTGGCCGATTTGGCGGCCTGGATGGAGACGAAGCACAAGATCGTCGTCACCGGCATCGAGCATCCCCAGTTCCACGGCATCCGCGTTACACCGAACGTGTACACGCTACTATCCGAGGTCGACCGGTTTGCCGGTGCGATGGTCGAGGCAGCGACGAAGGGCATCGCCTAGCCACCGTCATCCGAAGCGCCTCGGTAGCCGTCGGTCTTTAGCCGACGCCGCACAACGACTTGCCTTTAGCGCAGTAGGCGAAAGTTTATCCCGACCATTTCTTGAGAAAACTCATCACCTTGTCGTGGTCGTGGTGGTCGCCAGACTCCAGCAGGCCCGTGTCCTGCGAATGCAGAAGCTTCCCATCTTCCTTGTGGTGGGGGTCGATTTCCTCACTAATGAATACAGTATCTCCGCTGTTAGGGAGTTGTGTCAAGCGGTCTCGGGAAACTCAGGCACTCCGGCT
>JBBREM010000141.1:0-5685 GCA_038202925.1 Fimbriimonadales bacterium | reverse complement strand
CCGGGTTTCGCTGGCGCTCACCCCGGGCTACGGTTTGGCGGGGGCCAGGCGATGGTGATCGCCTTCGACCTGTGGCGGCGGTAGCCCGGGTTGAACGAATGTGAAACCCGGGTGGGTGCCGCGATTGCCGCCCCGCCCCGGGTTTCGCTTGCGCTCAACCCGGGCTACGGTCCGGCGGGGGCTAGGCGATGGTGATCGCCTTCGACAGATAGACGTCCTGGATCGCGTTGAGCAGCGTCACGCCGTCCTTCATCGGCTTCTGGAAGGCCTTGCGCCCGGAGATGAGCCCGGTGCCGCCCGCGCGCTTGTTGATCACGGCGGTGCGCACCGCGTCGTGCAGGTCGTTGTCGCCCGACGCGCCGCCCGAGTTGATGAGGCCCGCGCGACCCATGTAGCAGTTCGCCACCTGATAGCGCGTGAGATCGATCGGGTGATCGGTCGCGAGATCGGAGTACATCCGCTTGTCGAACTTGCCGTAGGGATTGTCCTTGGTGTTGAGCGCGAGGAAGCCGCCGTTGTTCTCGGGCAGCTTCTGCTTGATGATGTCTGCCTGAATAGTGACGCCGAGATGATTCGCCTGGCCGGTGAGATCGGCGCTGAGGTGATAATCCTTGTCCTTCTTGAAGGCCGGGTTGCGCAGATAGCACCAAAGGATTGTCGCCATGCCCAAGGAGTGCGCCAGCTCGAACGCCTGGCTTACTTCCTGAATCTGCCGGGTCGACTCGTCGCTGCCAAAATAAATCGTCGCCCCCACCGCCACCGCGCCCATATCCCAGGCCTGCTGCACCGAGCCGAACATGATCTGATCGAATTTGTTGGGAAACGTCATCAGCTCGTTGTGGTTGAGCTTCATGATGAAAGGAATCTTGTGCGCGTACTTGCGGCTGCACATTCCGAGCACGCCAAGCGTCGAAACCACTGCGTTGCACCCGCCCTCGATCGCCAGCTTCACGATATTCTCCGGATCGAAGTATTCGGGATTTTTAGCAAAGCTCGCACCCGCGCTGTGTTCCACGCCCTGGTCCACCGGGAGAATGCTCAGGTAACCCGTCCCCCCGAGCCGCCCGTGATCATACAGCGTCTGCATCGAGCGCAGCACGGGGTTGATCCGGTCGGTCGAAGCCATGATTCGGTCGATGAAGTCCGGCCCCGGCAGGTGAAGCTGCTCCTTGGAAATCGTATTGCAGGTGTGGTTCAGGAGCGAATCCGCTTCCGCTCCCAAGATCGACTGGACGCTGTTGCGCGCGGGGGCTACGGTGCTCACCATGCTTTATTTGTACCTGAGTCTTGGGAGGGGGCCGGTAAACTACGAGCCTCGCCATGATCCCGCCCGAAATCGCCGCCGCATTCAAAAAGGAACTTGAGGCAGCGTCGTCGGTGCTGATCGGATCCCACCTCAACCCGGACGGCGACGCCCTCGGCAGCGCGCTCGCGATGAGCCACTATCTCGATGGCCTCGGCATCTCGAACGAAGTCGTCTGCCACCACCCCGCCCCGCGCAATCTGCAGTTCCTGCCGGGAGTGCAGCGCATCAAGCAAGTTCCGCTCGACGAGAAGCACGACCTCGGCATCGTCGTCGATCTCGACTCGCTCGATCGTCTCGGCAACGCCGAGCCTTACTTCCTGCAATGCAGCCGCACGATCTTCATCGACCACCACGTGCCGCACGAAGCGCCCGGCGATCTGCGCATCGTCGACACCGATTCGCCGGCCACTGCGCTCATCCTTACCCGATTGCTGCTGTACCTAGAGGCGACGATCACGCCGGACATCGCCACCTGCCTCATCACCGGCATCGTCACCGACACCGGCAGTTTCCGCTTCCGCAACACCACCGCCGAGGCGCTTAGCCTGAGCGCTGAGCTGCTCGAGCATGGCGGCGATATCGGCACGGTTGCTGAGGAGATATTCCAGCGCAAGCCGGTAGCCTCCGTCCGGCTGCTTGGCGTCACTCTCGCGAGTATGCGGCTCGAAAGCAGCGACCGGATCGCGTGGTCCGCGCTACGGCATCAAGATTTCGAAGCCACCGGAGCGAGCGATGAGGACACCGAAGGTTTCGTTAACGAGCTCCTGTCGATCGACACGGTCCAGATAGCGGCGCTGCTCAGAGAAGCAAAGCCCGGCCGCACGCGGTGCTCGTTGCGTAGCCGCCGCGGATTCGACGTCGCCTCGGTCGCCCGTGTCTTTGGCGGCGGCGGCCATGTGAACGCCGCCGGCTGTACCTTCGACACAGGCCCAAGCGAGGCGGCTGAGCTGCTGGTCGCGGAGATGCGCCGATGCTTGGGATCCTCCTCCTAGATAAGCCGCTCGGATGCACGTCGCACGATGTCGTTAACGACATTCGGCATCGCTTTGGCACCCGTCGAGTCGGCCACGCCGGGACCCTCGATCCGCTCGCCATCGGACTGCTCGTCGTCGCCGTCGGCCCCGCAACCCGCTTCCTGCAATATCTTCCGCTCGAACCCAAGGAGTACATCGCCGAAATCACCTTCGGGCGCGCGACGGCAAGCTACGACCTCGAAGGCGACACGATCTCCACCGGCGAGGTGCCGGACAATCTGACTGAAAAGTTGGAAGCTATCAGGCCTCAATTCTCTGGCCTGATTAGCCAAACACCGCCGATGTTCAGCGCGGTGAAAGTTGCTGGCAAAGCACTCTACAAATATGCTCGCGCGGGCGAAGAGGTGCATCGTGAACCCCGCAATATCCATGTCGGCGAGCTCGAATTCTCCCACGTTACAGCGGACAAGGCCACCGCTCGCGTCGTCTGCTCGGGCGGAACTTACATCCGCACGCTCGCGCATGATATCGGCCAGGCGATCGGCTGCGGCGCACATCTTTCCGCCCTGCAGCGAACGCATGTCGGCCGCTTCACGCTCGATCAGGCCACCCCCCTCAATCATGTCTCAACCAAAGACCTCATGCCGCTGCAGGCAGCGCTCGCGCCGATGCCGATGATCGAGTTGAACTTGCAGCAAACGGAAAACGTGCGGGAGGGCCGCCAGATCGGAGTGCCTGAAATTCCCGATGCGCGAATAGTTGGCCTCGTTGAGCCTGGCTTCGGCGTATTCAGCGTTGCGCGAGTTCATGGCAACCTTTTGCAGCCCGAATGCGTGATCCCAAGTGAGGCATTGCATGGCACTCTTTGAACCGGCCCCCAACCGAAGATCGCTTGCCAGTCAACTGATTTGGGTTTTGCTCTGGCTGGCGGTCACGATTTTCGGCCTCGCCATGCACCCGAGCCGGGCCGGCCACGGCACCCACACCCAGCTCGGCCTCCCGCCGTGCCCAAGCGTTCTCCTATTCGACCGTCCCTGTCCGGGTTGCGGGCTGACCACGAGTTGGACGGCGCTGCTTCACGGCGACTTTGCCCTCGCCTTCCATGCCCACCCTCTCGGCCCGCTCGTCTACCTCTGCTTCACGGTTACGGCGTTCGCCTGCGCCTGGGGTTGGTTTCACCGGATGCGGCTGATGGCCGATACGCCGAAGGCGACGCGGTTCTTGGTCGCTTTCGCCGTCACTTTTTTTATTTTCGGCCTAGGACGCATGGCCCTTGTCAGCCATTACCGAACCGCCGCCGATTTCGCGGCTCTTAGATAAGGCTTCGGCCGATTCGCTCCCAATTAGGAAGGAACTCCGACTCGCTTAGCGCTATCCTTCTTATGTGCCTTTACCGACGCTTTGGGAAAGTATTTGTGCGCTCGCCGGCACGGACGGGACGGCGGAAGTGGGACTCGACGATGCCGTCGGCCAATCCGCGGTGCCCATGAAGGTGGCCGAAGTGGAAGTTCGGCGCATGGTGGATGACGGAATCCTCGTTTACGCGGCAAGCGAAGAGCGGATCCAGCTCACCGACCGCGGGAGGCGCACCTGCTTCGATGCATCGGGTCCCACTCAAAGCGGCCTTATTATTGGCCCTGACGAGTGATCCACGTCGCTGCTTCAAGCAGCGTCGAAAACACCGCTTCCGGCCGGTGGTTCCACGAGGGCCACTCGGCCTCCTTGCTTCCTCCTGACAGGACAAGCAGTGGCCTGCAGCCGGCGCGCGCTCCGGCTTCGATATCGCTCCAGCGATCGCCGATTAGAAATGCGCCGACCGGATCCGCGCCGAACTCGTCTCTCGCCGCCTCGATCATGCCGCATCCGGGTTTTCGCCACGGATCGTTCGCATCCTCTAACGCCCGACAATAGTAGAAGTGGCGAATTTCCAGTCCACGGGTGGCCAACGCCTCCTGAATCTTCGCCGTTTGCTTCTGCAACTCTTCTTCCCGAATGAATCCCTTCGCAACGCCTTGCTGATTGGAAATGACAAAGAACTCGAACCCCGCTTCGTGAAGCATCTGGAGCGCGTCGAGCGTCCACGGGAATATCTCAAGCTCGTCGGCTGTTGTAATGTATGGCGTCAGATCGCGGTTCAAAACGCCGTCGCGATCGAGAAACAGCGGCTTGCGTTTGGCACTGTTCATGCGGAATGTCTTAGTCTAGCGAGTTATCCTTGTCAAACATTGCAGAATTACAAACCCCTGTGAGCACGGCGCTGCCCCAAACGCGGCCCCTCGCGCTAAGTCTGATCTTGCTGCTTCGCCCGAAGCAGTGGACCAAGAACCTGCTCGTCTTCGCGGCCTACATCTTCACCGGCAGTATCTTGCACACTCCGGAAGCCACCCCGCGAGTCTTGCTGGCGTTTATGGCAATGTGCCTGGCCAGCTCGAGCACCTACATTTTCAACGACGTCGCCGACGTCGAGCGTGACCGCGCCCACCCGAAGAAGAGGCTACGCCCCATTGCCAGCGGAGCGGTGTCCAAGGGCCTAGCCCTTGCCCTGGGAGTCGTACTGCTAGCGGTGGCCCTGAGCACGGGTTGGTATCTGAACCATTCGAGCTTCACGATCCTGGTGTCCTATCTCGCCCTTCAGGTGATATACAACCTCGGCCTCAAGCACATTCCGATTGCGGACGTTTTCATCATAAGCATCGGTTTCATTCTTCGGGCCGTCCTGGGCGCCGCAGCCATTACCGCGTTCATTTCAAGCTGGCTGTTGTTCTGCACCGGAGCGCTGGCGCTCATGCTCGGCTTCGCCAAGCGCCGAAACGAGTTCATCACGCAGGGCGAGCAGCGCGTCCACAGCCGCCAGAGCCTCACCGGATACAGCCGCAGCGCGCTCGATGCGCTGGTTATTATGTTCGCCTGCGGAGCGGCGCTGTGCTATGGCGTTTATGCTGTGGACAGCACCACTGCCCACAAGTTTCCCGCGCTGATCGTCACGTCGATCTTCGTCTTCTACGGCATTTGCCGCTACGTGCTAATCGTGTTCAACAAGGACGAGGGCGGCGAGCCGGAAAACGTGCTCTTCAAGGATCCCCACATCCTGTTCAGCATCCTGGGTTTTGCCGCCACGGCGATATTGGCCATGAGCGGGTGGAGAATTCCGCTCCTCGAACCATGAGCACTTACGGCTACAAACACGCGATTGTCGTCGGCGCTTCCTCTGGTATCGGAGCGGAGATCGCTAAGCTCCTTGCCGCCGATGGCTGCCGCGTGGCCGGCGTTGCCCGCCGGCTCGACCGTCTCGTCGATCTCGCCGCCGAGGTGAAGGGCATCCTGGGCGAGGGCACCGTCGTCACCTACGGCGCGGACTGGACCGAGTACGGCAGCCATGTGGTCGACGCCGAGGCGCGCGAGGTG
>JBBREM010000140.1:0-5802 GCA_038202925.1 Fimbriimonadales bacterium | reverse complement strand
ACAAGGCCTGGGACGACGGCAACGGCGAGTGGCCGACCACGACAGTTAGTCAACGCATCGATGCGATGGAGACGTTTCTCGAGCGCATGCGCGGGGTTCGCACGACGGTGGTCGAGAGGCTGATGTGGGAGATCGGGAAGGCCGAGAAGGATGCGTTCAAAGAGTTCGACCGCACCGTCGACTACATCCACGACACGATCGAAGCGCTGAAGGTGATGGACCGAGCGAACTCGGGGTTCAGCGTTGAGAACGGATTTTTGGCGCAGATTCGGCGCTCGCCGTTTGGACCGACCCTGTGCATGGGCCCGTACAACTATCCGCTGAACGAGACGTTCGCGACGCTCATTCCGGCGGTGCTGATGGGCAATCCGGTGATATCTAAGCTGCCGCGATACGGAGCCCTGCTCAATATCCCGCTGCTTGAGGCATTTCGAGACTGCTTCCCGCCGGGCGTGGTGAACATTATCAGCGGGCGCGGGAGCGAAATCATCACGCCGATCATGAAGTCGGGGCAAGTCGAGCTGCTGGCGTTCATCGGCTCCTCCAAGACCGCCGACATCCTGAAGAAAGAGCATCCCCATCCTCATCGGCTCAAATCGGTGCTGTCGCTCGACGCGAAAAATCTTGGCGTGGTGCTGCCCGATGCAAACATGGAGGTGACGATCA
The DNA here is from genome assembly GCA_038202925.1 of Fimbriimonadales bacterium. Classification (GTDB taxonomy): domain Bacteria; phylum Armatimonadota; class Fimbriimonadia; order Fimbriimonadales; family Fimbriimonadaceae; genus JAEVZK01. The sequence continues at coordinate 5,136 of JBBREM010000140.1, read as the reverse complement.
AACAGATGATCGCGGGAGCGCTTTCGTTTAACGGGCAGCGGTGCACGGCGATTAAGATGATGTTCGTCCACGAATCACGCCGCGAGGAATTCATCGGCGGGATTTGTGACGCGATCGACAAGATGAAGGCGGGGCTGCCATGGGCGCCGGGGGTCGAGCTGACGCCCATCGCCGACCAGGAAGCGGTGTCGTGGCTGCAGGGGCTGGTAAAAGAGGCGGTCGACGCGGGCGGAAAGGTGATGAACGAGGGCGGCGGCGAGCGGATCGAGAACTATCTGCACCCGGCGGTGGTGTATCCGGTGAAGCCGCAAACGCGGCTGCACGACGTCGAGCAGTTCGGGCCGGTGCTGCCGATCCGTTCCTATACGGACATTGCGGAGGTGAAACGATACGCCGTGGAGTCGCCGTTCGGACAGCAGGTTTCGCTGTTCGGTTATGACGCGAAGGCGATCGGGCCGCTGATCGACTTTCTCGTGAACCAGGTGTCGCGAGTGAATCTGAATGTGCAGTGCCAGCGCGGGCCGGATACGTTCCCGTTCACGGGGCGCAAGGCGTCAGCGGAGGGGACGCTGAGCGTGATGGATGCGCTGAAGCGGTTCTCGATACGCACGCTAGTGGCGACGGATTATTCGGAGGAGAATCGGGACTTGGTGAATGACATTCTGGGGGCGCGATCAAGCAACTTCTTGCGGACTGATTTTTTGTTCTGACCCCGGATAACGCCGCTTGCTTCTAGCCGCGACTTGTACGAACGGCCTCATTCCCCAAGGCTCCGCCGCCTTGGCCACCCTGCGCATGCAGGGAGTCGAGCCGGAAGGGATTACTTGGGAGATGTGGGAGTGGGAGAAGAAATAGCGCGGACACCGCTCGAAAGGTCTGTTCGCGCGTGATAATCAATGCAAACCATCATCAAGGCGGTGTCAACTATTGCCATTGCAGTCGGTGGAGCTGTAAACAGGAACCCAAAGCAACTGCACGGAGCTTGAATACCGAAGTAGAGACGCCAGAGAGAATACGCTGCAAAAACAGCGAACGCTTATGTGGCAGTGTAGAGCGCGAGCTGTCGAGTTTGCGGGACCACACTCAGCACAGCGATCAGGAACTCAGCCAAAACAAGGAGGCATGCAAAGGGAGCCACAACTGCCGCCGGAAAGAGATGTGACACATGAAGTGAAGCGAGTAACTCGTCGTAGCTCAGAACCTTCGCGATTGCGGCCGTTGCGAAGGTTGCACAGACGAGGCTAACAAGGGTTGCAGCATGAAGCCGGGCAGCCGCCATTCGCGACTTACCGCCTCCCGGCAATTCGGCTTCGAAGCTGCGTTAACCCCGCCACACCGAGAACTGATGCGCCAATAATCAGCGGCAGCCCGAACCACTGCGCTGACGCATTCGTCCCTCCGGCGGAAGCTGCACGAACGTGCCCGACCAGGAGTTCTCCACCGTCCTTCCCAACTTCATAGATGCGGCCCGTCTTGTTGTCGCGTACTAGAGTGCCCACCGCAAGATGAGGGTCAAACTGCGCATCCGGTATTTTTCCGAAAGCTACATCGGAGACGTGTGAGCGGATGCTGACGTTTGCCTGCGCAGGGTCGCCAAAATGTCCTGTGAACTCCGATTCTGCGGGATAGTACATGCCTCCGCTGATCAGAAACTTCGTTATTCGCAGCTCTTGCGTATACGCCGGATCACCGATCAAGATGGAATGATTAACAAGGAACCCGTGCCGGGGATCGAGCCAAAAGCGGAGACGCTGCTTCGAATTAGCAACTCCTTCAAAGCACGGTCCTTCAGGGCTGTTCGAAATCAAAGTGTAGCGGCCGGAATCCAAAGCTTGGGCCAATGCCTCGCCATCGACACTGTAGGCCACTAGCAGTACATTGGCCGGCAAGCGGCCACCGACGTCGATGCTTGCTTGCCGGAATATGCCTCCGCCGACTTGGCGAGTTTCAGTAAGCTCATAGGTATCGGTGCCGTCGGTAAGAAGTTGCGACAACACCGGCCACTTCTTCCCATCAACCATGCGCTCCACAGCGCGCTTGAGCATCTTTGAACCGCTTTGTATCCATTCATTTGTTGTGATGGATGTGCTTCTCGTGGATCCGTCTAGCTCGTGAGTTTCTTCGACGAGGCGCGCCCTCATTCCGACCGTGGCGCTAGATGTCCACCGTGTAGCCTCCACGAACTCCTTTATAGTGCCCTGGGCGAATGTGAACGAGCAAATCGAGAATGCCAAAAAAGAAGCGGCACCCTTCTTCACTCCGGGGACCTGCCGGTGCATGACGCTTCGATCACGTCATGGGCGTCTCCGGTGCGACTATTGACGTTGCAGGCTGCGTCTGCGTTCTTCCACCACCACTTCTTACAGATGCCCATTGTATCGTTATTGCAGCCCGGCGAGAATGGCTCGCATTGCATCAGCCCCTGATACATATAAAAGTGATTGTAAACGGGCCAATCCCCACAGTAATTCGGATCGTTGCAACGCATAACGCATCCTGAACCCGGGTCGATTATGTTGGGTGTCGAAGCTGAGGCTCCTTTGAGTCCTACAGCAACAAGCAGTAGGCCGACGACTGGAACTATCTTGTGGCGCATATGAATGCACCCCCCCCATAATAACATAGAAAATGGCAATAACATAGAAAATGGCGTTGCTCATAAATTGCAGCGAAAGTTTCGTCCTCACCCATCCCGCCGATGCTGAAGGCGATTTTCGCGGCGCGGAGTCCTGGCCGACGCCTTGGAGACATAACGGAGGTAGGGCCTACTGCGCCTTGGTGCGTCGCATGCCGCGACGGCTACGTGCTTCACACGAACTGGTGGGTACCCTTTGGTTGATGGAAGAGCGCGGTTTCGATCAGCTTCAGAACGGCATGTGGCCGGCGCTTTTACTCGTCGGGACGGTTGTGCTTGTGGGGATCATCTTTGCTGGTGGGATTCTGATGATGCGCATGGAGCGGCAGTGGAAGGAAACCCACCTCCCGGACGGCACGCCGCGAGAAGACGTGTAACTCTTCACTGTCCCTGGCGCGTGCATCTGTGCACGGTTATCCGTACACCGGCTCGGATTTTTCGAATCGCGGCCCCTTCTCGTCGTGGACGGCGAAGCGGGTAGTCGCGAAGGAACAGCCGGCGTAGCGGCCCTTGGTGTCGAAGGCGTAAAAGTCGAGGCCGAAATTTGGATGGCCTTGCTCGTTGAGCAATCGCTTTTCGATGGTTTGGCTGGCGACGCGCTTGAGGGCGGCTATGCACGCATCTTTGGGGTGGGCTCCGCGGCGCATCTCCTCGACGATCATGAAGGAGCAGAGGTTGTAGAGGTTGGCCTCCCCTCGGCCGGTTGAGCCGGCGGCTCCGACCGCGTTGTCGACGTAAAGGCCGGCGCCGAGGATCGGTGAATCTCCGACTCGGCCGGGAATTTTGAATGAAAGGCCGCTGGTCGTGGTGACGCCGGCGATCTCGCCTTTGGCGTTCATCGCGTCGCAGTTGATGGTGCCGTAGATGTGGTCGGGATCGATCCAGCCTTCCTTCGCCATGTCGAAGACTGCCTGCATCTCGCGGGATTGGCCTCCTCCGCCGCGCTTCGTGGGATCGAGATAGTGGCTGGGATCGATGCGGCGCTTCCACTCCAGCCACGCCTTTCTGGAGCCCTCGGTATTAAGGTCTGGCTCGACGGTGAAGCCGAGTCCGCGGGCGAAATCCTGCGCGCCCTTGCCGACGAGGAGATGGTGGTCGGTTTGCCTCGCGACCTCTCTGGCAACCCGCGATGGAGTGCGGATTCCCTCCAGCGCGGCGACGCCGCCCGCCCAATGATGCGGACCATGCATACAGCAGGAATCGAGCTGGACGACGCCATCCGCATTGGGGAGTCCTCCGTAACCGACGCTCCTGTCGGTGGGATCGAGCTCGACGAGGTTGACGCCTTCGATGACGGCGTCAAGCGGATCAGCGCCCGTAGTAAGGAGTCGGTAGGCGCGCTCGATGCAGGTCTCGCTGCCGCCATTCTTGAACATGTGGCCGTTGGCCGACGAGATGATGAGCGGCTTCGCGGCGGCTGGCACGTGGATGTTGGGCATGCCGAAGGCGCGGGCGGCGACGGAGGCACCTGCGGCGGCGGCGCCGGCGGTAAGAAGCTTGCGGCGGCTAATTCGGTCCATGCCGCATTATAGGGGCGTCCGGCACCCGCGCCTACTTCTCCTCCTGGTGCAACGGGTACGATTTTGGTTCCCCAGATGGCTGAGATCGAGGTATTTCCCAACCCCGCGCCAAGGCGCGACTACGTGATCAAGCACGTCTGCCCCGAGTTCACGAGCGTGTGCCCGAAGACAGGGCAGCCGGATTTTGCGACGATCGAGGTGGAATACGCCCCCGACCAGTCATGCATCGAGCTGAAGTCGCTGAAGCTGTATTATTACTCGTTTCGGAACGAGGGAATCTTCTATGAAGCAGTGGTCAATCGGCTGCTGGATGAGCTGTCGGCAGCGTGCAAGCCGCGCTGGATGCGGGTGACGGGGAACTTCGCCGTGCGCGGCGGGATCAGTTCGGTAGTGGTCGCGGAGATGGGACGGCGCAGCTAGATGCGTATACTTCCCATCGCAGTGCGCTTCACTGCCGGTCGGAGAAGGGATTGATCCGCACTTACAAACTTGCTTGTTCAGCAGCGCTAGGCGCGTTGCTTATCGTGCCCGCACTCGCGCAGGACAACTTCCCCGACGCTATTCCCGAGAGCCATTGGGCGTACAAAGCGCTGGCGCGGATGAAGGCGGAAGGGCTGTTGGTCGGGTATCCCGACGGGCTGTTTAGAGGAAGGCGGCCGGCCTCCCGCTACGAGCTCGCCGTTGCCTGCCACGCTGTGTGGGCAAACCTGAAGGGCGTCACCGACGGCCTGAAGACTCAGATCGACGATCTGACCAACCGCATGGCGAACGCGCCCACCAAAGCGGATCTGGATAACCTCCGATCGGCTCTGGACGCGCTGACCGCCGAGGTCAACCGCATCAAGAACGAGGACATCGCCGGCCTTCGCCGTTTGATGGACGAGTTCCGGGCCGAGCTCTCCAAAATGGGCGCCGACGTTGATCAGATGAAGAAGGACCTCGACGCGATGCGAGGCGATGTTGCTTGGCTTAAGCAGCACG
>JBBREM010000139.1:0-5814 GCA_038202925.1 Fimbriimonadales bacterium | reverse complement strand
TTGGCGTCGACGCGGTTATCGCGCGATCAAAGGACATGGCGGCGCAGGCGCTCATGCTCGACCCGCTAACCGCAGCGGTCTGCTCGCCGGCGGAGATTCGAGAGATGACGATGCGATTGTTTGAGGCGGAGCAAGCGTTTCTTCCTGAGTACCACTAACTCGCAACTGCCTCTCCATCCTCCGCTAGAGGGGGCACGGGTACCCTCAAGTCAGTGGATCGGCTTAATTCCGAGGGCGTGCCTCGGCAGGATTTGAAATGGGTGCTGACCCAGCGGCGAATGGTGATGACCGCCCGACGCATCAACTCCTGTCTCCTTTGTCGCCGACGCGGTGTCAACGAAGGCGGAGTGTGCGATGTCTGCTACGCCGGCCTCACCGATGAGGAGCTGAGCATTGTGGAGAAGTGGGTGCGGGGAACTGGGCCGTAAATGTGGCTGCTCGTTCTTGGCTTCATATTCGGCGTTGGCTTGGCTTACGCCCTATCGCAAATTAAGCGCAAGCCGAAGTTCCTCAGCATCAACGAATTCTGGGTTTACTTGCCCTCCGACACCATGCCTGCGCAAGACGCGGTGATGGACCGCCTCCTGCAGCAGAACCCCTATCGGGCCATTTCGCCACGCGAAGGGCTGCTCATGAGCGACATCCGCCTGCATATCGCCCTCATGCTTCGCAGCAAGAACCCCCACATTTTCCGCCCCGATCTCTTCGCCGGGCACGTTCAGCCGACCGCTGAGGTTCTAACCGCTCTCTCAGGGTCCCAGTCCGCAGTTAAGGTGCGCTACATCTCCGAGCAGCCGCTGAAGGACCGCGCCAACATCCAACTCCTTCCCCATCTCGCCGAAGCCTATGCTGAGCTGGCAGGAGGGACGGTCATTTATGACCGAACGAAGGAAGAACTGTTGACGCTCCGGGAGCTGAAGGAAGCGCTCAAGAGCCACCGGGACATTACGACCCTGGAGGACCAGGTTCGAGTGATCTGGCAGATCGATGGCCAAGGGGGACGGGCCGAGACTCGTGGCCTGCGCAAGGTGGGCCTTCCAGAACTGTCGACTCAGATCATGGAAGCCGACGAGGAAGTGCTGGTCATGGAGGTGCTGTGCGAGGCGGCGAAAAAGCTCTGGGAAGTCGGCTCGCCATCAGACGTGGTCGAAGTGGTCGTGTTTGGCGACATCTTCCGGATCGAAATTGAGCTTCCCAAGGAGCAGGTCTCGAAGGTGAAGATCCTCCGGCTTCAGACGGTCTGAACCAAAACGCCGAGTTCGACCACGAGTTCGTTCGAGAGAGCCAAACTTGGCGGACGAGGCGAGCCCACATCGATTCCCCGGTGGTTGAGCGCTGCTTTGGCCACCTGCGGCCGCCCCTGGACGGCGACGAACCGAGCGATGGGATGGACGTCGACTTTCGTGTCTTTCGCCGCGACCGGGTCGATCTGAACGACTGGGCTAACCACCGCGTCTTCGATGACGAATTCATCCGATCCCGCGCCAATCGGATCGACGGCAAATCGAGTGCGGAACGCGGTCTCCGTGCTCTCCCCCCAATGCAGATCGGGAAGCGCCCGCAGCTTCTGCCGCAGGACGCTGCGCACCAGATGCTGCGGATCGAGAACGATAACTGGCATATCCGCTCGCTGAGCGATGATCCTGATATGGGATTCGATCTCCTCTTCGCCGTAGTTCCCGAAATACGGCGGCATGATGACCGCCGCCTTGGCCCCGGCGTGAGCGGCGTGATGCACGAGGTCGAGCGTCTGAAGCGTGCCCAGCCGAGTGCAGTGGGCGAGGACGGGCATTCCCTTCGCCTCGCGCATCGTGATATCGAGCACGCGCTTGCGCTCGGCGCTGCTCGTCGTGGTGAACTCCCCGGTGTTAGTGCAGCAGATGAAGCCATCCACACCGCGCGCGCGAAGATGGGCGAGGAGCCGCGCCAATCGCTTTTCGCTCACGGCCTCACCGTCATCGGTGAAGGGAGTTACGATCGGCGCGAACAATCCTCTTAGACCAAGCATTACCTAATGGTAATGTAGCAGGTCTGCTTGACCATTTTCCCCTTGATGCTTCCCGTCATTTCGATCGGGAAGGTGCCATGGGCATCATTCGGGACGTGCACCTGGAACTTGCGCTCCTGGCTCTTGCGGTCGCCGACGAGCTTGAAGTTCGAGTGATCGCCCTTCAAAATCTCCCAACCCTCCGGTGCCTTGACGTCGACGCCTCCGGCGCTACCGCCGTTGGTGTAGACGTTGACCAAGTAGGGCACGTCGATGATGCAGTTGTCAGGAAGCTCGTCGACGTAGGTGCGTCTCAGAGTGAAGTCCAGCACCGGGGCGACCCGGTAGCTGGCCTGAACGACCGCGCTCGGGCCCTCTTTGAAGTTCACCACGCCCCGCACGATCCGATATCCCATCGGCGCATCGGATGCGATGGCGGTGCCATAGTTCACGCTGGCCATACCCTTGCCATTGAAGTTCGGGAAGACAAGGGTCATGCTGTTCGCCTGATCCTGAATAGCGCCCTCGCTTCGCAAGTCGATGCTCTTCGCCGGCACCGGCGAATCCGAATTGAAGTTCATGCGAAGGTTGACGGACTCGCCCGGCACCACCGAGCGACGATTAGCCGCCACGCCCCAATCAAGCCCCGTCGGGAGCGCGGTTGCCCGCTCCATTTCAAGCTGAACGGGAGTGCACAGGCGCGGCGTGTAGGATGGCTCCTCAGGCAGCGCATCGACCACGTCCATCCGCACCATCAGCTTTCTCGGCTGACCAGGAAGGATGCCGATGCCGGCGTCATCCAGCGTCGCCTCGATCGTCGTCAGTTCGCCTTCGCTCGCGGCGGCAGTGACGGAAACCGCTTCGAGATCCTTCCGCTCCATCCATGTGGGCGCCTTCACAGCGGTTGCGTCAAGGGCGCGAACCATCATGACCGGCTTGCCGTCTCGGAGCGTTACCCGCGCCTCGATGTTGTCCTTTCCGACCAGCCAGCCATCGCCGTTCAAGTCAATCGTCAGGACGAGGTCCTTGCCCTGGGGCACCTGGCCTGCGAAGTGTAGCTTGCCCGGCTCCCATTGCAAATAGGTCTGGCCGACAAACGGATCCCACTCCTCCTTGGAGATCGTGCCGTCGATTGTCGGCGTCAGTTGCAACCGAACGGGCTGCAGAATGTCCAACGGTTCAGTAAAGTGGCTTGAACCAACCACGCCGGCAGCGGCCAGCAACACGCTAAAGCTCATCTCGCCCGTAGAGACGCAGGAGGCCGCCCGATTGCTTCGCGCGGGGAAAAGCCTGATGGCTGATCGCTGATTGCTGATTGCTGATTGCTGATTGCTGATTGCTAGTCTCGGGTCAGACACCAACCATCAACCATCACAAATCAATCTCTTACCCGACCAGCTGCTCGCGCCCCATCAGGCCGTCGAGATGAATGTTGGCGACGCGGAGCCTGGAGCAGAGTGTCGTAGCGATGTTCTTGAACACGATCGAGGCCATCGTCGGGTTCTCTCGAAGCAGATTGTGCAGCTTGCCGGCGTGAATCACCGCGCACTCCGCGCTTCCCACGGCGCGCACGTTGGCCGACCGCGGCTGCTCGTCGACCAGCGACATCTCGCCGATTATGCTGCCCGGCCCGACCTCGCAAATCAGCTCCTCGCGAAACGTCCGGATTTGCGCGCGGCCCTCGAGAATGATGATGAGGTCCGAATTGCGGTCGAACTGCCGCACGATGAGATCGCCGCCCGGAAAGGTTTGCGGCTGGGCGAGCTCAACAACCTTCGCCAGCTCATCCTCAGACAGCCCACGTCCCAGCGATTGCCTAATTGCTTCGTCGATTTGCACCTATCTAGCTTACAGGAATGTTGGGCGCGTGGGTAGGGCAAATGCCGGGCCACCCGCCACGCTTACATCAATTGTGCCCCGCATTTATGCGGGCAGTTTTCATCCGCGCCGCATGGAATATCTCCTTCGATGGTCCGTACGCTTGCTCTCGCCATGCTGGTCTGCCTTGCGTCCCTCGGAGGTGCCCAGAAGAAGCCTCCGACGCTGCAGCAGCAGCGCACGAAGGCTCTCGATGCTGCCGCTCTGACCCCGTTTTTCACCAAGCGAGGCGCGGACAACGTGAAGAGGGTGATCGACGGCGCGGACACCCGCAAGGTGACCGAAAACGATGCCCTCCGCGAGACCAAGGCCGACCCAATTGCCACTCCGACTCCCAAGCCAGATGCAAAGCCTGTTGAGCAGCCTCCCCAACCCCAAGCCGCCCCCCAACAGCCGCAGTCCCAGCCAGAGCACAAGCTTCGGCTGCTAGGTATCTCTTTTGGCAATCGCGGCGGCATGGCCCTATTTCAGCTTGACGGCCAAAATGTCACTGTCCGAGCCGGCGCGCATATCGGCGACGCCAAGGTGCTCACCGTTGACCGGCACAGCGTGGTGATCGCACTCAATAAACAGCGGATCGAGCTCACGCCCTGGTGAGCTAAATCGCCGAGAGCAAATCGACGGCGAGCTTCCACTTGCCATCGTCGAACCGCCAAACCCGCACATATGCGAACTGGGTGTCGACACCCTTCACCGCGCTCCAAACGGTGCCAAAAGTGTAGGCAAGATCGCGCGCTTCAGACATCCCGAAACCGGCCCGCGCTTGGCTTATCCGATCCAGCTCCGTCGTCGCATCGAGCTTAGCTTGCTTCGCGCTCATCGGCAAAGCCGAATCTCGCAGGACGAGAGCGTCCGGGTCGATCAGTTCCTTGTATGCCTTGCGCAGATCCGCCATCTTGCCGGCAAGCCGTGGATCGAGCGTCGCCGGATTGGCCGTACCGCGAGCCGGCCCGGGACGCAGCTTTTCCAGAGACCGAAAGGCAGAATCGGCCGGATAGGTTGCCGAATGGGCGACGCCTCGATCAAGGATGAACTTCCACGTGCCATCGGCCTCGCGGCGCCATATCGTGAAATACGTGCCGTGCGCCAGGGCTCTTCCGGCTTTCATATAGGTCCACGGTCCCGTTGTGTAGCCCAAATCGCCCGAGGAAGAGATTTCCGCGAAGACGGGCCGCCACATCAGCTTTGCATCCGGGGCTCCGATGGGTTTTCGCAGCCACGCCTCGCGGCCATTCACCGGCAACGGATCGAACACCGTGGCGTCGTCCGCCATATTCGATAGGAACGCGGACTTGAGCCCGTTTCGGCCCGCCTGGTCGGCAAACGAGTATTCGGCGCTAACGAGCGACTGCATCGCCGGCGAAAGCTCCGGCCGAACCGGCTTAATCCACGTTTGAAACCCGAAGGCGATGGCGAACGCGAGCAGCGGCATTCAATAAAGCTACCACGTCGGCTCGATACGCTTAGCGGTGATGATAGCCGTAGTCGGAGCGCCAGGTGTATCCGGGGTTCCAGCTATTCCAATTGGGGCGAGGCGTGTAGCACTCGTCCCGCCGGGGCCGGTAGTACATCGTGCCGTCCCACCGATCGTAGTCGCGAACGAACACGGAGTGCTCCACCACAGGTTCACGAATATACGTAGGGCGCTCGACAACCACCTGTTCGCGCACGTACACGGGCCGATCGACATAGACGACGCGGGTCACCACACGGGGCGCTACTGCGAGGTGCGAGGTTTGCCGAATCGCCACGACCTGCTTCTTGACCGAATGACGCTGCTTGTGCTTCGGAGGGCACGCCATCGCCGAGCCGGCAATCGCGAGCACGGCAGCGATCGATAACATAGTGTTTGCTCTCATGGCTCTTTGACTGTCCGCAAGCAGGCTCGGGGTCCAATTTGCAGCGAAAATGCGAGAACGGGGAACAATGGAGCATGTTGCCGCTCGTCG
>JBBREM010000138.1:0-5872 GCA_038202925.1 Fimbriimonadales bacterium | reverse complement strand
TAGCCGTTCCGTGATCAGTTGCTCGAGGGTGAGAAAGCCGGGCGGGAACTCGACGAAGCCGTCTCCGACAATTTTGCCGACTCCGGGCAGGAATTCCATTCGGCGATAGTATTGATTGCCCTTGATTTCAAAGCCGTTGACGGTGGCGACGGTGCGAGAGGCATCGACCTGCGCGAAGGCGCCTCCTGCGAGTGTGAGCAGGGCGCCGGCCAGGAGCGCTCTCTTCATTCCTTTGCGGTTGTTCATGTTTGCTTGGTACCAGGGAAACAGACGCGTAAGCATCCGGTTGGGTGCCTGTCATTTATTCAAGCCTACGTCAGCGAGACCGAAAATTGTTGCCGAGAGAGACTTGCCTGAAAGAAAGGGCTGTGATACACTATTTCCGTGGCTGCAAAGCCAACCGTTGAATTCGCCGACTTCGTCGGAGGAACGGGGGACCCGCAACATAGGGGTGAATGGAGCTCTGAAGAGAGCAACTAGGGTAACTCTTGGCCCGAACCCGACAGCTAACCCCGTAGACGTAGCGAGAGTTGAGGGATGCCGGCTGGGCGCAAGCTTGGCAGAGACGCAGAACGAAGGGGTTCACGATGCGTCCGGCAGAGATCAACACCATTCGCTTTTGCGGTCATGAGCGGCGAGCTCGCGGGTTCGTCTGGACGAGTGACTGCGATGATGCAGAAGGGCGTTCCAGATTCCGCAGGCGGACTGCTCGTTTGTAGCACCTCCTGTTGACCAGGGCCTTCCTTTCGGGGAGGGCCCTTTTTATTTTTGAGGTTAGAGGGACTTTCGTAGGCTAGAGGTAAGAGAGAAGAGGTTAGAGAGGAGAGAAATAGAGAAGAAGAGACGAAAGACGAAAGACGAGAGACGAGAGACGAGAGACGAGAGACGAGCCCTCCTAACCTTTTCCTCTCCTCTCTAACCTCTTCTCTCTAACCTCTCGCCGTATGTGAAAAGAGCCGGCATGTCTTCTTGACATGCCGGCTCGCTGTTTGTGTGGGTGGCAAAGCCTAGTTGTGCTTACGTCGCAGGTGATACCGCGAGGAATAGCGACGGCTATTCGCCGCTTGCGATTTGCGGTCCTTCTCATAGCGCCATGCCGAGTAGGCGGCGCCGCCGAGTCCGAGCCAGCCGATTGTGCTGTTGTGGGTCAGGAAGCCCAGTGCTCCCGCGCCACCCGATGCGAATGCCAGGTTGCGCCAGTCGTTCTTTGTTTTCTGCCGATGCGATTGGGCATCAGCAGTCATCGGAACGATCATCATCGCGCTCAGCGCAACCGCGGTAATTCCTTTGCTTAGTGTTGTCATCCTGTTGCCTCCGTGTTGGTTTACAAGGGTTAGACGACTCAGAGTGGTAGGCGGGTCAAACCCGTTCCTTTTGGGGCATAGTGGTGCCAATGAAGACGCAGCGCATCGGCGACTCCGATCTTACGGGCACGAGGCTGTCTTACGGCTGCATGCGGATCGCCGGCACGTGGAATCCGGCTGAGATCACCGAGGAACGCCGGTTGAACGCCCACGACTGCGTCATCGCCGCCTACGAGGCTGGATACACGCTGTTTGACCACGCCGACATCTATTGCCGCGGTGGATGCGAATCGCTTCACGGCGAAGTGCTGGCGAAGATTCCCTCGATGCGCAGCGAGATTCTGATCGCCACCAAGTGCGGAATCCGGTTCAAAGACGATACGGCAGGCTCGGTGAACAAGTACGACTTCTCGTACGACCACATCATCCGGTCCTGCGAAGGCTCGCTCAAGCGGCTTGGCATCGAGACGATCGATATCTACCAGCTCCACCGCCCCGACGTGCTGATGAATTCGGAGGAAGTGGCCCGGGCGTTCCAGCGGCTGCATCACGAAGGCAAAGTCCGCTACTTTGGCGTTTCCAACTTTTTCCCCTCACAGCTAGAGGTGTTGCAGGCGGCCCTGCCGCACCAACTGGTCGTCAATCAGGTCGAGATCAGCCTGCTCAAGCGAGAGCCGTTCTTCGACGGAACCCTCGATCAGTGTCTCCAAAAGCGGATCACGCCGCTTTCCTGGGGCCCGCTGGCGGGGGGCAGGCTTGGAAATGCCGACGATGAGGCCTGGAAGCGACTTGAACCTGTGGTGACCGAGATTGCGAAAGCGCACGGTGTCGGGATGGCGGAGGTCGCGATCGCTTGGCTACTCAAGCACCCCAGCGAGATCATGCCCATCGTGGGATCGGCCAATCCGGACCGGATTCGGTCGCTCGTCCGAGCCGACTATATCGAGCTGACCCGCGAGCAGTGGTACGCGCTGCTCGTGGCCGCCCAAGGCTTTCCCATGCCCTAGGGGTTTACTGTCGCTATGGACCTTCTCGCCCAGGCGCGCGCCCTCGTTGCCGCGGGCCGGCTTCGCGAGGCGGGAGCGGCTCTTAGCCAGATTCTGCGAGCGCAGCCGCAGAATGCGGGCGCGATGCAGCTCCTGGCGGTGGTCCAGTTCCAGACCGGCTTTCAAAAAGATGCGCTCAAGCTGATCGAGCGAGCTGTTTCCATAGATCCTGCGAACGGCGAGGCGTGGGCCAATCTCGGCCTCATGCGTCATGTGCTAGGCGACGACGAATCTGCCCTTGAGGCTCTGACCCGCGCCATCGCAGCCGATCCAAAAAATGCCGAAGCGTACAAGAATCGCGCGTTCATCTTGCAGTCGCGCGAGGAGCACGGGGCAGCCATTTCCGATCTCGAAGAAGCGCTGTCCCTCGGATTGACGGATTCGGCCACCTACTTTTTTCTGGGCAACTCATACGCTGAGATCGAGCGGCACGAAATGGCGATTCCGGCGTTCAGAAAGGCGCTGGAGCTGGACCCCGACCACGCCGATGCGTGGAACAACCTCGGCAACTCGCTCGTGGCTCTGGAGCAATTTGAGGAAGCGGTGGCGGCGCTCAACAAAGCCGCGAAGTATTTGAAAACTCGCACGATCGCGCACCAAAACCTTGCGAGCGCGCTCTATCAACTTGGGCGGCCCGATGAGGCCTTGGCGCTCGTGGATCAGGTTCTAACCTGGGATCCGAGTTTCGCAAAGGCCCGCGAACTTCGCGCGACCCTATTGCCCGAACTCGAGCAAACCGAACGGCTCGCCAAGGCTCTCGCCGACGCGCCGGAAGTTGGCTCGGAGATGACCGAAGCGCGTGCCGCGCTCGCTAGAAGCCTTCAGGCGCAAGGGAAGTGGCGGTTGGCGGTTGACTCGTTAAGGGCGGCGAAGGAGCCGGCGCTTCAGGTCTTGGAGGCCATGACCTTGCCTGTGATCTTCGAATCAGCGGACATGCCGAAGGAAGCGCTGGACCACATGGAATGGAAGCTGGCGGCGCTCGCCGGCAAAGACATGCGAATCGATAATCCGGACACCGAGATCGGCGTCACGCCCTTCCACCTCCCGTATTTTGGCGTTAGCGACCGCCCCTACCTAGACGTCCTCGCGGATGTGATCAGTAAAAGCTGTCCAAACTTGCAGTTTACGTGCTCGCACACGCCGCGACGCAGCGGTCGAATCCGCGTCGGTGTGGTGTCCGCCCTGCTGAACTGGCACACCGTTTACTTTGTCTTCGGACCGCTGATTGAGCGTCTCGATCGCGAGCGGTTCGAGATCGTCTTCCTGCAACTGGGCAAGAGTGATGCGTACACGAAGCGGATCGTCGCTGCGGCGGACAAGCATGTGATCGTTAGCGGAGGGCTTTCGCAGGCGCAGCGAACGATTGCCGGGGAGGAACTCGACATCCTGGTCTATCCCGAGATCGGGATGCACGTGCAGACCTACTATCACGCCATGAGCCGGCTGGCCCCCGTGCAAGTTACTACGTGGGGCCATCCGATGAGCTCGGGCTCGCCGGTGGTCGACCATTACATCTCCGCGCGGCACCTTGAGCGGGAGGGTGCCCAAGCGGAGTATCGGGAAAAGCTGGCCTTGCTGGACAATCTCGGCATGTATTTCGAGCCGCCGGCGAAACCGGAAAAGGTGTCGCGGGCCGATCTTGGGCTGCCAGAGGGCAAGCGGCTCTATGGCTGCATGCAGTCGGCCTACAAGTTCCATCCCGACTACGACCGAGTCCTCAGTTCGATCTTGGAGCAAGACGATCAGGGGATTCTCGTCTTGCCCGAGCCGGCTCGCCCGAACTTCAAGCAAATCCTCAAGTCGCGGTGGGCGGTTTCCTATCCGCTGGTAGCCGAGCAGGCGTTGTGGGTGCCACCGATGGCTCTGGAGCGGTTTCTCGGAATGTTGCAGCTTTGCGATGCGCTTCTTGCACCGATCCAATTTGGCGGAGGTCGATCGAGCTTCGAGGCGTTCGGGGTCGGCGCCCCCGTTGTCACACACAAGGGCGAGTTCCTCAAGAGCCGAATCACCTACGCGGCGTATGCGCAGATGGGGATGCTCGATCTGGTGGCGGAGAGCGAAGAGCAATACATTCACCTGGCGCTCAGGCTGGCGAAAGACAGAGACTGGCAACGCCTCATGCGGCGTGAGGTGCAGACACGAAGCGACCGAATTTACCGAACTTCAACAGCCGTCGCCGAGGTTAACGACTTCCTCGAATCTATCGCCCCGGGCTAGCTGCGGCTGGGCAAGGCTGAAGCTGCGCTTCGGCACTCCGAAGACGGCTTCGTCGGGCGGGTTTCTTAGCGGTAATCTCCTAACCTATGGCTTCCCCCATCACCATGTCCTCGAAGGGACTCAACGTTCCTACCGACCCGATCATTCCCTTTATCGAAGGAGACGGCACCGGTCCGGACATCTGGCGGGCGAGCGTGCGCCTCTTAGACGCGGCAGTGGAGAAGGCTTAAGGCGGGCGGCGGAAGATCGAGTGGAAGGAAGTTCTCGCCGGCGAGAAGGCGTTCAACGCCACCGGAAGCTGGCTGCCCGACGAGACGCTGGACAACTTCAAGAAGTATCTTGTCGGCATCAAGGGTCCCCTCACCACGCCGGTGGGCGGGGGCATCCGCTCGCTTAATGTGGCGCTTCGGCAGAATCTCGATCTGTACGTGTGCCTGCGCCCCGTCCGTTGGTTCCAAGGCGTGCCGTCGCCGGTCAAGGACCCCAGCGCCGTGGATATGGTGATTTTCCGCGAGAACACCGAGGACATCTACGCGGGCATCGAGTTCGCGCCTGGTACCGAGGAAGCTAAGAAAATGCTCGACCTGCTCGAGCAGTACTTCCCCAAGATGTTCAACAAGATTCGTTTCGGCACCGAACAGCGGGCGAAGGACTACGCGGAACTAGCCAATCCAGGTCGGTTCTCCGACACCGCCGTCAACGTCGGTATCGGCATCAAGCCGGTATCCAAAATCGGCTCGATGCGGCTCATCTACGCGGCGATCAAGTTCGCCGTGGATAACAATCGCAAGTCAGTGACGCTGGTCCACAAGGGGAACATCATGAAGTTCACTGAGGGCGCGTTCCGCGATTGGGGCTATGAGCTGGCCAAGACGGCTTTCGGCGCGCAAGACCTCGACGGCGGGCCGTGGCAGAAACTGCCGAACGGCATCGTGATCAAGGACGCGATCGCCGACATCACACTCCAGCAGATCCTCACCCGCCCTAAGGACTTCGATGTGATCGCCACCCTCAACCTGAACGGCGACTACCTCAGCGACGCCCTCGCTGCGCAGGTGGGTGGCATCGGCATCGCCCCTGGGGCAAACATCAACTACGTCACGGGCCACGCGATCTTCGAGGCCACTCATGGCACCGCGCCGAAGTATGCCGGAAAGGACGTCGTCAACCCGTCGTCGGTGATCCTGAGCGGCGAGATGATGTTCCGCTACATGGGCTGGGGTGAGGTTGCGGATCTGATTCTGAAGGGGGTGGAGGGCGCGATCGGGTCCAGGCGCGTCACCTACGATTTCGCCCGGCAGACCG
>JBBREM010000137.1:0-5879 GCA_038202925.1 Fimbriimonadales bacterium | reverse complement strand
CGGCGAGGCGCTCAAACAGGGCGCGAGTGCTCGCCAGGCGTTCAGAGCGGAGCAGCAAGGGACGCCGAAGAGTGATACAAGATCTGGTCAGCCTTAGTCTATTTTTCGCGGCGGGCGCCGCACTTTCTTTTGTGATCGCGTGGCTACTTTTACGCGCATCGGAGGCTCGCCGGGACCGTCTCACTCCAGCTCCCAACGCGGTTTTGCGCATCCGCGCGGATTCGGGCACGTTCCGATCGCACTTTCTGCAGGCAGGGAAGTCGGTTTGGTCGCTGGGTGTGCCGATGCTTCGCGATGACTATGTTGCGTTGCGGGTGGGGGAGAACCTCGTGGTTGAGGCCGGCGATCCGCGCGGCGTGCTCATTTTCCGCACCCAGGTAGTGGCTCGTCAGACTCAACCTCAATGTTTGTTTGTGAAGCGGCCGCTGCGCGTATCGCTCTCCGAGCGGCGCACTCATGCGCGGTGCCCGAAGGCAGCGGGGGCAGTTGTGCGGTTGGGTGCTGGCGAGGCGCACTTGCTCGATTTGAGCTCGGGCGGCGCGCGTGTTGACTGCTCGCAAATGGCCTACAAGGGCTCTCGCATGGAGATGAAGCTGCCTTGGGGCGAGAGCGTGTACGCCTGGGTGCTGGAGACCGAGGGATCGCAGGCCCGGCTTCGATTCGAAGATTTGGTGGACGTGCGAAGGGCCAAAAGAGAAGCCGCCCCCGCCGCATAACGGGAGCGGTCGTCGGATCAGTTGCGGGCGAAGCCCGCTTCCTTTCCGGAGAGAGGGAAGGAGGATATGCGTCAATTATTCAAACGCGCGGGATTGGCGGACAGTTCCGCGTTATTTACAAGTTTGGGTGGATTTTCTGTAACGCAACGGCGTGGTATTTACTTGGTGACGGCAATCTCGATCCCTCGGCTTCGCTCGGGATGACAGTTACTGCTCGAGATTCATTCTCTTTCTGAGTTCGCGCCCGGCAGTTTCGACTTGCAGGGTTTGCTCACTAAATTCAAGCCGCTTTAGATTCGGCCTGCCGCATGCATCTTCCTCGATCCACTCCCGGGTGAATTCGCCGCTTTCGATCGCCGCCAATACCTTTTTCATTCGCTCGCGCACTTGCTCGTCGATCACGGTTGGGCCTTGGATTAAGCCGCCCCACTCGGCGGTGTCTGAAATTGCTTGGCGCATGCCGGTTAGGCCCTTTGCGACGAGCAGATCGACGATCAGCTTCGTTTCGTGGAGCACTTCGAAGTAGGCGGCTTCAGGCTGGTAGCCCGCGTCGACTAACGTTTGGAAACCGGCCTTGACCAGCTCCGGGATGCCCCCGCACAGGACGGCTTGCTCGCCGAAGAGGTCGGTGACCGTCTCCTCCTTGAAGGTGGTCTCCATGAGCATGACCCGCGCGCAGCCGAGCCCCCAGGCGTAGCCGAGCGCGGTTTGCAGAGCCTGCCCGGTGGCGTCTTGGTGAATCGCGATGAGGCCGGGGACGCCGGAGTGTTCTTCGAAGTTTTTGCGAACGCCGTAGCCTGCGCCTTTAGGCGCGACGAGGGCGACATCGACGTCAGGTGGCGGTGATATGAGGCCGAAATGGATGTTGAAGCCGTGGATGAACAGAAGGGTTTGGCCGGGGCGGAGGTGGGGGGCGATCTCCGCATGGTAGATGGCGGCCATTTTGACGTCAGGCACGCAGAAGGCTAGGATGTCGCACCGTTGGGCAGCTTCTTGCGCCGTTATGACGGAGAAGCCTTCATCCAGAGCGCGGACGCGGCTGGGGCTTGTTTCGTAGAGGGCGACGGTTATATCGAGGCCCGAATCGAGCAGGTTGAGGGCGTGGGGACGGCCTTGGCTACCGTAACCGATAACCGCGATCTTCTGCGACCGAATGCGGTCGAGTTGGATGTCGCTCTCGCTGTAGAAGTGGGCCATGTTCTGGCGTGAGGTGAGTCAAATAAAATCCCCTCGTTTTTCAGAGGGGACTAGATCGCTCCCGCAGGGACGGCCAGCCCTGAACAAGGGCTTCTTGTGGCCGTTACACGGAAGGTACCGGGTTGTTTTAGGACGGACTAGGCGACTTTCAAGCCTCCGTGCCGTCCGGCTTCAGAACGGTGGTGCGCTCATCTCCATGAGGTCATGGTAGCACGGAAAAGCGCGGTTACGCAGCCTTCTGCAAGGCGATAGGAAGGAGTTTGGCGGTTAGCTCGATTTGATCAGGAGGCGACAGAACCGTAGCGCGCTCCATTACATTTTCCAGCTCCCGCACATTGCCGGGCCAGCGGTAGGCGTGTAGGAGCTTGGTCGCCTCGTCACCAACCGTCAGCGCGGCGCGGCCATTTTCTTTCGCGAACTTGGATAGGAAGAGATTCGCGAGGGGGACGATGTCTTCGGTTCGCTCGCGCAGAGGCGGAATTTGGACCTCGACGACTTGGAGCCGGTACAGCAGATCGAGGCGGAATACGCCCTGGTCGACGGCTTCCTGGAGGGGACGGTTGGTCGCGGTGACGAGCCTGACATCGACGCGGGTCGCCTTGGTCGCGCCGAGGCGCTCGAATTCGCGCTCCTGGAGCACCCTGAGCAGCTTGACCTGGACCGACATCGGAATCTCGCCGACTTCGTCGAGGAAGAGCGTGCCGTTATGAGCCATCTCGAACCGGCCCGCCTTCGCGCCTTGCGCTCCCGTGAATGCGCCTTTCTCGTAGCCGAACAACTCGCTCTCGAGCAGTGTCTCCGGGAGAGCGGCGCATGATACGGCGACAAATGGATTCGAGGCGCGCGAAGAGAGATTATGGAGAGCGCGGGCGATGATCTCTTTGCCGGCGCCGCTTTCGCCAGTGACGAGCACGGTGGCGCGGGAGTCGGCGACTTGCTGGACGGTGGCGAGCACCTCCTGCATGGCGGGAGACTCGGCGAGGAAGACTTTATCTTTCGATCCTTCGCCCCTGCGCGTATTTACCGCAGCGCCTGCAGGGGCGTTTAGAGCCGAGGCGACGATCTTCTTCAGGGAATCGAGATCAAAGGGTTTGGTGACGTACTCATGGGCTCCGTCGCGGATGGCTTGGATCGCTTGGGGAATGGTGCCGAATGCGGTCATGACCACCACGGGGATATCTTCTTTGTAAGCCTTCAGATCGCGGAGCAGCTCGTAGCCGGTCTTGCCGGGCATGGTGACGTCGGTGACCACGCAGTCGATGCTTTCCGACTGGACGACTTCCATCGCCTCGTAGGCGTCTTGCGCCACGAAAGGGAAGTAGCCGTCCTTCTCGAAGGCCACCTGTAGGATGCGGCGGATGTTCGGCTCGTCGTCGACGATTAGGATCTTCTTCTTCGCGCTCATGCTGCCTTCTCCAGAGACACATCGAAGCGGGAGCCAACGCCTGGCTGCGACCAGACGGCGATCTTGCCGCCGTGCGCGTCGACGATTTTGCGGACGTTGCTCAGGCCGAGGCCGGTGCCGCTCGGCTTGGTCGTGAAGAAGGGGGTGAACAGCTTCTGAATATCCGTTTCCTGCATGCCTTTCCCCGTGTCCTCGATGCTGAAGCCGTCATCGCGAAGGATGAGCCGCACCCTGCCGCCGCGCCCGCAGGCCTGCAGCGCATTGAGCAGCAGGTTGCGCATCACCTGCTCCAGCCGGAGGATGTCCCCGTTAATTGTCGGATGTTCGGACTCGGTTTCTAGCTTCAAATCGACGCCTTGCGTCCTGAAATCTTTCTTGATTCGCTGGATGAGCCTTGTTCCGAGATCGGCGGCGTCGATCTCGCTGGTTCGCAGGGCGAGGGGGCGGGAGAACTCGAGGAACTCTTCGCAAATCGCGTTGAGCTTGAGAACCTCGTCTTCGATGATCCCGGCAAACTCTTGCGCGTGCTCAGGCGACGATGAGATCATTTGCGCGGCGCTGCGGATACCGGTCAGCGGGTTTCTGATCTCGTGGGCGATGGCGGCGGTCATCTGGCCGATCTCGGCCATCCTCGCAAGCCTCGCCATTTCCCTTCCGGCGTTGTCCTGGGCGGTGGTGTCTTCGAGCACCAGGGCGGCACCGCCGTCGGGAAGAGGTGTGCAGACAATCGACCAACTCCGGTCGTTATCGGTTGCCTTGGCCCTGGCTTCGGCGGTCGAACGGGCTTTGAGCAGGCATTCGAGCAGGGTTTCGCAGAGCTGCGGAGAAATCTCGGTGAGGGCTTCTTTCCAGCCCTTATGGGTGGCCCCCAAAAGCTCTTGCGCGCGCTTGTTTGAATCGGTGATGTGCCCGCGTGAGTTGAAGACCAGCACCGCGACGCCAAGCGCCTGCACGGTCGCCTCGAGCTTGTGGCGGGCGGCGATTTCGGCATTTCGGGCCTGGCTGAGGCTGTAATAGAGCCGGGCGTTGCTGACAGCGAGAGAAATCTGCTGGGCGAGGGCGCCAATCCGCTTGAGATCGCTGTCGTCGAAGAGGGACTCTCCGGAGGAGCGGGAGAGGTTGAGCACGCCGATGCAGCCCTCGTTGGGCGCGATCAGCGGCATGACGACCGAAGATCGCAAGGAAACCTGATGGGTATTGATCTTTCCTTGAAGCAGCGGGTGGCGAAGGGGATCGGAGATCAGGAGCGGCTCGCCCGATTCGACGCTGAGCCCGGCGATTCCGCTACCGGCGGTGATTCGCGCGTCGCAGGGGATGTTCGAATCGGTCCCCGCCTGGGCGGCGAGCTTGAAGCGAGAAGTGCTGCCCTCTCGCAGAAAGATCGAGCCTCCGGTGGCGTCAAACCAGTCGACGCAGTGGGTCAGGATGCGCTGTAGGTAGGACTCGATGCTGCCGTCTTCGGGCGTGCATCCCGTTTCAAACAGTTTCCAGACATCGCGCTGCAGCGCGGATTTCGGCAAGCCCACGGGTTTATTGTCGGCAGATGGGGGTCAATGTCGGATGGCGGATGCAGGAGAGAGGAATTCAATCGACAATCGACAATCGACAATCCGCAATCGAAAGTCAACAATCCGCAATCCCCAATCCACGCGATCAGCTACGCCGCTGGTGAGAATCCCAGCCTTTGCTTCGCCGAACTTTTGGGATCCTGCTGCCGCTTGATCAGATCAAGCCGCGTGCGGATGAGCTTGTGCGTCCTGTGGAGGCGGGAGCGGATGGTGCCGACGGGCTTGTCCATCATGTCGGCGATGTCCTTGTAGGGCATGCCTTCGACGTCGGCGAGCGTGATGAGCAGCCGTTGCTCGGGGGTTAAAGTCTCGAGGGCTCGTTGCAGGTCTTCGCTGAAGGTTTCTTGCATAAGGTCCTGCTCGGGGTTGGGCCGGTCGTCGGCCATATCGAAATAGAGGCTGTCGTCTCCGCCCGCGTGCTGCAGGGGCGTGTCGTAGGAGACGGCTTTGATGCGGCGGCGGCGGTTGCGGAGGAGATCGAGGAAGAGGCGGGTGACGATGCGGAAGATCCAGTTTTCGAATGGCCGATCTCCCTCGTAGTCGCCGAAGCTGCGATAGGCACGGTAGAAGGCCTCCTGCGTGAGGTCTTCGGCATCGGCGCGGCTACCCGCTAGCCGGTAGGCCATATTGTAGACCTTCCGGTATGAATCGCCCATGAGCTCGTTAAACCGCTTCAGTTCGCGGGGTTCAAGCGTAATAACTTCTGTAGACATCTAGTTGGGAATCGCGCGGGTTTGCGGCGGTTCTTTGTAGGGACGCACTATTGCGTCTGGTACTCATTCGGACACTTGAGAGGTCGAGATCGTTCCTACCGCTGGGCCTTTTCGCGCCCCAGGCTCGGGCGGCCGGATTGTAGTGTATTGACGGCTATGTCTTCCGGGGAGTTCAACCTTTTTTTACGGCTGCCACGGTTCGAGGCCGTCGCCGGCTAAAGACCGGCGGCTACCGGTGAAGGTCGCGTGGGTTTGGGACGCCATGGGTGGCACCCCTCCG
>JBBREM010000136.1:0-5960 GCA_038202925.1 Fimbriimonadales bacterium | reverse complement strand
ATCCACTCCCCAAAGCAGCGGCGATGGGAATATGGAGGGCGGCGGTACGTGCTTGCCAATGACCTTGAACATCTGCCCGACGTGACCTTCCGGCGTCCAGTTGCCCATGATGATCTTGCCCCCTGGCCGGCAGACGCGCATCATCTCGCTTGCCACCAGTTCGGGCCGCGGCGCGAACATCGAGCCTATCAGGCTCATTACCGCATCGAAGGAATCATCATCAAACGGCAGCGCTTCGGCGTCGCCTTGCCTGATGTCGATGTCCAAACCCTCGGCCTTTGCGCGAGCGTTTGCTTGGTCAACCAGGTTCTGGGCTAAATCCAGCCCAACCACGTCGATCCCGCGCTTCGCCGCCGGAATCGTCAGTTGCCCCGCTCCGCAACCCACGTCGAGCAGACGTGTGCCGGGTGCGATCGCCAGCCGGTCGAAGAATTCGAGCGCTCCCGGCTCCAGATATTTCGCAAAGACTCCGTAGTCTCCCGCTTCCCAGGTGCTCTTAAGTCGCGTCTTCAGCGCTTCCATCTCAGATGACATCGTCGTTGTTGTCGTGCTCATGCTAATCTCTCCCGCGCCGCCAGGGCGCAATTCCACTAATCTATTTTCCCCCCGAAGGCTTATGTGCCCTGTAATTGATGCCCACCGTGCCGGATTCGGCCGCAGACGACTCTTCTGGCGCATTCGCGAAGACCTCCGCGCGCCAGGTGATCTCAAAGCCCTCAAAGCCAGCGGCCCCGACTACCTTGGGTCCGACTACGGACATTGGTAAACCTCCCATTCAGACATTGAATACCCGATCCGCCTTCACGGTCAACTCCGCCAAGGCGGTCGGCGTTGTCCACTGCGCGTTCTTGCCTTCCAGGTCGCCTTCCAAGACCCCACGGGCCTTGGAGCATCC
Organism: Fimbriimonadales bacterium; assembly: GCA_038202925.1. Lineage (GTDB taxonomy): Bacteria > Armatimonadota > Fimbriimonadia > Fimbriimonadales > Fimbriimonadaceae > JAEVZK01. Next base: position 5,065 of record JBBREM010000136.1, on the reverse strand, counting down.
GGTTCAGACGTAGGCCGGGATCTGATGCTCGATCGCACGCTGCCACAGGTCCTTGAGCGGCGGCCATCCAACCCCGTGGACGGCGTCGGCGAGGATGCCCTTCATCAAGGTGACCGCCTCGCCCATCAGCACGATCGAAGGCTTGTGCCCGGCATCGACTGCGCCAAGCGCGGCGACGAAGGCAAAGGTGGCCCGGGTCGGATCGTCCGATCCGTAGGTCGAAACGTAAAGTATCTCAGCCATAGGTTCCTCTCACACCCCGAAGAGTAGATGGCGTTTATTGTAGGCCATCGAAGAAGAACGGCATCTGTCCGGCTGGTGAACGGGAGATGAACAATCCCAGATAAGGCGCTTATCCCTGGGCAGCTTAGCGCTCTGTTGGCTCTTCATGCCGGCTGGCGGCGGAATAGTCGCGGCTGGGACGGACCGCCAGAGGAGAAGAAGCGGGCTCGGCATCAATGTAATATATGAATCCAAGCGCGGGCCGAGTTCCGCGCAGAGGCGATCCACGATGCAAATTGAACCTATAGCCGCGGACGGCACGATCCGCATCAAGCCGATCGGGGTGATCCGCTCCCGCGTCGCAGAGCAGCAGACGGGCGGATTTGAGGAGGTGGAAAGCTCCATCGAGCTGAGGGCCGAGTTCGCCGACTTTCTCGTCGGGCTCGGCGATTATTCGCATCTGAAGGTGATCTACTGGCTCAGCGAGATGACGGAGACGCACGGTCTCCACCGCCCGCAAAGCAACCCAGAGGTCCCCGAAGTCGGCATGTTCGCCTGTCGCTGACCGCAGCGTCCCAACCCGGTCGGGTTGAGTGTGGTCGAGCTGGTTTCAATCATAAGGACGACGCTGCGCGTACGCGGGCTCGATGCGATTGACGGAACGCCAGTCATCGACATCAAGCCCTACTACCCACCGTACGACGTGCCGAAAGGGGATGTGCGGGTGCCGGATTGGATATGGAAGCTCGCCTATTAGTCAGCGGCACCAGCTACAGTCGGATCGCAGCTTGCTTTCTCTCCGATTGTCGAGCTGTCGATGCAGCCCCGGTGATGAGCCGGGGCTTCCGTCGTTTGGGCCGCTACTTCGCGACGATCTTGCCCTTCATCATATTCATCGGGCAGTGGAAGGCGTAGGAGCCCTTCTTGGGCGTGAAGGTGACGACGGTTTTCGTGCCGTCCTTCAGGTCCTTCTTCATGTTCATGCCGTCGAAGACGACCGCGCTGATGCAGCCCTTCTTCTTCGTGTCGAAGGTGAGCTGGACGGGCTGGCCGGCCTTGACGTTGATCGTCAAGGGGCTGAAACCGCCGTTGACGGTGATCGTCGTCTTCTGAGCGGGCTTGGCCAGCGCGGCCTTGTGGCCTTGGGCGAAGGCGACGAGGCTGAGGGCGGCGGCAGTGACGAGGGCGAGGGATCGCAGATGGTTCATGGTTGTTCTCCTAGTGTTCTACTCCCGGGTCGGTGGGAGATGTTGGGGCGATGGGGCTGGCTGAGTCGTCTGGCTCGGTGACCGGCCATTGCCAATCCTTGCCCCGGAAGGTCTTGTTGAGCCAGCGGACGAAGTCGTCCAGGTATGTGTGCATGATCGGGATGTCGAATAGGCTGAGGATCGTGCCGACGAGCAGGCCTCCGACCACCGCCACCGCGAGTGGCTGGTAGGCGTCGAGTCCGGTCTTCGGGGCGATCGCGACGGGCAGCATGACGATCATCGTGATGCCGGCCGTCATGAGGATCGGGCGGAGCCGGTCGGGGCAGGCGCGTTTGATCGCCTCGTCCCTGGGGATGCCTCGGTCGCGGTACTTCATGATGAGGTCGATCATGAGCACGGCGGTGGTGAGGTCCATGCCCGTCAGCACGATGATGCCGAGGATGGAGACCGTCGAGAACGCGGCGTGAGCGAGCCAGAGCGCGATAAACACGCCCGCAAGCTCCAGCGGCAGGGAAGCGATCATCTGCAGCGGCTGCAAGAAGCCCCTGAACTGGATGACGAGCACGAGATACATCAGCAGCAGGGAGAGGCCGAAGCTGCCCATCAGTCGGCGCACGCTGTCCATCATCTGCGTCATGTCGCCGCGCACCTCAATGCCGTAACCCGGCGGGAAGTTGACGGGCTCGATCCCCAACTCCTTGTTGCCGGCATAGGAGTTGTTAAGCAGGCTCATGATCACGTCCATGCTCGGGAGGCCGCCCTTGCGGTAGTAGCCCGTGATCCCGATGACGCGCTGCAGACTGTCGTGCTCGATGACGGTGGGGGCGCTCGTCGGGATGATGTCGGCTACGGACTTGAGCGGGATTTGCCGGCCGTCGGGCGTGGCGAGATAGAGGCTTTTTAGATTCTCGGGGGTACTGCGGTCGGCCTCGTCGTAGCGCACGAGGATCGTGTTCTGGCGGATGTTGGGCAGGCGGTAGAACTCGTTCGTTAGCCCGCCGCGCGTTGCGTAATAGGCCTGTTGGGCGATGTCGGCGGGACTAAGACCAACCTCTTGTGCCCGCTGGAGATTCACCTGGATTCGCTGCTCGGGGAGACCCATCGACCAAGTCTTCGCGGGCTGGTACATCTCGGGCATCTTGTTCGCGACTGCAAGGATATCTGTGCCGATTCGATCCAATTCTGCGAGGTCTGTCCCATAGATGGCGGCGTGTACGGGGGCCGCCGCCGTTGCCATGACGTCCGAGCCCATCTCCTTGATCTGCAGCCTCCTCATGCCGGGGATGGTGGCGAGGGCTTCCTTGTGGATGGAGTCCATGACCTGGAAGATCGTGCGGTTGCGTGTGTCCTTGTCGCTGAACGTCAGCATCATCGCCGCCCCGCTGACCTGCGGCATTTGGTAGCCGGTGTAGAAGGGCGTCCAAGTCTCGAACATCGACTCTGCGCCGATCTCGATGCTCGCCTTCTCCACCTCGGGATGCTTCAGGACGATTGCCTCGAGCTTCTTGACCGCGTCCTCGGTCCCTTGGAATGAGGTCCCTGGAGCCATCTCCAGAAAGCCCGACGCCTGGCCTGTATCGGCGAGCGGCATCATCTCGCTACCGATGAAATAGTAGAAGGTGAAGCCGATCACGAGGGTCGCGAGCACACGGGTGAAGTTGACGAAGCGATGCTTGAGCGACCAGCCGATCAGGCGCGCATAGCCCTTCTCCATCCTGTCAAGGCCACGCTGAACGGGATCGAGAATGGCGTAGAGCCAGCGGAATCCGGGCTTGCGGCGGTCTTCTTCCCGCGCAGATTCCGGCCTCAGTAGGTTCGCGCAAAGCAGCGCAGTTAGCGTGAATGAAACGAGCATCGAAGCGAGGAGACCGAAGATTAGCGGCCAAACCAGCTCGACGAACATGAGTTGTACGAGCCCGCCTGAGAACAACAGAGGCACCAGCGCAAGAACGATCATCACCGTCGATGCGATGACAGCAAGCCGCACCTCCGCAATCCCGTCGATCGTCGCTTGCTTAGGGGTCTTGCCCATGCGCAGATGCCTCTCGACGGCGTGAATGTCGATAATCGAGTCGTCCACCAAGCGACCGATGGAGAGCAAAAGGCCGATGAGGGTTCCGCTGTTGAAGGACATGCCAAAGGGCACCATCATCAAGACTGCGAAGGCCAGCGACGTGGGCAGGGTCACCATGGCGATGAGGGTCCCGCGCCATTCACCCAGAAAGAGCATCACCGCAACGGCGGTGAGGAGGATCGCGATTGCGAGTTCGTGCCAGACGTTGTCGAAGAGGATGCCTACGAAGTGGGCGTTGTCATAGGCGACCTCGAAATGCAAGCCTGGATTCTCCGCTTCCATCTTGCGGACCACGTTCATGACCGCCGGAACGACCCTCGCCGAGCTTGCGCCTGGATTTTGGATGACAGAAACCTCGACTGACGGCTTGATCTCACCGCTTTTTCCTGGCTGATGATCCAGAAAGTCGTAGCCGCTCCTGCGCTCCCAATGGCTGTCGACAACCTTGGCCACATCGCGGATGTAGACGACCCGAGGTGTTCCCGACGGGTTTGACGCCGCCGCAGGCGGAAACGAACCGCCCATTCCGCTCCCTTGCACGATGTCGGCTGAAGTCGAGGTGGAGCTGCTCCGAATCGGATAATTCAGCACGTCTTCAGCCGAACCCGCCCGTGATTCGACGCGGATGATCTCCTCGCGCCCTCCGCTCGTCAGCGTGCCGCCTGAGCTGCTCACATTCGCACGGTCAATCGCGTTGCGGACCTCCAGAAGAGACAGCCCGTAACTGGCCAGCCGATTTCGGTCAACGAGGACTTGGAGCTGCCTTCGGTAGCCGCCGAACGGCACGACCGAGTAGACATCCTGCACTTCCTTCAGCCGGCGGACGACCTCGTTGTCGGCGAACTCGCGTACCTTGAGCGGGTCCCAGCCCTTGGCCGGATCGCCGCGTATTGACATCGAGAGGATGGGCAGGTTGAGCGGGTCGATGGGCACGACGAACGAGGGTTTGAGGTTCGCGCCCGTCGCGGGGAGTTGCGACTGCGTCACGTTCATTAACGCCTGCACATCTGTAATCGCGCGCTGCATGTTCGTCCCGTAGGGGAACTCCAGCGTCACGATAGAGAATCCATCCTGCGAGCTGGACCGCACGTAGCGCAGCCCCTTCACATTGACGAGCTGCTCCTCGATCGGCTTGCTGACATACAGCTCCATCTCCTGCGCCGACAGACCGGGCATCATCGTGATCACCCCGACCATCGGGCTCTCGACATAGGGAGCGAAGCGGCGCGGGATCATCCCGCTGACCGCCATCCAGGCAAGGCCGACGACGGCAACGAAGAACGCGATCACCGCATACGGATGCTCAATCGACCAGCGGTGGATCTGGTGGAGCGGATTCTCCTTCCTCATGCCGCCACCGCCGCGCCGGTGCCACCATACATGGCATGTTCCGCCGAATGAGGGACTGGGCGCGAAGGCTGAAGCGAGAGGTGGCGGCCCTTGCCATCGCCATGCGCGACTCCCGCACGCCCTGGTATGCCAAGGCGGTGGCGTTTTTCGTTGTGGCATATGCCCTTAGCCCCATTGACCTCATTCCGGATTTCATCCCGATCCTCGGCTA
>JBBREM010000135.1:0-6051 GCA_038202925.1 Fimbriimonadales bacterium | reverse complement strand
GACCTGCTCGAGCAGTACTTCCCCAAGATGTTCAACAAGATTCGTTTCGGCACCGAACAGCGGGCGAAGGACTACGCGGAACTAGCCAATCCAGGTCGGTCCTCCGACACCGCCGTCAACGTCGGTATCGGCATCAAGCCGGTATCCAAAATCGGCTCGATGCGGCTCATCTACGCGGCGATCAAATTCGCCGTCGACAACAATCGCAAGTCCGTGACGCTGGTCCACAAGGGGAACATCATGAAGTTCACTGAGGGCGCGTTCCGCGATTGGGGCTATGAGCTGGCCAAGACGGCTTTCGGCGCGCAAGACCTCGACGGCGGGCCCTGGCAGAAACTGCCGAACGGCATCGTGATCAAGGATTCCATCGCCGATATCACCCTGCAGCAGATCCTCACCCGACCGAAGGACTTCGATGTGATTGCGACGCTGAACCTTAACGGCGACTACCTAAGCGACGCCCTCGCGGCGCAGGTGGGTGGCATCGGCATCGCCCCTGGGGCAAACATCAACTACATCACGGGCCACGCGATCTTCGAGGCCACTCACGGCACCGCGCCGAAATATGCGGGCAAGGACGTCGTCAACCCCTCGTCTGTGATCCTGAGCGCCGAGATGATGTTCCGCTACATGGGCTGGGGTGAGGCTGCCGACCTGATTCTGAAGGGGGTGGAGGGTGCGATCGGCTCGCGCCGCGTCACCTACGACTTCGCCCGCCAAACCGAAGGCGCGACCGAGATCAAGTGCTCCGAATTTGGCGACAACATCATCGCCCATATGTGAACCTATGAAAGTACGAATCGAATTCTGCGTTCCGTGAAACTACACTGCGCGCGCGGCCAGTTTGGCCGAGGAATTGGTGAACGAATTTCGCGGGCCCATCGGAAGCGCGAGCGACCTGGAAGAAATTGTGCTCGTGCCGGCAGGGAAGGGAATGTACGAGATCAGCGTGGACGGGCGGCTCGTCTACTCGAAGGTCGCCACGGGAAACCACATATCGGACGCCGACGCAATCAAGCTCATCCGTTAGCTGGGAGCGCCGGCATCCGGCCCACCGGCGTCAGCCCGTGCTCTGCATCGCTGCCGCGAGCCCCGCGATAGTCTGCAGAATCGCTTCCCGCCAAGGGTCGTGATCGTCGCCCTCTTCAAGCTTCTCCCACCGATCCATCAAGGCGATCTGCATCCGGTTGAGGGGCGTGACCATCGGATTGCGGAACTCCACTGTCCTGCGAACCGTGGTGGCCCCTTCTAGCAGCGTCTTCTGCCCAGTCAGTTCCAAAATTCCGCCCGTGGCTAGATCAAAGTCCCGCTCGAATTCCGTCTCAATCCGAGTCCCCAAACTCACAGGCCGAACCCGCGCCGCGTACATGCGAGCAGTCGGAATGTGGGCGCGGGTCAGCTCAAGCTGCGCGTTGTCGATAACCGTCTTAAAGAACGGCCACTTATCGGCCATCTCGCGCAGCAGCGGCTTGTCGGCAAAGCTATTCAGAGCCGCCCCTATGCCGAACCAGCCAACTAGGACGTGCCGGCTCTGCACCCACGCGAAATTCCAGGGGATCGCGCGAATCTGATCGATGCTCTGCAACGCCTTGCCGGGACGAAACACCGGACGTGACGCGATGGTGAGGAAGGAGATGTATTCGACGGGCGTGGCCTGCGTGTAGAAGCTCCAGAACTCCGGGTCCTCGTGCACCGTGCGGCGGTAAGCGACGCGAGACGTCTCCGCAAGCTCGCTCATCGCCGCATGATAATGCAGAGGGTCAGGCCGCGGATTTGTTGTTGAAGCGACGATAACCGCGTTGACGATCTGCTCCAGATGCCGGTGTGCAATCGGGCGGAGGCCGTAGCGGAACGAGATCACCTCGCCCTGCTCGGTGAACCTGATCTGCCCCGAAAAAGAGCCCGGCGGCTGTGAGGCGATAGCCCGATTCGCCCGCCCACCGCCGCGACCCACGGTCCCCCCACGTCCATGGAAGAAGCGAAGCTCCACATTCGCCTCGCGGCTAACGCGTGCCAATTCGCCCTGAGCGCTGTACAGCTCCCAATTCGCCGCCAAGTAGCCCCCGTCTTTGCTGGAATCCGAGTAGCCCAGCATCACCTCTTGCCGGTTACCTCGCGACGCCAGATGCACTCCGTACAGGTCATGGCGATAGAGCGCCTGCATGAGCTGGCCCGCGCCGCGCAGGTCGTCGATGGTCTCGAACAGCGGCACCACATCGATGTCGCTCTCAATATGCCCGCTCGTAGTCCTGACCAGCCCAGCTTCCTTGGCCAGAAGCAGAACTTCAAGCAGGTCGCTGGCCCCGTGGGTCATGGAGATGACATAGGCCTCTATCGATTTTGGCGAAAGCTCGGTGCGCGCTCGGTTGATTAGCTTGAAAACGTCGAGCACGCGCAGAAGCTGCTCGTCTGCGGCAAAGCCGCTGGGCGTCAGAGCCCGCGGATTGAGCAACTCTTGCGAAAGCACCTTCGCTTTCTGGTCCTCGGTCAATGCGCCGTAGTTGGGCGTAACGCCCGCCGCAGCAAGCAGGGAAGTCAACGCCTTTTCATGCTCGTCCGAATGCTGCCGCACGTCAAGCGTCGCGAGGTGAAACCCGAAGACGCTGAGCCTTCGGATGAGGCGGGGTAGCTCGCCATCGAAGGCCATCCGCTCCCCGGAGTTCGCGGCTAAGCTGCCCTGCATGAGTTCCAGATCGGCAAGCATCTCTTGCTCGCTCGAGTACGCGATCTCGCTCTTCGTCCCAGGCCCGCGCCGGAGCCCATCAATGTCGGCCAGCATCGCCCGAAGGCGAGCCATCATCACCCGCGCCTTCATGACATATGGCTCCTGCGCATATCTCGTGAGATCGGGGGCGGGCAGCTTGACCCGCTCCAGATCCCGCGCAAGCGAATCCTCAAATTCTCGCGAAATACCAATCAGCCGAACGCTGTTCGTCAAGCTCCAGCGCAGTTGCTCCACGGATTTGAGGTGGTGCTCCAGCGCTGCCTCGCGGTGGTCGAGGAGGGTCTGCCAGGTGATTTCAGGCGTCACGTTCGGGTTGCCGTCCCGATCCCCGCCGACCCAACTTCGGTAGCTAATGAGGTTCGGAACGCGCCACTCCTGGCCCGGATAATGCTCCTCCAAAGCCCGCTGCAAATCCTCGTACAGCCACGGCACGACATCCAGAATCGTTCGCTCGAAGAAGTACATCGCATTCTTCACTTCCTCTCGCACGGTCAGCGCCGCTTGTCGCATCTCGTCGGTCTGCCAGAGCTGAGTGAGCGTGCTGCGGATGTACGATTCGGCACGGCCATGGAGATCGAGCGGACCGCTCAGGTTCGGTCCGCCCTTCGATTCCTTGCGGGCGAGGGTGAGTGTGATGCTCAGGATTTTGTCCAGCACGACCCGGCGTCGGGCTTCGGTTGGGTGCGCGGTCAGGGTGGGGCAGATCCAGAGCTTACGGAGGATGGTTTCGACCTCCTCAGCGGTCTTGCCTTGCTGCTTAAGCGTAACAATCGCTTCCGCGATCGACTCATTCCGCGCATCACCGCGCCGTGCGCGATTGACCCGGACGATCTCCTTTTGCTCGGCGGCGTTGATGAGCTGGAATACGACCGTAAACGCACGCGCCAGCCGCTGCATCATTCGTGGATCATCCGCCGGAAGTTCAGCACCGTCGAGCAGGCCACGAGCGGCTTGCACAAATTCTTGGCCCTCTTGCTCGGCAAGCACGTCGCCTATCGCATGATCCAGCTCGCGAACATCGCGGGCAAGCTCGGGCGTCAGTCCAAACTTTTCCGCATCGAGGCCGAGGAAATCGGGCACTGCTCTAGGCTACTTCGTGAGTAACCTTCTCGGCATGAGCCTCCCCGCGCTTTTGGCCCTCGCGCTCGCTGCCCCGGGCTCTCCGTTTGTGGTCAAGCCTTACCTGCAGCTTGGCAACCGCCCGGCTTTGCAGCCTCGAGAGGGACTGACACTCGTTTGGCAAACCCAAGTCGACTCAAAGCAATTTACGGTTGAGCTGCTGAAGGGAACGAAATGGGTAGAGGAGCGCGCACGCAAAACGTGGCCGGTACGAGGACTGAGGCAGGTAGAAGTCGAATTGGAGGGTCTTGAACCGGGTTCGACCTTCTCCTATCGATTGCGGCAAGGGGCGCGCGTGGTCTTCCAATCGACGGGGATCGCCCGCAAGTCGGTGCGGCAACCGTTTCGCATCGCACTCTTCGGCGATTGCGGAGCAGGGACGCCGTCCCAGAAGCAGGTGGCGTTTCAGGTCTGGAGGCAGCGCCCGGATTTTGTCTTTATTCCCGGCGACATCGTATACGACAAGGGCCGGGGCTCGGAGTACGCGACCCGGTTCTATCCGATTTACAATTCCGACGCCGCGCCGTTGACTCGGTCAATCCCCTTCATGGCGAGCATCGGCAACCACGACGCCTACGCGAGAGATCTGTCCAAGTATCCGGACGGCCTTCAATACTTCGTGGCGTTCGATCAGCCACTGAACGGTCCGGTAACCAATCCAGAGGACCCGAGCGCGCCGCGTATTACCGGCTCCGAGGCGGCTAGGAAGGCGTTCCTGGACGCCGTGGGCCGCAACTATCCGCGCACCGCCAATTTCTCATTCGACTACGGCAACTTGCACTGGGCGGTATTGGATGGGAACGACTACACGCACTGGGACGGCCCGAAGCTACGAGCCTGGCTCGACCACGATCTCTCTTCGAGCAAGGCAACCTGGAAATTCGTCTCCTTTCATGAGCCCGGCTACCACTCATCGGAGAAGCACAAGGGCGATACGTGGATGCGCTCGATCGAGGACATCATCGACCGGCGCGGCGTCGACTTTGTCTTCACGGGCCACGTCCACAACTACCAGCGCAACTTCCCGATGCGAGCAGGGGCGATTGATCGATCCTTCGATGGGGTGGCGAACACGAAACCGAAGGGGGTGATTTACATCGTCTCCGGAGCCGGCGGCGCCGCGCTTTACGATCCGCAGATCGAGAACACGCCCGAGAAGTGGCAGCCGTTTACCGCCCGATACATCGCCAAGCATTCTTTCACGTTGGTTGACGTGAAGGGCCGACAGCTCCGGCTGCAGCAGGTTGATACGAAGGGCAAAGTGCTGGACTCGATCACGGTCACCAAATAGCTGGGAGCGTCCGCATCTTGCCGGCAGGCAGCCTAACAGTGCGCGCCATGAGCTAGACTCTCCCCCGATGGGCACCAGCGTCACCCTCTCGCGCGACTCCAACCAAGCCCTCGGCATCGGCCAATTCGCCGTCGACTTCATGGCGGGGAAGCTTGGCTCCGGACCCTCGCAGAATGTGCTCGAACGAACCCGGTTGTTTCACACCGATGCCGTGCTCTGCGGCTTGTCGGCGCTCGCTCTTGGGGCGAACGCGCCGACGATCCTGCGTGACGAAGCCCTGGATTACGAAGACGCGGGGGGGGCGACGGCATTTGGATCAACTAAGTGCGTCAAGGCCGAGAAGGCAATCGCCGCGAACTCGGCGGCGGTGCGCGAATGGGACTCCAACGGGACCAACTTCGGCTACAACCCCGAGCTTGGACATACCGCCGGCGAGTTCGGACATAACGACTTCTATCCCGTCGCCATTGCCGCGGCCCAGCAGAAGGGGCTTGACGGCGCGACGGCGCTGAAGGCGATGGTGCTGCTCGACGAGATTCGCGGCCGATTGGCCGAAGTGTTTTCGCTCAAGACCTACAAGATCGACCACGTTGTCCACGGAGCAATCGCGTCGGCGGCCACGTACGGCGCGCTAATGGGCGCGACGGCGGAGCAGATCGAATCGGCCATCGGAATGTTCGTCGCCCACTACATTCCCTGGCGCGCGATCAGGGCGGGCAAGCAGCTCAGCGACAGCAAGGGCGCGTCGGCGGCAATCTCTACTGAAGTAGCGATCTTGAGCATGAAGCGGGCGATGAGCGGCTTCGTTGGGCCGAAGGACATCTTCCGCAACCCGGAGTCTCTGTTCCGGCAGTTTGAGCCAACCCAAGGCTCGTCCCCGTTCGATTTGGTTCTGAGCCACTCCGGGGATGACTTT
>JBBREM010000134.1:0-6105 GCA_038202925.1 Fimbriimonadales bacterium | reverse complement strand
CGACCTCGGCGGCCTCGCCGGCGAGGCGAGGAAGGCAATCGGCGATGGCAAGAGAGTCGGCGAGGACATGGATAAGGTCGGCGAAAAGATCGGCCGCATTTTCGACGGTCTCGGCAAGAAGTAGACACCGTATCCGCCCCCCTTGATGGTGGAGGGGCCGGGGTGATCGTTTGCCTCGCGCTTGTCGTGAGCTGACCGCTGCCAGTCACCCTCTCCCCCTCCTGGAGCGGGAGGGGAGAGGCCCGCGGTGGTCTAACATGACATATGCCCGTCGGACGGTTTCTCCTGTGCCTTCACTCGCACATGCCGTACGTGCTGAGCCATGGGAAGTCGCCGCATGGCACCGACTGGCTGCATGAATCCGCCGCCGAGTGCTACCTGCCGATCCTCCACACCCTCGACCGACTCCACCGCGAGGGGATCAAGCCGCGCTGGACGATCAACATGACCCCCATCCTCGCCGAGCAGCTCCGCGACCCCAGCTTTGCCGCCGGCTTCGAGGAGTATTGTCAGAGCAAGATCGACTTCGCGATCTCCGATCAGAAGCGATTCGAGGATGAGGGGCCGCTTTGGATGCAGGGGCTGGCGGGGATGTGGCAGCGCTTTTACACCCGCGCGCTGGTGCAGTTTAAGCACCAGTGGAACCGCGACATCGTGGACGGCTTCCGCTACTTTCAAGACCTCGGGATGATCGAGGTGATCACCTGCGGGGCGACCCACGGCTACTTTCCCCTTCTCGGCACGGATGAATCGATCGAGGCGCAGGTGCGCTTGGCGGTGTCGTCGCATGAGCGGTATTTCGGCAAGAAGCCGCGGGGGATCTGGCTGCCGGAGTGCGCATACCGCCCGCGCTACAGCTGGAAGGCGCCGGTAGGCGATACCGAAACCGCCTGGTCTCGGCAGGGGATCGAGGAGATTCTCAAAGACAACGGGCTGGAATACTTCTTCGTCGACTCCCACATGATCCGCGGCGGGCAGCCGCTGGGGACCTACGCAGCGAAGTTTCCGCAGCTCGCGGAGATGTTCGCGCGCTCGAGCAAGACGTTCACTCCGCCCGAGGAATTCCGCAGCGAGTACGAGCATTACATGCTGCCAAACGGCGTGACGATCTTCGCCCGCGACCCGGAGACGACGGTGAAAGTCTGGTCGGGCGACGCCGGGTATCCGGGGGACGAGTATTACCTCGAATTCCACAAGCAGCTGTATCCGGGCCGCCTGCGCTACTGGCGCATCAGCCCGAACAAGGCGGATTTGGGGCAGAAGCAGCCCTACGACCCGTACCAGGCGTTTGAGCGGATCGGTGACCACGCGAAGGACCTCGTGGAGACCCTGAAAACCACCCTCGCGACCTACAAGGGACTCGCCGACCGGACCGGCACGCTGGTGGCGATGTACGACACGGAGCTGTTCGGCCACTGGTGGTGGGAGGGTCCGGAATTCCTGTACGAGTTCGCCCGGGCGCTGCACGCCGATGGCGAAATCGAGCCGGTTAGCGGCGGCGAGCTGCTCGACCAAGAGCCCGCGAAGCACATGATCACGATGCCCGAAGGCTCGTGGGGCGAGGGCGGCTACCACTATGTCTGGATCAACGACGGCAACCTCTGGACCTGGGAAAAGCTGTATCCAGCCGAGCGGAAGCTGCGGCAGATGGCGCGCGATTACGCGGTAGGACCGGCCGAGGAGATCGTCAGGCAGGCGGCCCGTGAGATGTTGCTGGCGGAGGCCTCCGACTGGCAGTTCTTGATCTCCACGTTCGCCGCCCGCGATTACGCCGAAATCCGTTTCCAAGATCACATCGACCGCTTCAACCGCCTCGCCGAGATGGCGGAGAAGGTACACAAGGGCGGCTCGATGACCGCCGACGAGAAGCGCTTTCTGCTCGACTGTCAAGAAAAGGACGCGCCCTTCCAGGATCTAGACTTGGGCATCTGGAAGCCACAGCCGCAAGAGGCGGGCGTATAACATCTTAGAAACTCCATGAACATGCGAAACCTTGCCATCCTCGCCGCGCTCGTCTTGAGCGGCACCGCCCTCGCCCAAACCGGTTCGGACTGGACGCCGATCCAGATGGACCCGGTTTCGCTTGCCCAGAAATGCGAGGCGACGTTCAAGACGTTCGAGGGGGTCGATGGCGCAACTTCGGTGAAGGTGAGCTACGAGGTCGGCAAGGGCAACGGCTACTTCGGGCCGATGTGGCGCAGCACGAAGGTCTTCAAGCTCGACCATCCCGTGTATCAGAACGACGAGGTGAAGCGCGGAATCACGCGCGAGTGGATCGTCTCCGATGGAACCGGACGGGTGCGTCGGCTCGGGGCGACGCCTGGCGCTGTAAAGATCACGCCGAAAGACTCGGCATTCAATGCCGCCTCGGACGCCACGCTCGTGCAGGGTTGGCCGAAGAAGTTTTTCTGGCAGCTCTACTCGAGCTTCATCGGCGGCAATGCGACCCTAACACGATACGTTTCGGCGCTGAAGAAGGGCGTGGGCGGCTACAAAGTTCGCGTCGACCAGCGCATCCTCCTCGCGCAGGGGCGCAAGGTCAGAAACTTCCGCATCTTCGCCGACCGCGCGGCAAATGGCAAGTCGCCGGCCTCGCGCGTCGAGATCATCTTCGACGCGAACATCGGCCTTCCGGTGAACATCCACACGACCGAAGGGAAGAACGATTTTCAGTGGCTCTGCCGCTGGCGCAACAATCAGAAATTCGCGAACAAGGAATTCCAGATCGCGAAGTAACTTTCACCTAATATTGAAAGTTTAATCTTTACAATCACGGCACTAACGATTTAGTCCGCGCGTTCCGTCGAATAACCGAGCGACTCGGTGAAGGAACGATAAGTGGAACAGACCGCGAGAACTATTCTCGGTTCGAAGCTCGTGATGCTGACGATCGCCGCTGCGTTGGTGGCGGATGCGCTATTGAGGGACGCGGGCTGGGGCGTGAACTTCGCCCTCTTTGTGGCCTTCTGCGTGGCGGCACTGATCCTGTTCGCGAAGCGAACGGACTTGGCGATGCGCAAAGATGCCCGCGGAGCGCTTTTAGCCGCCGCGTGTTTTAGCTTGCTGTTCATTTGGCGCGAAGCGCCGGAACTCAAGCTCGTCAACGCGCTGGCCGTCTTTTCCCTGATGGGACTAGCAACCCTTGCCGCGGTAGGCCGGAAGCTTTCGGTGGCGCCGATCCAAGATTTCGCGATTAAGGCGCTTGGCCTTTGGGCCGCATTCCTCGGCGACTTCTTTATCCTGATCTTCGAGGACGTAAAATGGGCGCAGGCGATGCGGCAATCCAAGCTCGGAAGCCTCGCCGCCGTCGCTCGAGGGATCGTCTTAGCGGTGCCCCTGATTCTCATCTTCGGCGCGCTGCTTGCCAGTGCTGACGCGGGCTTCGAGAAGCTAGCGACCAGCCTCGGAGACCTGGATCCCCAAGTCTTGTCCACGCACGTCGCGGCGATTCTCATTGGCGCGGTGCTGTTCGGCGGCTTCTCGCGCCGACTCCTCATGCCCTCGCCGCCGATGGCCCCCAAGCCGGCAACGCCTTACGTCTTGGCACCGTCCTATCACGAGCCGTTCGCGCGGGAGCCGGCGAAGCTCGGCGGCACCGAAACGGCGATCGTACTCGGCGCGCTCAATCTTCTGTTTGCCTGTTTCGTCTGGCTGCAGCTGCCCTACCTGTTCGGAGGTTCCGACATCATCCGTTCGACCGCCAATCTCGGCATCGGCAGCTATGCGCGGCGGGGCTTTTTCGAGCTTGTGGCGGTGGTGGGTCTTGCTCTGCCGGTTCTGCTCGGCACGCGCGCCGTCCTGAATGAGAACGGCGAGCGGCTGTGGCGAGTCATGGCTTCGGTGATGACGGGACTCCTGCTCGTCGTCATGGCCTCGGCCGCGCAACGCATGTTCCTGTATGTCGACATGTACGCGCTCTCGACTCAGCGTATCTACGTCTTCGCCGCCCTGGCGTGGATGGCGCTCACGCTGGTCTGGTTCTTGGCGACGACGGTGCGCGGCACGCCTGATCGGTTTGCTTTCGGAGCGTATGTCGCCTTGGTGGTTATTCTCGTCGCCCTCAACTGCATCAATCCGGACGGGCTCGTTGCCCGCGTGAACGTGGAGGGACGGCGAGCCGACAATATCGACGCGACCTACCTCGCCGGCCTCAGCAAAGACGCTACGCCCGAACTGGTCCGCCTCTTCGACAGACTGCCAAAAGAGGGCCGCTCAGAGGTGGCTGAATCGATTCGCTACAGCAGCGACGACTGGCGGAGTTGGACGATCAGTAGGCAGCTAGCTCAGCAAGCCACCGCGTCGAGAGCGAACATGCTCAGGGCCGAAGCCGCCAAGCTCACCGTCGTCGCGAGCGCTCCCTAGCGCTCGACTTCGCTCTGCAGGCCGCGGCGGACTACGAGGAATTTGATTCGCTTCGGCTTGAACCGATCCTGCAGCACCTCAACCGCTTTGTGCACCGCTATGCCGCCGCCGCAGTAGAAGAGGTCGACCGCCGCGTACCCGTGCTCGGGCCAGGTGTGGATCGTGTAGTGCGATTCCTGGATGATGACCGCGCCGGAGACGCCGTAAGGCTTGAACTCGTGGAAGGACTGCGCGACCACCGTCGCCTCGCTCTTGCGAGCCGCCTCCTCCATTGCTCCGCCCACTCCGTCCTCGTGCTTCAGGCTGTCGCTGTCGCAGCCAAAGAGCTCGACCAGCAAGTGAGACCCGAGCGATGGCTCCTCGTCAGGGCGGAACGGCAGCCCCGTTTCATCCGCTCCGAGCCACTCGGCGAACGCCGCCGCGTCTTCGCAGCGGATAAGGGTCCAGCCTTCGTCGGTCGTGACGACAGGCGCGGAATTGTAAGAGTTCGCACGTCCGAAAAGACCGCGAAACCACGATGAGAGCCGCGAGCCGGAAGGGGCGGCGATGGCGGCGAATGCCGTTAAGCTACACAGGACAAAGGGGTTTGCCAATCACATAGACCTCACTGATAACCGTTTGCAGACCCCGCGAGGCGGGGCGAAAGACCCGATAAACGGGCGAGTCAAGGTGGAAACTACGTTTTCGGTATTCGTGCGCATTTCCACTACGACCAACTAGGATCTCTCCTATGGCAGGTTCTCCCTGCCCTAGCCGCCCCGGTCACCCGTGACGCAGGGGGTATGGTACCAGACCTTACACTCTGAGTCAATGATTGGCCGATTCCTCGATCAGCCAACTGGGCCAGTGGGGCTCGTTGTTAGACCTCTTTTGATACGCGCGGGTTGGGTCGATCTGTCGAAGAATAACGAAAAAGGGGACCAGATCCATCATCCTGAGCGGAAATCGAGCCTCGGCGAAGATTGCAGTCGAAGGACCCCGGTTTCGATCCCGCGCCCGTAATCGGGGTCCTTCGGCTACGCGGCTCGTCACCTCGCCGCTCCGCTCAGGATGACGGGAAGAGCCGCTAGGGCCCATAGCCGCAACCCTCCGAGCAGCTCGCCGTACAATCAACCATGGCTGAGCGGAAAGTCTTGAAGGGCATTACTGCCGACGCGTTCGTCTCTGACGCCGATCGGTGGGCGCTGGACAAGGTGAAGCGCGTGCCGCTCCTGCCACAGCTTGTCGACAAGTTTTACGAGTTCGGGTTTGACCGTTGGCTGTACGCCTACAACATGTCGATGTCGGTTCGGTGCGGTCCGAACCAGTACCACACGCTCTACGGCATCCTGCGCGAGTCCTGCGAGATACTGGACATGCCGGAGCCGGAGCTGTATCTCACAAACAACCCCTTCCCGAATGCCTACGCAGGCGGCGTCGAGCGGCCGTACGTGACGCTACGCAGCTCGATCGTCAACAACCTCACCGACGAGCAGCTCTACCACCTGATCGGGCATGAGCTTGGGCATATCAAGGCCAACCATGTGCTGTATTTCTCGGTGGCGGCGCTGCTGTTCCCGCTTCTCGAACTGTTGGGACGGCGATCGTTCGGCGTGACCGATATCGCAACCCAGGCGCTGGTGCTCGCCTTCTACGAGTGGTCGAGGCAGGCCGAGTTCTCCGCAGATCGCGCGGGGCTGATCGTGTCGCAGTCGTTAGAGATCAGCGTCGATTCGCAGATCAAGCTTGCCGCCGGCTCGCACC
>JBBREM010000133.1:0-6319 GCA_038202925.1 Fimbriimonadales bacterium | reverse complement strand
GTGGTCGCCAGACTCCAGCAGGCCCGTGTCCTGCGAATGCAGAAGCTTCCCATCTCTGTCGAGCACAAAAAGATGCGGAAAACCGGCGATCTTCGGATAGGTCGAGAGCAGCTTCTCGTTCTTGTTCTCTGGGCTCCAGTTGACCTTCACGACGACAAACTTCTGCTTCAGCACTGACGCGGCGTCCGTGTTCTCGACAAAGAAGTTATCGAGCTTGTGGCACCAAGGGCACCACTCGCCACCGACATCGAGGAGGATTCGCTTCTTCTCCTTGGTGGCGACCTTGACGGCGGCCGCGATGTCCTTCGCCGGATCGCGGATCGGGTCGAACTTCTCGCGTTTCTCTTGGGCGAAGATCGAGGCTGCGATGACGAAGGCCGCAAGGCATAGCAACGCGCGGTTCATAGAGCCATTGTAGTCGCATTGTCATTCCGAGCAAGACCTCGACCCGGAGGGCGAGTCGAGGAATCTGTCTGTGGTCGGCCCTTGTCTATGGACAGGCGGCCTCAGTGTCGGATCCCTCGGCTTCGCTCGGGATGACAAGTTGCAAACAAAAATGGCGCTCTACAAAAATGCAGGGCGCCAAATTCGGTGTCAGTCGGGGCGCTAGACTCGCGCTTGCGCGACGATCGCCTTGAAGGCTTCCATATCGGCGATGGCAAGCTCGCTAAGCATCTTGCGGTTGACCTGGATCCCCTTGCTGTTCAGGCCGAAAATGAGCTGGCTGTACTTGATGTCGTTCACCCGGCAAGCCGCGGTGATGCGGGCGATCCAGAGGCGGCGGAAATCGCGCTTGCGATTGCGGCGATCTCGGAAGGCGTACTGCCCCGACTTCATCACCTGCTCGTGAGCACGGTGCCAGACATTCTTTTTGCGACCCCAGTAGCCTTTAGCTGCTTCGATCGTCTTCTTGTGGCGCTTGTGGCGCATCAACCCGCGTTTTACGCGTGCCATGGTTCAGTTCTCCTCATTTGCCTTGTAAACCGGGTCCCAGCCAACTTGATTGTGGATTGTAGATTGGGGATTGTGGATTGAAGTCCACAATCCGAAATCCACAATCGAAAATCGGATGGCGGTAGCGGTAGGGGAGTCGTCCCGATTGTGGTCGGGACTACGATACGAGTGCGCGGTTCTTGACGTTCTCAACCGCTTGGGAGCTCTTCTTTCGCTTGCTCTTCGGCTGGCCGATCACCAGAAGGCGCCTCATGCGCTTCTGTTCGCCCTGGAACACTTCCGGCTCCTGCTCCAGCCGTCTCTTCCGAGACGCCTTCTTGTGCAGGAACTGGTGGTTGTTGTGGGAGGCTCGGCGCGTGATCTTCCCCGTCCCGGTGATCTTGAACCGCTTTGCCGCCGTCTTGTTTGTTTTCAGCTTTGGCATTCTGTTGCTTCTTCTGTTGTTCTTTCGTCTTCGGCGTCGGGTTGAGCACCATTATCATGAGGCGCCCGTCCAGCGTTGGTGTGCGCTCTACGGTGGCGATCTCCTTGACCTGATCGGCGAAGTATTCGAGCTTCCTTCGGCCGAGCTCCGGGTGCGTAACCTCTCGAGCCTTGAACATGCAGGTCACCTTGACTTTGTTGCCCTCTTCCAGAAATTTCGTTGCGTTCCGGATGAGAAACCCGAGGTCGTGCTCTGCAATGCGCGGACTGATCTTTATACCTTTTACTTCTTGCTGTTTGCTCTTCTTGTCCTTGCCAAGCTTGCCTTCGAGATACTTATGCTTGCCGTAGTCGATGATCCTGACAACCGGCGGCTGAGCGGTGGGAGAAACCATCACAAGATCGAGCCCTTCATCGCGCGCCACGTTCAGAGCCTGTCTGCTCTGCATGATCCCTAGCTGTTCGCCCTCCGAGCCAATAACTCGGACGTCGCGATATTTCAGCACGCGGTTGTTGATTTCTGGTCCGGGTTCCGGACGGGGGGCTCGCCTATTAAATCCTGCTATGTTCGTTCACCTCTTGTGTCTTGAAAGATCGGACTCGTAAGTATATCTCGGTTAGCTGGAAGCTAACAAAAAGAAAACACCTCCACTGACAATGCAGTGGAGGTGCTTCGGTCTTGCACGAAGGTCTTCTCAGCGCTTCCGGCGTCGGATCAGAGCGATCGCGCCCAGGCCGAGAGCGGCCAGTGTGGCGGGCTCAGGAACCGGCTGGAAGCTGATCGAAGCGTCCAGCGAAACGTGATCGCTGGCATTGTCCGAGTTACCGTTTGAACCGGGACCCTCGATGAAGTCGATTGTCTGACCGGCGGTGACGGCGAAACTTGCAACGCTGAACGCGTTTGTCGTCCCGGCGGTGCCGCCCGCTCCAACCGCTGAAAATTTGTTTGTACCCGCACCGTTGATCAGCAAGTCGTGATGAGCGGTCGGGTCGGTACCCGTCTTCATATTCGTCCACGCACCAGACACGCTTAATACCGTGCCGGCGGACGGTGCCGTCCAGCGAACGATCGAAATCGGAGCGCCACCAGCCAACGTTCCCGTGTGCTGAACGAGCAGATTGTCCGTGCCCGTCGTGCCGTTGGTGGTATCGACGTTGCCGTTTTTACCGACCATTGACTTCGACGTATCGCCGACTGTGCCAGCAACTGCGGCAACCCAGCCATGGAAGCCAATGCCGCCGCCGCCATAGGTGGCGATGAGCGAATAAGCATTGAACGTCAACGCTGGAGACGTGGTCGTTGACCACCCGTAACTCCAAGTGCCGTTCGGATTGCTTGACAGACTGAAATCTGACAACGCGTTGTAAGAAAATACGGCATTCGCCGATGATGCGAGACCAACAAAACCTAATGCAAATACAAGACCCTTCATAGGAATAACTCCCTCTCCAACCAACATTCTACACGAACAAGTTCTCAATGCAAGGCTCAACAGAAAACCTGTTAATGTTGCGTGCTGAGCGGCTATGCGCTTCTCCACTCGCCCTCGTATTCTCCTCTAAATTTTCGTTCCAAACAAGTACATGCCAAAAAATTGACGCAATCCCAGCACTTTTGCTTTGGTTTCGGCCAGCACTTAACCCGTGGCGCCTGGAACCTTTCCCCAGCCGCACCGATTGACCCACCTTAACCGACTGATTCTTTATCATGCCGATTTGGGGTGTTGTGAACCAGAAGGGAGGGGTTGGAAAGACGACGACCGCCGTGAACCTCGCCGCCGGGCTTGCCCTCAAAGGAAGCCGCACGCTCCTCATCGACTGCGATCCGCAGGGCAACGCCACCACGGGATTCGGGATCGATAAGCAAGAAGTCGAAACCACGCTCTATGAAGTGCTGACCGAGGCCATCGAAGGAAGCCCGCCACCTCCTCTCATGTTGGCCAGGAAAGCGGTTCATCATGTGCGCGAAAATCTCGACCTCATCCCCGCGACGCTCGATCTCGCCGGAGCCGAGACAATCCTGATGCAAGCGGTCGGCAAGGAACTGATCCTCCGCGACGCGATCGAACCAATCAAGGACGACTACGAATGGATCGTTATGGACGCCCCGCCGTCGCTCGGGCTCCTGACGATCAACATCCTCGCCGCCTGCGATTCCATTCTAGTCCCGATGCAGTGCGAGTTCTTCGCTCTGGAAGGTCTCTCGCAGCTCCTCAAGACCGTAGAAGTCGTGCGCCGGCGGATCAATCCGGGGCTGAAGGTCGAGAAAGTCCTGCTCACCATGCACGACCCGCGCAACCGGCTCACGCAGCAAGTCAAGCATGAGGTGACAGAGTATTTCGGCGACAAGGTGAGCCCGGTCATGATCCCGCGCAATGTGCGGCTCAGCGAGTCGCCCAGCTTCGGCGAGGCCGCCGTCCAGCTCTTCCCTAAGAGCAAAGGCGCATGCGCCTACATGGATTTCGTGGAGGAGGTGTTCGAGACATGCGGCGCGCGCTAGGAAAGGGTCTTGCCCAGCTTGTGGGAGAGCAGTTCGACGACCGCCCGACTGAAGCTTCGATCGACGCGATCGAAGCAAACCGATGGCAGCCCCGATCGGTGTTTCACGACGAGGCGTTGCACGAATTGGCCGCCTCCATCAAGGAGGTTGGTGTATTGCAGCCCTTGGTGGTTAGGCCGCTCTCGGAGGGCCGATACGAGCTGATCGCCGGCGAGCGCCGCCTTCGCGCGTCCAGAATCGCGGGGCTAACCAAGGTTCCGATCATCGTCCGCGCAACCTCCGACCAGAGTGCGCTCGAGATCGCATTGATCGAAAACATCCAGCGCGAAGACATCGGCCCCATGGAGTGCGCCCGCGCCTATCGCCAGCTCATGAGCGAGTTCGGGCTCACCCAAGAGCAAGTCGCCGACAAGGTCGGCAAGGCCCGGACCAGCGTCGCCAACACCGTCCGGCTGTTGAGGCTCCCGTCCAAGATCCAGGACGGCCTTGAAACCGGCCGTCTGACCGAAGGCCACGCGCGCGCGCTCCTTTCCTTCGAGAAGGAGGATCAGCAGCTTGCCGTCTACAAACAGATCCTGCAGCGCGGGCTCTCCGTCCGCGAGGTCGAGAAGATCACGTCGGTCAAACCCCACATCCGCCGTCCGAAAGCTGAAGCCCAAGCCGATCCCGAATGGCAAGCCATCGAAGGCTCACTCTCAATCCATCTCGGATCACCGGTCAGGCTGGAGAAAAGAGAGGTGGGCGGCCGGCTCGTCGTCGAGTTTTATTCCGACGAGGACCTCGAGCGGCTGCTCGAAACCCTCGGCTTCCGCCTCTGACTGCCTTGAGTCCCCTCCCTCAAAGTGGCTCGTCTTTGAGGGAGGGGGTTGGTGGAAGGGAGATCCGCGGCCCAGAATTACCTCGTTGGCTCGAACCGTTTATACTCATCCGCATGACCGCACGCACCGCCGCGCTTGCCGCCATCCTTCTCGCCCACGCTACGGCCTCAATAGCCGACATCGACTACCGGGTCATTCTCCGCCCCGATCAGCGAATGGTCGTCGCCGTGACGATCCCCGTGAGGCGGGCGATGACCAGCGTCCAGATGCCCAACTGGTCGCCCGGCCACTACTCCCTTGTCGACAACTGGAAGCGGCTGGACGGCATTAGGGTCACCGGCGATGGCAAGGAACTGACTCCCGTCAAGCCGAACGATTACACCTGGACCATCCCGAGCGGCGGCGTGAAGACGGTTACCTTCAGCTACACCGTGCCGGTGGCGATCAAAGATGAGATGGGCCATTTCTCGGGGCCGACGAACTATATCTATGTCGTCGATCGCAAGAGCGAGCATTGCACCCTAACCATCGACGTGCCGACGGGTTGGAAGATCGCAACCGGCCTGGACATGAAAGGCGGCAAATATTCAGCGGCGACCTACGACGGCTTCGCCGACGAATCCGTCACGTTCGGCAAGTTCCGCCAGCTTGAATACATTGCGGCGGGGCGGCCGCACATCATGGCGCTCTACGGCGATGCTCGCAACGATGTCGACGCGCCCACGCTCACCAAAGCTTGCCAGTTCATCTCCGCGATGGAGAACGACTTTTTCGGCAACAAGCCGCCCTATAGCCACTATGTCTGGCACTTCAATGTCGCCAAGCGGCCCGATGGCGGCGGTGGCCTGGAGCATCTCGCCAGCACCGAAATCACCCTTGCCAGCGGCCTCGGACCGGGAATCATCGGCGTCAATGCCCACGAATTCTTCCATCTCTGGAACGTGAAGCGCATCCGCTCCCGCGTGCTCGGCCCGTTCGACTACACAAAGCTGCCCGAAACCGGCGCCCTCTGGTGGCTCGAGGGCGTGACCGAATACTACGCCCATCAGCTCATGACCCGCTACGGGTTCTGGGATGACAAGAAGTGGTACGACACCATCGTCCGCAACGTGCGGAACGTGCGAGGCAACCCAGCCAGGTTCGAGGTCAGCCCATACGAGTCGAGCTTCCGCGTCAAGGATGCCGCGAACGGGCGTGGCAACAGCAACGGCTACAAGATCAGCTACTACGACCTCGGCGTCAACGTAGGGCTGTGTCTGGACTTAGAAATCCTCAGCCGAACGAATGGCAAGTTCTCTCTCGACGACGTCGAGCGCGCCCTTTGGGAAGAGTGCATGGACGGCAAGCCGGGCTTCAAGGAAGATGGCATTCGCAAGCAATGCATTCACTTTGGGGGCGCCGCGCTCGGCGACTTCTACGACAAGACGGTGATGAGGCCGGGCGATCTGCCTGTGGAAGACGCTCTTGCGAAGGTGGGCCTCAAGCTTGCGACGTTCGACAAGGCTTTCACGGACCTCGGGATCGTCACCATTCCCTCGTTCCAGGCAGGCGGCTTGTCGGTCACGAAGGTCTCGGGGCCCGCGGAAGGCAAGCTCATGGTGGACGACGTGGTCGCTGAGGTCAA
>JBBREM010000132.1:0-6402 GCA_038202925.1 Fimbriimonadales bacterium | reverse complement strand
AAGGCGTTCAAAATCACCGTCGAGCGGGGCATGTACTTTCGGAGCGAGCATGCGAAGGCGATCATGGCCACCCTGCATCCCTCCTACATCCTGCGCAACATGAGCGCGAGCGGCAACGACGGCGGATATTCGCTGCTGGTTGCGGACATCAAGAAGGCTTGGGACGCGGCCGTGCGTCTGGCGGAGAAGGAAAAGAATCTCCTGGTCACGAGCTAACTTCCTTGGAGGGTCGCGCTCCGTCGCGACCGCCTCCGATGCAATCGGAGCTTCGTTGTGATATCGTTCGGCTTGTGGGTGAGCTACCGGAACGACATACACCGGTTCATAACGACATACGCGACGTTGGCAACCGTTCACGTATCGTATTTGTCACCGTCTGCGCTAAAGACCGTAAACCAATTTTGGCCTCGCAACAGACCCTCGAATGCTTAACGGAAGCCTGGTGCAGGGCAGATGGATGGTCCGTCGGCCGGTTCGTCGTCCTTCCCGATCACCTTCATCTCTTCGCGGCTCTCGCATCCTACGAGCATGGCTTGAAGAGTTGGATTCACATGTGGAAGTCCATTGCGTCTTCGAACTGGCCTGACCGCGGCGCGAAACCAATTTGGCAAGCCAGCTCCTGGGCCACCCAGCTTCGAAGTGCCGAGTCGTACGAGGCCAAGTGGTCCCACGTGCGCGATAATCCGGTTCGACACGGCCTCGTGCGCGTAGCTGAGGCCTGGCCATATCAGGGCGCGATCCACGAGTTGGAGTGGCATGACTAGAGGGAACGGTTCCGACGGAGCGGAACCCTCCAGCGCACCAGTGTTGATCGCGCTTGGATCCAACGTCGGGGACCCTTTATCAAACCTGCGCCGAGCGGTTAAAGCGCTCAAGCAACAACTCGATGTCACCGCCACAAGCCACGTCTACGAAACGGAGCCGATGTACGTCGAGGACCAGCCGGCGTTCCTGAACGCGGCGGTAGCGGCACAGACCGATCTCGGCCCTCGGTCGTTGCTGAAGCTTCTCAAGCGCATTGAACAAGAACAGGGCCGCCAGAAGCGCGCCCGGTACGGACCGCGCGAGATCGACCTCGACCTGATCGCCTACGGCTCTCTCGCCTACACCTTCTTCGAGGGGGAAGCTCTGCTCAACTTGCCTCATCCGCGAGCTCCGGAACGTCGGTTTGTTATGATGCCGCTCAACGATGTCGCACCGTCGTTCCTTTTGACGGGCTTGGGCGTCGTGGGCGACCTGTTGCGGCAAACGGACGCGCAGGCAAGCGCCGTCGTAAGAGTTGAAGATGCCCAGCTTTGAATACACGGCGATCGATCGGCAGGGCAAGAACGTTCAGGGCAACGTCGTCGCCACCACCAGGGAGGAAGCAGCCCTCAACCTGACCAAGACTGGCCTCCTCGTTTCGCGGCTCGCCGAGATCGGCGCCGCCCCGGCTATGCAGCGCGCGGCGGTCCGGCCGGGGACCTCAGCGATCGACCAGTCGGTACACGCCGCCAAGCCGGCGGTATCGATCGCGCCTCCGACCACTATCGCGCCTCCCACTCCGGCGGCAATTCCCGAAGCAAAGCCGGGAAGGGCGAACGACCGGCAGCTCAGCTTCCTCTTTAGCCAGCTTGCGAGCATGCTGAAAAGCGGACTCAGCGTGCAGCAAGCCGCCGGGCACCTCATGTCCCGCGTCCACAACAAAGGCACCCAGGCATCGCTGGAAGACATGCAGCGAGGCGCGACGGAAGGTAAGGGAATAAGCCGGGTGATGGAGGCTTACCCAGGCATTTATCCTCCCCACACGGTGGGCCTGATGCGGGCGGGCGAAGAGAGCGGCGCGATGCCTGAGGCGGCGCTTGAGGTGGCGAATTGGGCCGAGAAGTCGCACACCTTTAAGCGGCAGTTCTGGCTGCTTCGCGCCACCGCCATCCTGATACCCGCGCTCTACCCCTTTCTCGCCGCCGTGGTTGCCGGCTCGCTCCAGTCGATGCGCGACCAGGAAGCGAGCGGCTACAAGCTCGATAACGTGGGCGCGGTCGCCCATGCGGTCGGCTTGAAACTGCCAACCGTGCTTATCTGGTGGGCTGGCGGAATCGCGGCGTACTACCTTCTCCGGTGGGTTTGGCTCTCTCAGAAGGCAAGGCCGCTTCGGCATCGACTGGTCATGATGATGCCCGGTATAGCCGGGCGCGCCCGGGCCGAGTCCCTGCGGCTGTTCGCTTGGAGCTTCGGCCGCATGAGCGCCTCCGGCCATGCCCCTCAGCACGCCTGGGAGGTCGCCTCCGCGTCGATGCCCAATCTCTATCTAGCGGAGAAGATGGCGGCGATCGGCCGGAATGCCGACCGCAATACCAAGGCGTCCACGATGATGCGGTCGGATGAAGTTCTGATCCCGCCCGAGTTTGCCGATATGGCAGAGACCGCCGAGCTGACCGGCGACATGCCAGGCATGATGAATCACATCGCTCGCGCCACCGACGTCGAGTTCAACACCAGGTCCGAATCCGCGCACTGGGTTACAAAGTTGTACTGCTACGTACCCTTCGCCATCATGGTCATCGTGATCGCTTACACGCTCTACAAGACCCTCTACACTGGCATCATCTCAATCGTGCTTGAGGAATGAACGCGTTTAGCCAAAGCCTCCTGGTAGCTGCCGGCGCGGCGGTCGGCGCCAACGCTCGCTACTGGATCGGAGTAGCGGCCAAAGCAAGCACGCAGATATGGCCGTGGCCGACGCTGCTGATCAACTTCCTGGGTTCGATCGCTCTGGGCGTCTTTGCCGCGCTTGCTCTCGCCAAGGGCTGGTCGGATGGGTGGAAGCTTCTCATCGCGGTCGGGTTCTGCGGCGGCTTTACGACCTTTTCAACCTTCTCGTTCGAGGTCGTCGATCTGTTTCTGCGGAAGGAGCCCGCAACCGCGATCCAGTACATCGCGGCGAGCGTTGTACTGTGCATCGCCGGGTGCTGGGCGGGCGTTCACCTCGCGCGTCGCTAGCCGGCAGCGCCTTTGGTCAATTCTCGGCCGGATTACAACCACAGCGAGCAAAGAGGAGCGCAGACCCCTTCTGTGGATCGCTGCGAGGCGTGCTGTGAACTCTGCGATTGCCCTTCGGCCAGTTTTTGTCGCCAAATGTGCTTTAATCGTGACCGATATCGCTCGCTGGGCGAGTGCTATTGCTCATCTGGCAAGTGTGAGAGCACGCCGGGCTGTTGGAGGAGCACGCCGGGTGGTTGGGCCCCTTTGGGAGTGCGCGACGAAGCCGCTTTTTAATTGCCGCGGAGCGTCCCCGCGACCTCAACACGCGTCCGCGCTCGAAGATGCCCGATCAGGAGCGCGATGTCGGCCGGACGAACGCCCGGGACCCTTGACGCCTGACCCACGGTCGTCGGGCGCACTCTTCCCAGCTTTTCCCTGCTCTCATGGCTGAGGCCCTTCATATCCTGCCAGTTCCAGTCGATCGGAATCCGCATGTCGTCCAGCTTGCGCGATCGGTCGGCTGCGCGCTGCTGGCGCTGGATATATCCGTCATATTTCGCCGCGAGCTCGATCTGCTCGCGGACCTGAAGAGAGAGCGAGGGCGACAGGGCATTGTCCGTCATTTGATCGGCATCGCGTATCTGCTCGATGGCACTGAGCGTCATTTCGGGACGGCGCAGCAAATCGAACAAGGACGTCTTCGTCCGGACTCGCGACTCCCCAGCGTCCTCAAACGCGGCGGTGTGGCTCTCGTTCACGAACGTTGCCTTAAGTCGTTCGAGACCATCGGCAATCGCCCCCTGCTTCAGATTGAAACGCGACCAGCGCTCCTCCGAGCACAGCCCGATTTCGCGGGAGAGCGGGGTCAGGCGGGAATCCGCATTGTCGTGGCGAAGGAGAAGACGGTGCTCCGCGCGAGCCGTCAACATGCGATAGGGGTCGTCGACGCCTTTCGTGACCAGATCATCGATCATCACGCCGATGAAGCTGTTGTCGCGCGGGAAGCTCACCGGCTCTTGGCCTCTGACGTAGTGCGCGGCATTGATTCCCGCCGCGATTCCTTGCCCCGCCGCCTCTTCGTAGCCGCTCGTGCCGTTAAGCTGGCCGGCGAGAAAGAGCCCTTCGAGCTGCTTGCTCATCAGGTGTTGGGTGAGCTGTAGCGGATCGGCCATGTCGTATTCCACCGCGTAGCCGGGCCGCAGCATTTCGACATTATCGAGCCCCGGAATGAGCTTGAGAAAGGCAATCTGAACTCCTGCCGGCAGGCTGGTGGAGACGCCTTGCACGTAGACCGACTCGCTGTCCCACTCCTCCTGCTCGAGGAAGATCGGGTGGCTTTCCTTGTCGGCGAACTTGACGACCTTGTCCTCGATGCTCGGGCAATAGCGCGGGCCGACGCCTTCGATCTGCCCGCCGTACATCGCGCTTTCGTGTAGATGCTCACGGATGAGCGCGTGCATCCCTGGCGAGGTTCGGGTTTGCCAGCAGGGCAGGAGGTCGCGCTCCGCGTGGGTGCGATCGTGCAGAAAGCTAAACGGCCCCGCATCCGGCTCGCTGTCTAGCGCCGGAGTTTTGGCGAAGTCGATGCTGCTTAGCGTGACGCGAGGCGTCGTGCCGGTCTTGAACCGGCGCATGTTGACTCCGATCCCGCGCAGAAAGTCTGAGAGTCCGATCGAGGCCTCGTCCCCCTCGCGAGCGGCGACGGTCTTGCGGTGGCCCTCATGGCATAGGCCGTTGAGGAATGTGCCGGTCGTGAGGATGACTGCCCGCGCGAAGAGGGTAGGGGCAACACGCGCGATGCCCGAGAGGCTCACCCCCACGACGCGGCCGCCCCGGTGAACGACCATCTCCACCGCCGCCTCGATGAGCGTCAGGTTCGCCTGACCCTCCATCGTTTCGCGCATCAGCCTCGGGTAGAGCGACTTGCAGACATGCGCGCGCACGGTCTGGACCGCCGGTCCCTTGCTCGTGCCGACGCGTCGGATGTGCGTGAGAGCGAAGTCGGTGGTCACGCCCATCTGCCCTCCGAGGGCGTCGACCTCGCGGGCGATGTGCCCCTTGGCCGGCCCCCCGATCGAGCAGTTGCAGGGGAGGTGACCGATCCGGTCGAGCCGCATCGTGATGCATGCGGTGCGGAGCCCCATGCGAGCCGAGGCAAGCGCCGCCTCGATCCCCGCATGGCCCGCCCCCACCACGATTACATCGAACCGATCCACCCGAGCAAGGTACCTGTGAGACCCCTGTTCTTGATGCGCACCTCGGCATGAGGAAGAAGGTTCGCGACCGACTTTGTGAAGATGTTGGGCCGCTCCTGATCAAGGAGGGCCGTCGCCTGGCCCTGATTTTTCGCCGGCTCGCAGATGATCTATGCCTCGTCGCGCCGCTTGCCGATCCCTTCGATAATCCGGTCTCCCTCGCATGCGGCCCACCGCCGCATCCGCGGGCATTGGAAACGTGTAGGCGGCCCCGATCGCCTTGTCCGTCGGATTCGTGAATGTCTGGACGACGCTCACGCGGGCTCCGAATCCGGAGATTTCGGCGTTGGCATTCAGTCGGCGCACTAGCTGGGAGCGCCGGCATCCTGCCTGCTCAGCGGCGTCAGCCGCTGCTTCCGAATGCGCCTAAGCGCTTCTTACTCGGATGGCTGGCACCGAACATTCCACCTCGATTCGGCGTGACAAGAGAAGGGACAAGGGCTCGGATTCGCGGCAACCCATGGACAAACGGAGGAAAGTTCTCCACCGGGGTTGACTTTCGCGGCATCATCTGCCTACAATATCCCTTGCGCCTGACTTGTTCAGGAGCCGATCTTTGAAAGCTCAATAGAGGAAGACGTTCAGACAAGTAGTTCTGACGGAACTCAGTTCGAAAGAATTGAACTCCCGTTTTTAAAACCCAAGCCGACTTGTCGGCAAGGGAGCCGGCTCTGACCCTGCGAGTTCATCTCGGTGGGAAGGAGACCCTGCCCGGAGCAATCCGAGGAGGGAACGGCAACAAATGAGAAACCAAAGCTGATCTAATCAATCAGCACTTGGTCTAACTTTCTTCGGAGAGTTTGATCATGGCTCAGGACGAACGCTGGCGGCGTGCCTAAAACATGCAAGTCGAACGGTGTAGCAATACACAGTGGCGAACGGCGGAGTAATACATGAACAACGTGCCCGGAAGACTGGGATAGTCAGGGGAAACCCTGGGTAATACCAGATGTGGCCGATCTTTGGCATCTTAGATCGATTAAAGGGTTTTTCGCTTCCGGAGCGGTTCATGGCCTATCAGGTAGTTGGTGAGGTAAAGGCTCACCAAGCCGACGACGGGTAGCGGGTCTGAGAGGATGATCCGCTCGAGTGGGACTGAGACACGGCCCACACACCTACGGGTGGCAGCAGTTGGGAATCTTGCACAATGGGGGAAACCCTGATGCAGCGACGCCGCGTGGAG
>JBBREM010000131.1:0-6488 GCA_038202925.1 Fimbriimonadales bacterium | reverse complement strand
GCCTGGCAGCAGGTTTTCCTGATCAGTCGAGGTCATGCGCTCACGCGCAACCTTCTCCATGCGAACGAAGCCAAGCCGCAGCTGCGATTGCAGCAGCTCGCCCACGCTTCGCACGCGCTTGTTCTTCAGGTCGTCGATGTCGTCCCGCTCAGCTTCGCGCTGAACGTAGGGCAGCATCATCTGAAGGATGCCGGCCATGTCCTCGGCGGTGAGGGAGCGAATTTCAAGCGGCACATCGATTCCGAGCTTTTGGTTCAGGAATCGCCGGCCGACCTTGCCTAAATCGTAGCGCTTAACGTCAAAGAATAGGCCGTATAGGAGCTGCTTCGCGGCATCCTCGTTGGCGGCCTCGCCCGGGCGGAGTCGCTTGTAGATGTCGAGCAGCGCCTCGCGCGGACCCGACGTCGGATCGGCTTCCAGGGTCGCTTCGACGAGCGGAAGGATGTCGAGAACTTCAAGGGGGCCGAGGTTCATCGACTCCAGCTTCTTGGCGGTGTCCTTGTCGATCTTCTGACCCTTGGCGATGACCAGGGCGCCATTCTCGTTGATGTCGGCCATCGGGCGCTTGTTGACCAGCGCCTCCCAGTCGTACTCCTCGAGGGTGACGATCTTGCTGAAGGAATTCAGGATCTCCTCGTTGGTCCCGAGAGGAGTCTCCATCAGCGTCTTGCGCGCCTTGATCGCGTCGCTCAATCCAGCTAATTTGTCCGCTGTCAGGATCGTGCCGGCTTCGAGCAGCACTTCGCCCGTGTCCTCATCGACGACGGGGTCGACGATGCGCTTGCCGAAGGCCTTGCCGACTTCGCGCTGCGAGCGGCCTCGGCCCTTCTCAAAGCCGTAAAGCGCCTTCATGAGCTGCGTGATCGGCAGCTTCTTGGTCTGGCTGATCTGGGCGCGGACGACAAGGTTCGCGTCTGATTCGATCTCAAGCCACGGACCCTCGTTCGGGATGACGCGAGCGGAGACGATGACCTGCATCGACGAGTCGACGCCTTCTTCAAAGTACAGACCGGGGGAGCGACTGAGCTGCGACACGATGACGCGCTCACGGCCATTAATGATGAACGTCCCTTTGTCCGTCATCAGCGGAAGATCGCCAAGGTAGACCTCGGACTCGATCACTTCGCGATCGCGGCCGCCAAAGCGGACGATCGCCTTGATCGGCGCCTCGAAGGTCATGTCGCGATCGCGGCATTCCTGGATGTTGTATTTGGGCTCGCCTAAGGTAAAGCTGACGAGCTCGATATAGTTGGTCTGGGTGAAGTCCCAGATGGGGCTAAATGTCTTGAAAAGTTCGGGAAGACCTTCCTCTAGAAACCATTTGTAGGAGTTAAGCTGTAATTCGATTAAATTAGGGACCTCGAGGAACCGGCCGATTCGCTTCGAGGATGGCTGAATAATTCTCAATCAGGCCTCCGGGGGCATTTTTGCGCGAACTCTGATAATACCATGCCGGAGCACGGATCGCAAGGGTTTATCGTCCGATTTTCAGCGTGCTTAGCGCTGTTCGACCGTCGGCGGCAACGGCTGGCGACGGCGCATTTCGTCGAGGGCCATGGTGTGCTGCCCGAGCTGCTGCTTCAGTTCCGCGACTTCGGATCGAAGCGCCGCCACCTCTTCGGGATCGCCCCGGCCGTGGATGATCTGCGCCATCTTCTGTTGATGGCTCACAAGCATCGCCACGATCGGAATCAGCAGCGCGGTAAGCGGAATGAGAACCCAGATCATGTCACCCATAGCGTCTTAAACCTCACCGCCTCCATTCAGCTTACGTTAAACCGTTAGGCACGTGAGCCTTTCGTCGGACTTGACGTGTTGCGCTCCGTGCGCTTCACCGCATGGTGCAGTGCAAGGCCGAAGGCCTTAAATAGCGCTTCGCACACATGGTGGTCGTTCTCGCCCGCGAGCTTGGTGATGTGCAGCGTGATGCCGCCATGCACGGCAAGCGCGTCAAAAAACTCGCGTACCGATTGCGTCGACAGCCCGCCAAGCCGGTTGCGGGTGAACGGCACGTCGAAATGCAGCGAGCCGCGGCCGCGCAGATCCAACGCGACACGAACAAGCGCGTCCTCGGTGGGGATCGTCGCGTCGGCGAAGCGCTCGATGCCGGTGTCGGCCTCCAGCGCCTGCGTGATCGCCTGCCCAACCACGATCCCCGTATCGACGGCGGTGTGATGATCGTCGACTTCGAGATCGCCTTCGGAGATGATCCCGATGTCGAGCTGGCCGTGAAAGGCCATTTCGATCAGCATGTGGTCGAAGAAATGGATGCCCGTCGAGATATCCCGGCGGGTGCCGCCGTCCAGATCGAGCACGACTTGCACGCGGGTCGCGCGCGTTTCGCGCTCAACCTCCGCATACCGAACCCCCGGCGTCGCCTTGCTCATGGATAACAGATTATACGGCGCAAGGGGTTATAGACGTTTACCGTGTTAGTGCCGGAACCTGAACCGTGTCGCCCAGATTGACTCCCGACTTGATCTCCATGTAGTTGCCGTCAGACATCCCCGTCTCGACCACAACTGCAATCCACTTGTCGCCCTTGAGCACCTTGACCATCGGCTTGCCCGTGCCGTCCATCGTCACCGAAGCCGCCGGGACCGCGAGCACCTGATGTACCTCGCCGATCTTGACGCCGACCGCCTTCACCGCGACGCCAGGCTTGACGAGGCCCAGGTCGTTCTTGAAGTCGATGATGGCGCGGTAGCGTATCGCGCCCTCCGGGGTCGGGATGGTCTTGACGCTCGTGATCGTGCCGTCGAAAGGCTTGTCCTCAAGGCCCATAAAGGTCACGACGACCGACTTCCCTTCTTTCACCACTCCCGCCTGCTCGGCGGAAATATCGGATTGAACCTTGATCGCGCCAAGATCGGTGATCCGGATGAGCTTATCCCCCGTGTTGACTTGCTGGCCGGAACTGACGGTGACCTCGAGCACCGTGCCCGAGATTGGCGCCGAAATGCCGGTCTGCTTCGCGACACCGCGCGCCTGTTTGTAGGCGAGCTGGGCCTGGTCGAGCTGCTGTTTGTACGGCAGCACCTCTCCACTTGCCTGCTGGCGAGCCTGTGCTACTGCGAGCTCCGCGGCGTGTCGGGCTTCAATCGCTTGATTAAGGCCAGAAGCATCGCCGGTCTGGGTGGCTTGCAGTCGCCACTGCTTCTCTGCGGACCGAGCCTGGGAAAGCTGCTGGTCTGCCTCTTTAGTCGCCGCGTGATAGGTCTGCATCGCGTTGGCGTAGGCGGTCTCGGCGGCTTTGACGTTAGCCGAGGCCTGCGCGTAGGACTGATCGACGTCGGGCGTGGACATCTTGATCAGATCGTCCCCCTTCCCCACGCGCTGCCCGACTGTGGTCATCACTTGCTGCACGGCGGCCGAATAAGGCGCTTTGATGATTGCGTCTTCATCGGGCGGAACGTAAAGCTCGCCAGGAAGGAGCGTGTAGCCCACGATGTCTCGCCGCTCGACCTTCGCCGAGGTCGGCTCGGCGCGCAGTTGTTCCTTGACGGCAACCGTCTCCGTTGCCGCGGGCTGGCAGCCAGCGATCGCGCCAGCGGCGGCTAAAAGAATTAGAAATCTGACGTTGCTCATACGCTCCCCTTCTTGCCGCAAAATGCAGCCTGTATGAAACTGACCTGCACATGTGCGCGTCAGTTCCTCGCAGGGCTCAGCGGTCCTACCTGAAACGGAGAGCTGCTGAGGTATAAAAACAACCGTTTGCTCCGGTCGTCTAGCGGTTTAGGACATCGCCCTCTCACGGCGAAGATCGCGGGTTCAAATCCCGTCCGGAGTACCACGCTTTTTGAATCCAGATTGGAGTCAGGCCAGACGAGATTCTAACTTTTCTACTTGTGGTTCGTCGATAGCTCCATTTCATCTTTGCGTCGCATAGAAGGGGTTATGTGCCGCAACTTGGGAACGAATGGAAAACTCGAAACGGATCTCCAAAAGGAAGTCCTTCCAAGCTCTCGTTTCCCCTCAAAGACAAGTTCGCCGAAAAGGGACGAAGCGGGGTGCGGGTCAAGGACGCCGAAGGCGCTCGCTATCGCCTTGACGCACGGCCCGCTTCGGCCTCATAATCTCAGACCTTTTCGGGGGGAGAAGGAGCGATTCGGTGTTCGCTCAAGGAACCTGGGGAATTTCCACTTCAACGACGCAAGGTAGTGTGATTCCGTTCCCACGAAACCTGTGGCAAGAGATCGAATCTGGGAACCGTAGGAAAAGCTTTGAACCAGTCCCTGCCCGGCCAACCGCGATCCATCTGGATGGCCACAACCGATAGCCTCGGTCGTCCGACCATAACTGCCGACAAAGTCTTCGATGTCGTCGTCGTTGGTGCCGGCATCGCTGGCGTCTACACTGCATACCGACTCACAAAGGCCGGACTTAATGTAGCAGTCCTGGAGGCGGGCACGATTCTTTCCGACGTGACCGGCAACACCACGGGCAAGCTCACTTCGCAACATGGATTGCGCTACGCAAAACTCGAACAAACTTTTGGCCCGGAGGCAGCCCGGACGTACGGCGAGGCTAATGAATGGGCACTGTCCGAAGTTGTCGCACTGTCCGAGAGAGAGGGCATCGAATGCGATCTCATTTCCAACCCAGCCCATGTTTTCACAACCGAAGAAGGGCGCGAAGACGAATTCGCGGGTGAATTTGCTGCATGCGTAAAGGGTGGTCTACCGGCCTCCATTCCGACAAATTGGGAGCTTCCTTTTCCCGTTAAATCTGTCTTAAGGTTCGACCGACAATACCGTTTTCACCCGCGCAAATTCCTACTGGGTCTGGCCAGCGGACTTGAAATCTTTGAAAACAGCCGCGTCCAAGAGATCTCCGAGAAAGACGGTCGTTGCGAACTCGTCACTGAACATGGAATCGTGCGGGCAACCTCTGTCGTCGTTGCCACCAACTATCCGATCTTCGATTCTAATTTCTTTATCGCCAAGCTGAGCCCCTATCGATCCTATGCCCTCGCTCTTGAGGTTGACGGGGATATGCCCGAAGGAATGTTTGTATCGGAAGGCGGGGCCTTTCGATCCATGCGACGACAGCCCGTCGATGGTAAGGATCTGCTGATTGTCGGCGGCGAAGACCATAAAGCAGGTCAACAGGAGAACACGGAAGAGTGCTACCTGCGGCTGGAGGAATGGGCCCGGAAGACATTCAACGTCCGCGAGGTCCGCTTTCGCTGGTCCGCCCAAGACAACACCACTCCCGATGGCCTTCCATACATCGGTCGCGCCTCGGGCACCAAGCACATCTACGTCGCGACCGGATTTGATGGATGGGGCATGTCAAACGGCATTGTCGCTGGCAAGCTGATCGCGGATTTGATTGAAGGGAAAGCGGACGAAGCGTGGGAAAGGATATTTTCACCGTCGCGCATCGAGTTCAAAGCCGTTCCAACGTTGATCAAAGAAAACTTGAACGCCGTCTCGCACCTCATTGGCGACCGGATGCGGCGAATCGCCCGCCATGAGACGGACTCGCTGGCTAACGGCGAAGCGGCGATAGTGCAGCTTGAAGACAAGCGGATCGGTGCCTTTCGCGACGATACCGGCGCCCTCCATTTGGTAAGCACCGCGTGCACACACATTGGCTGCCAACTTGCGTGGAATGGTGCTGAACGGAGCTGGGACTGCCCATGCCATGGCTCTAGGTTCGACTTCGATGGCCAGGTTTTGCATAGTCCGGCTGTTAAGCCATTGGAGACATTTCCCGTTTAAGTAGGCCGTCCAGATTCATCGAGTAAGCGGGCACAGCTTTATACTTGTACTTCTTCGCCGGATAGCCATTCATCTTATTGATCAGTTGGCCAGCGACAACACGGAGCGGAACTCTTCCGGAGCATCGAATATCTGAAGCAGTCTCATCGTCGGCTTGCTCGGCTTTCTCGCGCCTACCTCCCAACTTTGAAGGGTCTTGACGTTCATTGCGATTAGCCTCGCTGCCTCGTTCGAACCATAACTGCACATCAGCTGGTCATTTCCCACTCTGACACAGGTAGCCACCTTCTTTGTTGGCCGCCTATTGAGAATCTCCGCCTGTGAAAATCGTTCGTCGAGCTTCACGGGGGCGCTGTCGTCGTCGATAGCAAGACTCGCGTTGGATCCACCTTTCGGTTCACGCTGCCCCCGAAGCGGTAGGCGAGGCTGATCGGGCGCCCACGTGCCCGGCGACGGCAAGGCGAGCTTTTCAGCAAGTGTCTCAGCTCGTGCGCCCAAGCCACAATACCAAATATGAAAGAAGACAGACCACACCAATCCTCGTGGAGACGGGCACGACTTGCGATCTCCGCTTTGTTGGGGGTTGTGGTGGCCGCGGTTTCTTTCCAGACTTCGGACAAAGCCATGGCCTTGCTCTGGGGCTGGGACGCTGCGGCACTGTTGTATATCCTCTGGATCGTCTTCACTCTCTTCCGTTTGCATCCGGAGAAGACGGCGGCACTGGCGTCCAGCGAGGATCCCGACCGTGTGACGGCGGACTCC
>JBBREM010000130.1:0-6542 GCA_038202925.1 Fimbriimonadales bacterium | reverse complement strand
GAGATAAAGTTGCATCGCCGTGCCAATCTGCTTGGCATGAGCGAGGCCGGTCGTCTTCTTTGCCGCAAGCTTGGCTTGGGCAAACACGGGGAATAAAATGGCAGCTAGAATCGCGATGATGGCAATCACCACGAGCAGCTCGATAAGCGTGAAACCTTTTTTAAGCATGAAGTCCTTGGTCCTGGTGGCAGGGTGCCACCAGGAAGAATACGTCAATAAAGGGGCCGCTGATCCTGTTCACATCACCAGATGGCGAACATTCTTCAAGATTGTTGAGAGGAGCGCAACTTTGTGAGCATGAATGGTATTCATATGTCTTGCATTATTGTAAGAGACACTAAGTTTTCCCCAATGAAATCATCCGGCGGCTGAGCGTAGGCTACGACCTGTTCACCGGAGGTGGGTTGACGCAGCGCGAGGTAGCAGGCGTGAAGCTGCAGCGGCCCCGTGGCGAACTCTTTAGGGGCGTAGATAGCGTCTCCATAGACCGGCAATCCAACCGCTCTCAGATGCACGCGAATCTGGTGCGTCCGCCCGGTTTCCAGCCTCACCGCAAGCAGCGTTCCTTCCTCAATCCGAGCGATCCGCCGCACATGGGTGATCGCCTCCTTCCCCGCCGGGTTTACTCCCATCTTCATGCGATCCCGCTGATCACGGGCGATCGGGGCGTTGATCGTGAAGCGCTCGTTGGCAACCTCGCCCGCAACCACTGCGACGTACCGGCGCTCCGCCGTTTTTTCCTCAATCTGTTTGGCGAGATTCACATGGGCTCGGTCGTTCTTCGCGACGACCATCAGGCCGGTAGTTTCCTTGTCGAGCCGGTGCACGATGCCGGGGCGGAAGCTGCCTCCGGTTTGGCTCAGGGTGTGATTCCTCCACAGGAGCGCGTTGACGAGGCTGGGCTCCTTTAGGGACAGAGCGGGGTGCGAGGCGAGGCCACGTGGCTTGTTGACGATCAGCATGTCGTCGTCCTCGTACACCACATCGAGCGGGATGTCCGCCGGCGTAAGATCGTGAGCGGCGGCCTCCTCGGGCTCGTCAAGCTCGATAATCATGCCCTCCTCGACGACGAACGAAACCTTCTGCGTGTGGCCATCGACAAGCACGAGCCCGCGATCGACCAGCTTGGCAAGCTTCGTGCGGCTGTGCAGGGGAAGGTGCTGGGCAAGGAACTTGTCCAGGCGCTCCGCTTCGTCGACGATAAGAACCACAATGTAGATGGTAGCTCTATGAGGGCTTTCAACGCAGAGACGCGGAGGCGCAGAAGGTGGGGGATACAATCGCCGTCATGCGTTTGTGTCTGTTCGTTGCCCTCTTTGCCTTCGGATGCAATTCGTCGCCCGCGCCGGTAGGGACGGACAGACCGGTCCAGATGCCCACCGCATCGAACCAACAAACCGAGCGTGGGCCGAGCGAAGCTGATCTGCCGAAGGCGCTTGATCTTCCGCTTTATCCCGGCGCGACCCTCGTGGCCAGCCAGCAGGTGACGGGCAAAGACATCCCATCGACCGAGAAGCGCTACCGCGTCGCGCTCACGACGCCCGATAGTGCCAAGAAGGTCGGCGAGTTTTACAAGGACAAGGGCAAGACCGACGTCGCCACCACCGGTGCCAAGGTGCAGGTGATGGGCTTCTCGCCTAAGGGATTCCAGATTATCATTGCCGCCGAGCCGGACCCGGCGGTGAAGGCGACCAAGATCGCGATCAGCGTGATCGCCCACTAAAAGCCTCGCGCGAACTATAATCCAAGGTCAATGTCGACTTCATCCGAGACCGTGGTGCAGGGGTGCGAATTCCTTTCGCTCACGCCTGACGCCATCTTCACCCCCGAGCAGTTCGTGGGTGATGACCGGCTTATGATCGACATCGCCGAGCAGTTCAGCCGCAAGGAAGTGCTGCCCTTGGTCGAGCGGCTTGACAAGCAGGAGGACGACCTCATGCAGGGGCTGATCCAGAAAGCGGGCGAGCTTGGCTTCTGCGGGATCGACGCCCCGGAGCGTTACGGCGGGCTCGGGCTCGGCAAGAATCTTTCCGCCCGCATTCTTGAATTCCTCAGCCTGAACGCCTCGTTCAGCGTCACAATCGGCGTGACCAGCGGCATTGCGCAGGTGGCGCTCTCCTGGTTCGGAACCGAGGAGCAGAAGGCGAAGTACCTGCCGAAGCTCACCAGCGGCGAATGGCTGGGCGCGTACTGTTTGAGTGAGCCGAACAGCGGCACTGACGCGATGTCGGCCTCCACCCGCGCGGATAAGCGCGGCGACAAGTGGGTGCTGAACGGCACCAAGATGTGGATATCCAACGCCAAGTGGGCGGAATTCTTCCTCGTCATGGCGAAGATCGACGGCGAGAAGTTCAGCGCGTTCCTCGTGGAGCGCGGCATGCCGGGCGTGAAGATCGAGCGCGAGGAGCACAAGATGGGGCTCAAGGGTTCGTCCACCGCTCGAGTCACGCTCGATAACGCCGAGATCTCCCTCGAGAACCTGCTGTACGAGGAGGGCAAGGGGCACGTCGTCGCGTTGAATGCGCTCAATATGGGGCGGTTCAAGCTCTCGTCGATGTCGATCGGTCCGGCGCGCGAGGCGATCGGCATCTCCGC
This sequence comes from Fimbriimonadales bacterium, assembly GCA_038202925.1. Taxonomy (GTDB): domain Bacteria; phylum Armatimonadota; class Fimbriimonadia; order Fimbriimonadales; family Fimbriimonadaceae; genus JAEVZK01. The sequence continues at coordinate 3,947 of JBBREM010000130.1, read as the reverse complement.
CGGCTATGCTCTGGACCGGAAGCAGTTCGGCGAGCCGATTGCCAACTTCGGCCTCATCCAGAAGAAGTTCGCTCAGATGGCGGCGTGGTTCTTCGCCGCCGAGTCGATGATCTACCGCACCGGCACCCATATCGACCAGGCGTTCGCGCGGCTAGGCTACGAGGGCGAGGGCGCGCGTCGGGCGGCGGAGGAGTTCGCCGTCGAGTGCAGCATCTGCAAGGTCTTCGCCACCGAGATGGAGGCGCTGATCGTGGATGAGGCGCTGCAAGTCTACGGCGGCTACGGCTTCACCGAGGAATTTCCCATCGCGCGAATCTACCGCGACGCCCGCGTAAGCCGCATCTACGAGGGCAGCAACGAGATCAACCGCGTCTTCATCTCGACGCGGTTGGCCAAGCGGGCGGAGCAGGGGCGGGCTTCCCTGGTTGCATCTGGTGACTCCTTTATCTCCGAGCTGACGGGCAAAGCGATCGCGCTGGCCCCCAAGGATCAGATCCGGATCGGGGCGGCGAGCGATCTGATCATGCTCGCCTACGCGGAACAATCGGCTCGGCTGCGGGCAACGCAGGTCAGCGGCATTGCCGGTGACCTGTACCGCTGCTTCCTTCTCTGGGCCAATCCGCGGGCTGCCGAGGCGTACCAGATCGTGACCGGGGAGGCTGTCTTGCTGCCCGCCTCTAAGGCGGTGGATTGGGAAGGGCTTGCTCGGGCAGTATATGAGAAGAAGGGTCCGCTTTAGAGCCATCATCTTGAGCGGAGCGGCGAAGTCGCGCATCCGAAGGTTGCCGCGCCGAACCCGAGGTCCTTCGACTCGCCCGCTAGGTCGCGGCCCCGCTCAGGTTGACGATCGGGGTCACCCTGGAAGTGCGCTAGGAACGAGCGCGACTGGAAGGATCTGCGTCTGGAGGGGGCCAGTTTGTGGGCAATGGCGACTACGAGTAGATCCTTCCAATTCGCTAGATCACTTCTAGGATGACAACTACAATCACTGCGTAGCGTGCCTTCCCGGTTCATGTCGGTTTGACCCCCGCCGGTTCACTTGCCCCAGATGCACTACAATCTGCACTGCGATGCTGTCGACGATGAACGGGAAGCGCTCGTGTCCGTCGGGCTAACTCGGTTCTTAACGCGATGAAACTCTTAGTCTTTGGCTGCGAATGGCATGTGTTCAATCTGCTGGAGCGGCTGGTATCGAGGCACAATCCTCCTACTCCCGCGATCTCGGCTGATGCCGATTGCGGCCTGGAAGCGCTGTTGCGACAGCATCATCCGACGCACATCATGACCGGCAGCGACGAACTCGCCGAAGTGGCTCGTCGCGCCGTGGCTTCCGTTGGGTTGGCAGCAAAAGTTCAACCCTTCCGCACGCCACCATGGTCCAAAGCAGAATAGGGGGCTCAATCCCATGAACGGGACGAATTGATGCGCAAAAACGCCTCGCTGCAACTTTGTCGAGTAATGCGCACAGGTTAAAAACGGGGCGTCCTCGCGAGGAATCCCCTCGTCCGGACCCTTGTAATTTCGGGCAGCGTCGCCCCCTTCCAAATTTGGAATTTGGAATTTGAAGTTTGGAATAATTGTTCCGTGCAACTACCCGTTCCGGGTACTGGCCCGATGTCGCAGCGATTCCAAATTCCAAATTCCAAATTCCAAACGACCCCCCGGAGAACCCATGAGCACAATTGGTGATAAACCCGTCTCGGAAACTGTAAGCTCTCTCCTTGACAGGGAGCCACAAATGAGCCCGCGCGACGCAGTTGCTTTCGTGAAAGACAACGATGCCCTCGTTGTCGACATCCGCTTTACCGACCTTCTCGGCACCTGGCAGCATTTCACGCTACCGGCCAAGCACTTTACCGAGGATGCCTTCGAGGACGGCCTGCCGTTCGATGGATCGAGTATCCGCGGCTTCCAGACGATCAATGAGTCGGACATGCTGCTCATGCCCGATGCCTCGACGATGTTCATGGACCCGTTCAGCGAGATGCCGACAGCGGTCGTGATTTGCAACATCGAAGACCCCCTGACTCGGCAACCCTACAGCCGCGACCCGCGGTTTGTGGCGGTGAAGGCCGAGCAGTATTTGAAGGGGACGGGCATTGGCGACCTTTGCTACTTCGGTCCAGAGGCTGAATTCTTCGTCTTCGACCGGCTGGAGTATCGCAACGAGCCGCAAGGCGCGATGTACCGGATCGACGGCGAGGAAGCCTGGTGGAACAGTGGCACCGACGACTCGCCAGCCTTCACCCTCAAGCAAAAGGGCGGCTACTACCCCTGCTCGCCCGCGGACAAGCTGCAAGACTTGCGCACGCGCATGGTCCTGCAGATGATGGACATCGGCATCGACGTCGAGATGCACCACCACGAAGTTGGCGTCCCTGGCCAGTGCGAGATAGACATGAAGTTCGATACGCTGACCGTGATGGCGGACAAGCTGATGAAGTACAAGTACGTCGTCAAGAATGTCGCCTTCCAGAACGGCCAGATCGCGACGTTCATGCCCAAGCCGGTGTATGCCGACAATGGCAGCGGCATGCACATCCACCAGTCGATTTGGAAGAACGGCGAGACGCAGATGTACGACGAGGCCGGCTACGCCGGGCTTTCCGATCTGTCCCGCTGGTACATCGGCGGGTTGCTGAAGCATGCCGACGCGTTGCTCGCGTTCTGCGCGCCGACGACGAACTCCTACCGGCGTTTGGTTCCCGGCTATGAGGCGCCAATCAACCTGATGTACTCGCAGCGCAACCGCAGCGCATGCATCCGGATCCCGGTCGCGAACAAGTCGGCGAAGTCGAAGCGCGTGGAGTTCCGCGCACCGGATCCGATGGCGAATCCGTACCTGGCCTTCTCGGCTTGTTTGATGGCGGGCCTCGATGGCGTGCAGAACCGGATCGAGCCGCCGAAGCCGCTGGACAAAGACCTGTACGAGCTGCCTCCGCTGGAGCGAGTCGGCATCAAGACGACTGCGCCGAACCTGCGGGCGACGCTGGCAGCGCTGATGGAGGACCACGAATTCCTGCTGAAGGGCGACGTCTTCACGAAGGACCTGATCGAGAACTATGTGGAGTACAAGCTGCTCAACGAATGCGACGCCGTCGATTTGCGGCCGCATCCGTACGAGTTCTTCCTGTATTCGGATTATTAAGAAGCCGTGGCGGTGACATTGCTGTCGCCGTAGCGGGGGCAGGAATGCCCCCGCCACGTGGGTTCCCCAAAAAAGCTGTCGTAGGGTTTAGACTCAGTAATGTGAGAACTGCAACTCTGGTCTTGTGCCCATTGATCGCCGCAGCTGCCCTGGCGGCAACAACGATCTACACCGACTCTCGACGCTTTAGCAACGGGCTTTCCATGATCGGGAATTGTCCTCAGGAGGGGAGTGGAGGCGACCCTTGGCTCAACGCCTTAAAGAACCGTGACTTGCCTGCTCCCACGACAAGCACGACTACGATCAACTCGATGCTCGCTTCACATCCCGCCTCTGTGTTGGCTCAGGGAAACCACGACCGCGCATCATGGACGCAAGCCGCCCGCAACGCCGTCGCTCCTAAGGAGAAGAAGTACACCACGATCACCGGCTACATGGTTCAGGCGCGCGACGAGGGTCCCGAGGGCTGCAACTGCGGCGGGCTTGCCGGCAAGGACACCCATACATGGATCGTTGCGCACGTTGGCGATCTGCGGGCCGCGAAGTCGGTCGTCGCCGAAGTATCTCCGCGAATGAAGGGCGGCCACCCAAATTGGAAGCGGTCCGGCTTCACGCCTCTCATTAACAACCATACGAAGCTGCGAATCACCGGCTGGCTGATGTGGGACCAAGAGCACAACAGCCAAGTCGGGCATTCCCGCGGATCCAGCTGGGAGATCCATCCGATCCATAAGATCGAGTACGAATCCTCGCCCGGCGTTTGGTCCAACTTCTAAGCCAAAACCTGCGAGATGTCTTC
>JBBREM010000129.1:0-6557 GCA_038202925.1 Fimbriimonadales bacterium | reverse complement strand
GGCGTCGAGCAGTGCTACTCACCTCAGCACGCGGTGATCGGCGCGCATGTGGTTGCCACCGATGTGTGGGTGAGCATGGGCCAGGAGGAAGAGACCTCCGTCCGGCTGAAGCGATTCGAGAAGTATCAGGTAAACGATTCCCTGATGTCGAATGTGCGGCCCGATGCCATCTTCATGCACTGTCTCCCCGCTCAGCGAGGGATGGAGGTGTCGGCGGACGTGATCGACGGACCCCGATCTGTAGTCTTTCAGGAAGCGGAGAATCGGCTTCATGCTCAGAAGGCTCTCATGCAGCTCCTGATGGAGAAGTGCCTGTGAAGCGAGCACTCGTTATCTACAGCGGCGGACTCGACACGACCTGTGTGATCCCGCTGCTGAGTGAAGAGGGGTATGAGCAGATTTCGACGGTAACCGTCGATGTGGGCCAGCCCGCCAACGACATTGCCCAAGCCGAAGAGCGGGCGGCGATCCTGGGAACCTGCCACACGACGGTCGATGCGAAAGAGGAGTTTGCCAACGAGTACTGCACGACGGCGATGGCGTTCAATGCCGACTACTTCGGCTATCCGCTTTCGACGGCGATCGCCCGTCCGCTGATCGCGAAGAAGTCCGCCGAAGTCGCCCTTGCTTCCGGCCCTTTCGATGTGATCGTTCACGGCTGCACCGGCAAGGGGAACGATCAATTTCGGATCGAATACGGCTTGCGCCTGCACGCGCCTGGCATTCCGGTCTACGCGCCCGTTCGGGAGAAAAACTGGACGCGCACCCAGGAGATCGAGTACGCCGAGAAGGTCGGCGCACCGATCGGGCAATCCAAGGACAAGATTTGGAGCATCGATGAGAACCTATGGGGAAGATCCATCGAAGGCGGCCGGCTCGAAGAGCCCAGCTATGAGCCTCCCGAGGAGATCTTCCAATGGACCGCGTCGGCCGTGAATGCGCCGAATGAGCCGGAATACGTGACAATCTCGTTTGAGAATGGTGTGCCGGTATCGCTTTCCTCGCCTGCTGAGAACGAGAAGGCCGGCAAGATGCCGGGGCTCCCAGCTATTGCCTCCGCGAACGTCCTCGCCGGCAAGCATGGGATCGGCCGGATTGACATCATGGAGGACCGCATGATTGGAATGAAGGTCCGCGAGAACTACGAATGCCCCGGCGCGGTGCTCCTCATCCGGGCGCACAAGGAACTCGAGGCGCTGGTCTGCGCTCCCATGGAGCGCAGGTTCAAGGACCTTGTCGATAAGGAGTGGGCGAGCCTCACCTACCAGGGACTCTGGGGCGATCCGCTCTTCGAGGATCTCTGCGCGTTCGCCGCTTCGATTCAAAAGCGGGTAACCGGTTCGGTGACTCTTAAATTGTTCAAGGGGTCTATCACTGTGGTAGGCCGAGAGAGCGAATGGGCGCTGTATTCCGAGTCGGTGGCCTCGTTCGACGACATGTCGAGCTTCGAGCAGAAGGACATGGGCGGCATGGTGCGCGCGCACGGCCTGTCGAGTCTGCTTTACGCGAAGCTGGAGGGCAAGTGAATGTATCCGCCACCCCTGGGTCGCGCATGTTGGTGAGCCTCGCGCCACGAGGCGTGGCGGGGCATCGTCTGGAGGCATGGTGAAGCAAAAGCTTTGGGGTGGCGCATTCGCGAAGGGGCCGGACGAACTCGCGTGGCGTTTTGGCCAGTCGATCGACTCGGACTCCATTCTTGGGCAGGAGGAGATCGAGGTGTCCATCGCTCACGCGGAGATGTTGGGAGCTTGCGGGATTTTGCCGGCTTCCGAGGCAGCTCTGCTGGTGCAGAGGCTGACTGAGATCGGGAAAGAGTTGTCTGCGGGTGCGTCCCTTCCTGACGACGCAGAAGACATCCATGCAGCCATCGAGCAGATGCTTCGGGCCGAAGTCGGAGAGGTAGCCGACAAGCTGCACGCCGGACGGAGCCGGAACGATCAGATTGCCACGGTTACGCGGCTTTGGCTGAAGCGGGCCTGCGATGCCTTGGCCGCCCGGGCTGTCGAGCTTCAGAAAGTGCTTCTTAAGCTCGGAGAGAAGCACCAAGCCGACGCGATGCCTGGTTTCACCCACATGCAGCCCGCGCAGCCGATCACTCTCGGCTTACATCTGATGGCCTACTTTTGGATGCTGGAGCGGGACAAGTCTCGCCTTGCCGCCGTCAAAGCCATGGCGGATGAGTGCCCGCTGGGCTCAGCAGCTCTGGCGGGAACGTCACTGCCGATCAACCGGGAAATGACGGCCGCCAAGCTGGGCTTCTCGTGCGTAACCGCCAACGCCCTCGACGCCACGAGCGATCGCGATTTTGTCGGTGATGCCCTGCATTACTCCGCGACCCTCATGCAGCACCTTTCGCGGCTCTCCCAGGAGCTTGTGCTCTGGTCGACACCGATGTACGGTTTCGTCCGGCTCGACGAAGCCTACGCTACCGGCAGCAGCATCATGCCGCAAAAGCGCAATCCAGACATGGCGGAGCTGATCCGGGGTCGCAGTGCGAGAGTCATCGGTCATTGGACTGCCTTTATGTCCATGATGCGCGCCTTGCCACTTGGCTATAACCGCGATCAACAGGAGGACAAACCCGGTCTCTTCGATTCGGTCTCGCTATGCCTGGACAGTCTCCAGCTTTGCGCCAGAATGCTGTCGACGGCCGAATTCCAGACCTGGCACATGTCCGCCATCGCGGGCGATGGCTTCTCGACGGCAACCGGTGTTGCCGAGGCAATGGTGATGGACGGCATGCCTTTCCGCCAGGCGCACGAAGCCACAGGAAAGCTCGTAAGGCAATGCGAGGAAACCGGTACCACCCTCGACGCTCTGACTGGTCTCTCCCCAGAAGTACATGCGGCCACCGACGTAACCGGAAGCATCGCGGCGAGGGACGGACAGGGCGGCCCTGGCCCAACCGCAATGACAAAGCAACTTGACGAGGCGAAGAAGGTTCTGGGAAAGTAGCCGCCGGTCTTCAGCCGGCGTTTGGCAGGGTTCTCAAACACGATCGACAAACAGCAAACTAAGAGTAAGCAATGAAAAACATCCACGACGAAGTCGCCAAGCTGACCGACGAGCAGGCCATGCAAATTACCGAGCAGTACGGCGCGCATAACTATCACCCCCTCCACGTGAACCTCGTTCGTGGAGAGGGCTGCTACGCATGGGATGGCAGCGGCAAGAAATACATCGACTGCATCGGCTCCTACTCGGCGGTAGCGAACGGCCACCTGAGCAAGTACATCGTCGACACGGTGAAAGATCAGCTCGGCGTCCTCACCCTCACGAGCCGCGCAGTCTACACGAGCGAGATGGCGCTGTTTCTGAAGGCGATTTGCGAATACACCGAGAACGACATGGCCTGCCCCATGAATACAGGCGCGGAGGCGGTCGAGACCGCAATCAAACTCGCCCGTAAGTGGGCTTACACCGTGAAGCGCGTTCCTGATGAACAAGCCGAGATCATCGTCGCCATTCAGAACTTTCACGGACGCACCGTCACGATCGTGAGCTTCAGCACCGACGATGGAACCAAAGACCATTTCGGCCCCTACACGCCGGGTTTCAAAGTCGTCCCATTCGGCGATCTCGATGCTGTGAAGGCCGCGATCACCCCAAACACTGCGGCGGTCCTTTTCGAGCCGATTCAGGCGGAAGGAGGAATCCTGTTTCCTCCCGCCGGCTTTATGAAGGGCCTGCGCGAGCTCTGCACGAAAGAAAATGTTCTGCTGATCTGGGATGAGATCCAGACTGGATTCTGCCGCACCGGCAAGAAGTTCGCTTGGATGCACGAAGGAGCCAAGCCCGACCTGATGTGCGTCGGCAAAGCCCTTGGCGGGGGCGTGATGCCGGTCTCAGCGGTAGTCGGCACTAAGGAAGTGCTCGGCGTCTTCCATCCCGGCGACCATGGCAGCACCTTCGGAGGCAACCCGCTAGCGGCAGTAATCGCGCTGGCGACGATGGAGGAAATGGAGCAGAAGAAGCTCGCCGACAACAGCGCGGCGATGGGCATCCGGCTCATGCAGGGCTTTATTGACCTCGGCTACGAGTGCTTCCAGGAAGTTCGTGGCCAGGGCTTGCTTGTGGGCCTTGAGGTTCGGAAGGGCTGCGATACGAAGAAGCTCGGTCAGGCATTCATCGACGTGGGGATTCTCACCAAGGAGACCCGCCACCGCACCTTCCGCTTCGCCCCACCCCTGATCGCGACGCCGGAGATCATCGACGAGATAGTCGCGAAGGTTGGAAGGGCGCTGAGCACCGTCTCGAAGCAGTTAGTGTCCGCGTAGGGGCAAGGCGCGCCTTGCCCTCACCCACTCGGGCACGGCACGCCGTGCTCCTACCGTGTCCGCATCGGCTTGAAGGTCCAGGCACGGGCAAGGGGAACTTGGTCGAAGGCGTGCGGCCCGGACTCCGCGATGCCTGGCGGAAACACGTTGCGGCCGGACATCGTGGCGAGATCGATGATCTGGATCATCGTCCCGCGATTCGAATAGGGAACTGGCGGCTCATCGCCGAAGCGGATTGCCGGCGCGGTGTAGCGCCAGGCGTTGAGGTCGCGCCCGTACTGCTTCTCGAGCCGTTCGCCGGCGACTGTGATCGCCCGCTCGACCACTTGAGCGGGAGTTCGCTTCCCCAAGTAGTCGATATTCGTTTTTCGATTCAGTGCGTTCCAGATCGCCGTCGGTTGCGCCGCCTGGTTGAAGTTGTCCATGGATACAAAGTTGCCGGTTGTGGGCAGGAAAAGCTCCTCGCGCAGAGCCTGGATAAACGCGTTGTAAACCGTCGCTCCATAAGACCCATTCATCATCCGGCCATCAAAGGTTCGGAGCGCTTGCATTGCCTCCGTTACGGGGCCGGGATCTCGGATGAACCGTCGCTGAAGGAAGTCAGCCACGACCGGTTCCACGTAGGGCTTGAAGTACGGCCACGTGAAATCGTCGCGGGCGATGTTCCATGCCGCCAGCTCCAAATCCTGCTCCCGCAGCTTGGGCTTCCCGAGCTGTTCGAGCAAGGCAGAGTTGCGGAAGATGCGTCCCCACACCGGCGTGTCGAGATTTGGCCACCAGGTCACTGGCTTGTTGTTCCAGTTCGCAAGCACGCCCGACTTGGGATTGAAAACGTGCGGCATTTGCGAGTGCGGAATCATGCCCTTCCAGTCGTATTGCGGCTCGCCCGGTGTCGGCAGGCGCGGATCAAGCCCCTCGGCGCGCACGGGTACTGCGCCCGCGTACCGATATCCGATCTCGCCCCGCGTCGCCCAGAAGCAGTTGAAACTCATGGGCGACTTCTGGATCGCCGCATCGAGCTGCTCGGGCGTTGTTGCGGTGTACATGCTAAAGAACGCTTCGCTGCCCTGCATCTCGTGCATCCAGTAGCTTGCGCGGCGCGATAGGATGGCGTTCTTGTTGTTGATCACGACTGGACCGAAGCGGGTCCGCAGCTGGGTAACTGTCTGATCCGGCTCGCCCTTGACATGCAGAACTTGATCAATCTTCTGCAGTTTGAGGCGTTGGTTCCCGTAGAAATAACCATCCGAACCGTCGGGCCGCGAGATGAAGATGTCGTCGGTGTCCGCCACGCCGCTCGTTAGCGCCCACGCAAAGTTCCGGGTCTTGCCGACTGCGATCCCCGGCATCCCGGGAACGTCGGCTCCGCCAACGCTCAATCCAGGAGCGTCGAGGGAGATCTCATGGATGATCGAGGGTGCGCGAAACCCCATTTGAGGGCCGCTGAGCAACAGGGACGCCCTGGTGATCGAACGCTGAGGAGAAACCACCACCGCGTAGCTACCCCATTTGTAAGGGGCGGAGACTAGTTCGGCGACCAACTTCTGCTCCTCATTGCTCGCAAGGCGAATCCCGGGCAGCAGATCGAAGAGCGACAGCTTCGGCAGCATGGCGAAGTGGCTCACGCTGATCGGGCGGGTCAGGGCAGGGAAGTTGTAGTGGCTCTTCGCCATCGGATCATCGGCAACGGTGATCGTCGGCGTCGCCGCCGTGTCGTTCTGCCAGGCGAAGTCGTCGAAAACGTCCCACACCCGGTTCTTCGTCTCCTGCCTTCCCTGCAGATAGCCAAGCAAGGCAAGGTTTCGAATTTCTCCTGCGCCTCCCCGACCGAACTGCTGGAAAAGCAGTACGCCGATCGCCACGCTGTCCTCGACAGTCCAGGTCGCGGGCTTGAAGCCATAGCGAGCGTAGGTATCCGGCAGCTTCCCGCGGCTGATGTAGTCGTTCACTCCACGCGAGTAGTTGTCCATCGCCGCCTTTACCGCCGGCGACAACTCGCTATATTCCTGGCGCAGCTCTCCGTCTGTATAGCCGGTCTTCAGAACATCGATATCGGAGGCGGCGAACTGCTTGCCAAAGACCTCCGCCATCTTCCCCCGGGCAACCCGCCGGCTCTGCTCCATCTGCCACAAGCGGTCCTCCGCGCAGGCGAAGCCTGCCCAGTACCACGCCTGCTCCAGGGTTGCCGCCTTGATGTGAGGCACGCCGTATTCATCCCGCACGATCGGATCGTCGGACTGTAACAGGGCTAAGCACACGGCAAGAGCAAGCATGTTCAGA
>JBBREM010000128.1:0-6602 GCA_038202925.1 Fimbriimonadales bacterium | reverse complement strand
CAAACTGGTTGACCTCACGGAATGTCTGGCCGTAGGTTTCCTCACGGTTTGAGCCTTGGCTTTGATCGATCATCGAGTACGCCTGCGGGCGGACGAACTTGTGATACGCGTAATCGTTGACAAACCGGTGCAACAGGAACTCGCGGCGAGCGATTTCGCGCGCTAGCGGATCGGTCTGAATGCGCCGCGACAAGAGGTAAATGTTCGCCGCCGGGATGGCCGTACCCATCGAGTTGCCGGCGGTATTCCACCCGGCGAACGCGAGCAGCTTCACCATCCGATCGCTCTGTGACAGGAACGAGAAGAGCTGCGGATCGGCGGTGCCGTCCTTCGCCAGGTTGATGTCCGCCACCGCGACCGGCAGGCCTTGGTCGATCTCGTTGGTCAGCGCCGCTACAAATCCATCGAACTGCTCGGTACGCCTCCCTGGCGTGTTGACGTAGAGCGCGTAATCGTAATTTTCGTTGTCCTTCGCCGGCTCGGCACCGCTCGCCACGATTTGATCGTTCAGGCTTTGCTCGATCGTCTTCGATTCAAAGTTGGCGTACTTCGTGCGGCCGACATCGTCCGAGTAGACGATCTTGATCTTAGGCTTCCAGCCGTTCTGCTTCAGCAGCGCCCTCGAGAGCAGCACGTTCGAGTGCTGGTCGATGCCCTCGCAGAAGTAAACACGGCCCTCAACGTCATTCTCTTTCGCAATCTCGCGAAGCTGCAGGGTCTCGCTGATGTGAGGCCCGAAGGGCCTGGCATCGTCCTGCCCGAACGCAAGATAGTCGAATTGCTCGTGGGCGACCATTCGGATCAGCTGAGCATCGACCTCGAGGTTCCGCTGGCGGGTTGTCTCGTAGCGCCGAACCTCCCTTGCCGGCACCTGCTTGAGCAGCGCCTTCATCTCGCGCAAGAAGTCCGGGTTCTGGTCGGCCCTGTAACGGCTGAGCAACTCCTCGTACCGGCCGAGCTGGATGCGCCAGATGGCTGACTGATTTGTCGCCGTTGGCGTCAGCCTCATCACGGCTGAGAAGATATAGAACTTGGTTGCAGGATGCTGCTCCCTAATCCGGGCCAGCTTGCGCAGCCGCTGGAAGGCGAGCCTTTTGGTGCTCTGATCGGTGCGCGAGGCGATGAGGCCGCCGTAGGCGATCATGTCCGAGGACACGACCACAGCTCGGATGTCCCGGTAATCCTGATTTTGGAGCCAGTCGAGAATCGCGCCCGGCGAGCCCGGACTCGTAAACCGGCCAAGCTGATTGTACTCTGGCAGGCGGAGATCGACGGAGGCCATATGCGCGATCATCTGGGCAAACTGCCCGGCCGCCGGGCGGCTATCAAGGGGCACGAGAAGGATGCGCTCGGCACGCGCGAAGACGGCTGCAAGTGTCAATGAAAACGCGACAAACAGCCGCATGGCGAGTGAAGATACCTTGGCGTCCGCGAGGATGGAGCCTGTTGGGGAAAGCATTAGGCTGTTTGGGGAAAGGTTCGGGGGGTAAAGGTTCGGGGCGCCGTAGGACCTGGCTTCGTCGTTCTCCCCTTGAAAACCAGCGACGCCCCCTGAGGATTCACCCGATTGCCTGAGTGAATTGAGAACATCATACATCGGTTTTTGCGCATGCGAACGCAATTTCCTTTGCATTTTTGTCCACATATTTATTCGCATTGACGACTTATTCCTGCGGGGTTTCTAGAAACCTAGGCATGAGCATAATACGGATCGTGCACGACCGCGACGCCGCCCTTGCTCTTTTGACGACACATGTTCACAGCGAGTCGCTTCGCCGCCACTGTATGTGCGTCGAGACCGCCATGCGCTGGTACGCGTCGCGCCTTTCGCAGGATGTGGAACTTTGGGGACTGACCGGACTGCTGCACGACTTCGATTACGAGAAGCATCCGGATGAACATCCGGCTTGGGGGATGAGGCTGCTCGAGAGCGAAGCGTGGGATCCTGCGCTGATTCGCGCGATTGGATCGCATTCCAACGCGTTAGGCATCCCGCGCGGGTCGCTCTTGGAGAAGTACCTGTATGCGTGCGATGAGCTCAGTGGCTTCGTCACCGCCGTCACCTACGTGCGGCCGTCTCGCAGCGTTCATGAGGTGGAGGTCAAGTCCGTGATGAAGAAGCTGAAGATGGCGGCCTTCGCGGCGGGCGTGCATCGGGAAGAGGTGTATGACGGGGCGGAGGGAATCGGCGTTCCTCTTGAGGAACACGTTGGAAACCTCATCGGGGCCTTCCAGGGGAATGCATCTGAGTTAGGTTTGGAAGGGGCTCCACAGGCTTAATCCTCCGTCCGCCGCATTCACGAGCCCCCGACCTCCACGCCTTCGCCTTATTGATCCACGGCTTGCCTAGCTACTGAACCCCCTTACCCTAACGCTTTGCCATCCATGGCTACGCCAGGCCCCTTAGGCCCCCGGAGGGGACCAGGGAGAGCGGATGTCGCCATCCATGGCGACAGCACGTCACCAGCGGAAGGGGCCTAACCCCGCTTTCTCTGAACAAGCTGGGGGTTAGGCGTTGACAACCTGGGTATGGGCGATCGCGTCGCCTAGACGCTTGCCGCTTGTCATCACCATAAATGCGTCGGCGAGGAAGAGCAGGACGGTGACGGGCAAGGCAAACCATGCTCCCACGTAGGGGATCGGCAGCATGAACAGCGGCAGCGCGACGATGTTGCGCAGGATCGAGTGCATCGCGTTGATCGGCGCGCCGGCGGACTGCACCCGCAGCCCGGCAATGCGCTTGCCGATGCTCTGACCATTCGGGAGGAAGGCATCTCGAAGCAAGAAGAATAGCGTGACGAGGGCGGGTGTGAAGTAGCCGAAATAGCTCCAGAAGGTCCAAGTTTCGTACGATCTGATGCCCGCGAACAGGATGTTGATCAAGACCTGCACGACTTCGTAGACCATCAGCCCCAGCATGAAGTCGATGAAGAACGCGACGGCCCGCGTCTGCAGCATCGGCGGCATTCCTGGCTCGGTCGAGCCCTTGTAGGAGTAGCTGACCGGGGCGGGGGCGGACCGGGCTTGCATTGGCGGCGCGGCATCCGGAAAGATGCCCTTGCCGGCCAGGAGCTGGCCTGCAGGCCCACGCGCGCCGCTTGCCTCGTCGACAATCGTCATGTCGGGGGTGAGACGGTTCTCCGCGACCCACTGGCGCAGTGTCTCGATCGAGATCGATCCGTATGAATTGCCGGCGCTGTCGATGACTTGATACATGAACTTCAGAATCCCCCAATAGGCTAGACGAGAACTGCGGCCAGTCGCTTCAACTCGCCCATCAGCTTCTCGAACTGCTCCGGTGTTAGTGCTTGCGAACCGTCGCTGAGCGCGATGCGCGGATTCGGATGCATCTCAATCATGACGCCATCCGCGCCCGCCACGAGCGCCGCCTTCGCCATCGGGGCGACATACTTTGCGACTCCGGTTCCGTGAGACGGATCGACGATGACGGGCAGGTGCGAATACTCTTTCAGCACCGGCACCGCAGATAGATCGAGGGTGTTGCGCGTGTAGCCACGGTCGAGCGGCATCACGCCTCGCTCGCATAGGATCACATTCGGGTTGCCTTGGTTGAGGATGTATTCGGCGGCGAGGAGGAACTCGTCGATGGTGGCGCTCGGCCCTCGCGTGAGGAAAACCGGCTTCATGCTGCGCCCGGCCTCGATCAGGAGCGGGAAATTCTGCATCGAGCGCGCGCCGATCTGTAGGATGTCGACGTATTTGCTCACCAGCGGCACCATGTCCCCGCTCATGACCTCGCTGACCGTCACTAGGTCAGTTTCTCGGCCAACCTGCTGCATGATCCTGAGCCCTTCTTCGGCGAGACCTTGGAATGCGTAGGGCGAGGTGCGCGGCTTGAAGGCCCCGCCGCGCAGAATCTGCGCGCCGGTCGATTTGACCATGTCGGCGGCGGTCTTGAACTGCTCGTATGATTCCACCGAGCACGGTCCACCCATGACGATGAATTCGGGGCCGCCGATCTTGACGCCGCCGACTTCAACAATCGTCTTGGCGGGGTGGAATTCTAGGGAAGCGAGCTTATAGGGGCGGCTCGTCTGGGTTACTTTGCTGACGCCTTCGAGCGAGCCGAGGGCGCTTTCGATGTTGGCGCGCTGCTCGCTGGTGAGGGCAGACGGGATGCCGATTGCGACGCGGTCCTCGCCGGGCAGAACCAGCGGCTCCGCGCCGTGTTGCCGGATGACGTCGCAGACCTGGTCGATCTGCTCTTTCGTCGCGGCGAGCCGCATCAGGATGATCATGGGAGGCCGGAGTTTACCTTTGAGGCTAGTAGACTTCCGGCGTCATGCTAAGCGCACTCATCTTTTCGCTCGTCGTCGCCGGTCCGGAATGCTGCAACGGCATGACTGCCTATCTGAGCGATCCGGCCTTTATCGCCTCGCATCCTCTTCCCTTGCCGCTCCATTGGAAGGCGAAGGAAGGCTCAATGCTGACCTATAAGGCGCGCGATGGAAAGACGACATCGGGATTCTTTGTGCCAGCGAATGCGGGCAATACGATGGGCGTGGTGATGATCCACGAATGGTGGGGCTTGAACGATTACATCAAGCGCGAGGCCGAGCGGCTGCATGACGAGCTTGGGGCGGCGGTCCTGGCGGTTGACCTCTACGGAGGCAAAGTGGCGGCCACGTCGCAAGAGGCGAGCGCGCTGGTCAGGACGGTGCAGGAGCCGGATGCGCGGGCCGTGCTCGGAGGCGCGATCGACGCGCTGAAGGCGCGCAAAACGAACGAGATCGGGACGATCGGGTGGTGTTTTGGAGGTGGATGGAGCCATCGGGCGGCGATTATTGGCGGGAAAGATGTGAAAGCGTGCGTGATGTTTTACGGCTCGCCTTCGCTGGACGCGGGCGATTTGAATCGCCTGAATGCTCCGGTGATGATGTTCTGGGGAACGCAAGATGCGAACATCAACTCGGCTCTTGTGAACAAGTTCACATCGGCCATGCGCATGGCGGGAAAGCCCCTGGCAACCTTCGCCTACGAGGCACCCCATGGCTTCGCGAACCCAAGCAACCCGAAGTTCAACCAGGCGGCAGCGGATGACTCGCACGCGAAGGTGCTGGACTTCTTCAAAGAACGGCTCAAATAGCTGGGAGCGCCGGCATCCTGCTGGCTTACGCATCTATTTGCAGCGACCCAGTCCGGGTAAGCGATTGGGCGACCCACGACTCGCCCAGCCCTTCTCGGTCGATTCGCACTTTGGCAGCTTGCGCGGATGGTTCGACGGGGAAGCGGCCGAAGACGGCCGAACCTGAGCCGGAGAGGCTGGCATCGCGAGCGCCATTCGCTTTCAATCGTTCGATGAGGTCGAGACACTCGCAGGGGGCGACACGCTCGAAGTCGTTGTAGAGGTTCGACGCGTCGTCGGGAGTTTCCGTGGCTCGGTTAGGTAAAGCGTCGAGCTTGGCGTACATCTCAGCGGTCGCGCAGCCGATGGGCGGCTTTACGACTAGATACCACTCCTCCGGAGGGTCCGGCAAGGGCGTAATCCGCTCGCCATATCCTTCGCCCAGAGCCCGCCCGCCAGTGAGGAAGAACGGGACGTCCATTCCCACCGCTGCCGCGACGGATTCTAATTCTGCGGGGCTTGCGGCGAAGACGTGGTTGTAGGCACGCAAAAGGCCGGCGGCATCGCTGCTCCCGCCTCCCAAGCCTGCCTCCATTGGAATATTCTTTTGGAGGCGGATCGAGGAGGCAGAGATCGCGAATACCTCGCGACTAAGCCGGTGGGCTTTGGTGAGCGTGTTGTCCGCCGGCAGTTCCGCACCTTCGAGATGGATTTGCGGCGTGGCTGAATCGCCGATCTCGACCTCGAGGATGTCGAAGAGGCTGATCGTCTGCATCACCGTCCGGACCGGATGATATCCGCGTGCGTCCCGCGCGCCTACGGCAAGGTAGAGGTTCAGTTTTGCCGGGCACAGGACGCGGAATTTCACGCGTTCAACAATTGCCTCAACACGTACTGCAATATCCCGCCATTCACGTAATACAACAATTCCTGCGGGGTGTCGATTCGGACTCGGACCTTGAACTCCGTCTCATCGGCTTTGATCGTGAGAATCTTGCCATCCTCGAACTCATTCTTCACGGCTTTCGTAAGGCCGACGATGTTGATGGTTTCCTTGCCCGTCAGCTTCAAAGAATCCGCGCCTTCGCCAGGCAGAAACTCAATCGGCAGCACGCCCATCCCGATCAGGTTGGAACGGTGGATGCGTTCGAAGCTTTGGGCGAGGACCGCCTTGATCCCAAGCATGAAGGTTCCCTTCGCCGCCCAGTCCCGGCTGGACCCGGTCCCGTACTCCTTGCCCGCGATCACGATCAGGGGGGTGCCGTCCTGCTCGTATTGCACTGCGGCGTCGTAGATCGTCGTCACCTCGCTAGTGGGGAGATAGACGGTGAAGCCGCCTTCGGTGCCCGGCGCGAGCTGATTGCGCAGGCGGATATTGGCGAAGGTGCCGCGCACCATGACTTCGTGATTTCCCCGCCGCGAGCCGTAGCTGTTGAACATCTGCGCGGTGACGCCGTGCGCCGTTAGGTACGAGCCCGCTGGCGAGTTGAGCTTGATGGCTCCGGCCGGCGAGATA
>JBBREM010000127.1:0-6624 GCA_038202925.1 Fimbriimonadales bacterium | reverse complement strand
GCGAGCTTGGCCAGAGCTGCGACGACGTCGCCAACAAGCACATGCGGAGCCTCGACAGCCCGCTCTGCCAGCACACCAACCCCTCCTGCGGCTACCGCCGCCCCGGCAAAGTCATGCCCATCGACCCGCTCGCCCCTGATCGCGATAAACAAGTCGCCTGGCTTCACCTCACGGTTGTCCGTAGCGAACCCGCGCACGACCGCCCCCGGAGCAAAGCAGCGGGCCTCGCCGTGCACGATTCGAGCAAATTCGTTGACCGGAATAGGATTCAAAACGCCATCTTCTCTACGCGGTTCAAAGGGAGTCGAGGCGCGAGTGCGCCATGTTAGTGACGGATAGGCGTCCCCGTTTAGGAGCGCGCCGCCAACCCCTTCCGCGCCAGCTCGCGGTCGTCCATCGGCACCTTCGTCCGCCCGATGATCTGGTAGTTCTCATGCCCCTTCCCCGCGATCACCACGACGTCACCGGGCTGGGCGACCTTGATCGCATAAGAGATCGCCTCGCCGCGGTCAAGGATCACAATCGCACGCCCCTTCTCCTTGCCGGATGTTTGTGCCGGGAGGGGGAAGGGGTTGGGGATGGGGATTCCGGCCGCCACGCGCGACCAGTCGACATCGTCGTCGATTCCAGCGGCGACGGCTTGGATGATCTGCAATGGATCCTCGGTGCGAGGGTTGTCGCTGGTAATGACGGTGACGTCGCTGCGTTCGCTGGCGGCTTTGGCCATCAGCGGCCGCTTCGCCTTATCCCGGTCGCCACCGCAGCCGAAAACGGTCAGAATTTTGGATTTTGGATTTTGGATTTTGGATCCATCCAGAATGTCGCGGACGGTATCGAGGAGCTTTTCGATGGCGTCGGGCGTGTGGGCGTAGTCGACGAGGATGCTGATTCCAGCGTCATTTGGGACGGGCTCGAATCGGCCGGGGACGGGACGGACCCTTGGAAGGGCGTACTCCAGTGAGTCCATGCTGTATCCGAGGCACCGGATCGAGGAACTAGCGGCGAGCGTGTTTTCTACGTTGTACGTTCCGCCCACGGGGACGCGAATGCTGGAGGAAAACGGTGGACGCCGCCGGTCCCAATCTCGCAACTTAAGCGTGATATGATCGACGGCAATCGTTTCCACCTCCGCCTTGAGCTGTGGCCCCTCCATTCCAAATTGGAACGGAAGTCTTTCTGCCTTTGGTCGCCCAAGCGCCTCGCGCATCTTCGCGCTCAATCGAAAGCCTGCCGGGTCGTCAATGTTCACCGCTGCCTGGAATTCCTTGTTGCTTTGCAAGGGCAGCTCGGTGAACAGCCGCAGCTTCGCCGCCTCATACTCCTCCATCGTCCCGTGGAAGTCCAGATGATCCTGCGTGAGGTTCGTAAAGACTCCCACGTCAAACTCGACCCCATCCACCCGCTTCTCCGCCAGCGCGTGCGAAGAGACCTCCATCGCGATCGCCTCCACCCCCTTATCCCGCGACTCCGCCAGCAGCTCGTTCAGTTCGATCGCAAAGGGCGTTGTGTTCTGCAGCTCACGCTCTTCGCCGGGGATTTGGAACCCCAACGTCCCCAAATACCCTGCCCGAACGCCAAGAGCCGTAAGCATGTCGCGGATGAGCCAGGCCACCGTGGTCTTCCCGTTCGTCCCCGTCACGCCGATGATCTTCATCGACGCGCTTGGGTTGCCGAAAGCGATCTTTGCAAGTCTCCAGAGGGAATCCTGATACCGATCCTCGGCCAGCAGCGCCGCCGACATACCCAGCTTTCGCGCCGTCTCAAACCCTTCGCTTGAGAAGGTCAACACCGAGGTTGACCCTCCAACATGGGCCGCAGGAATGTGCGCGTTGGCGTCGCTGTTCTTTGACGGCATCGCGACGAACATGCTGCCGAGTTTTGCCCGGCGCGAGTCCATGACCATCCCAACCACCTCGGCATCGCCTTCGAGACGATCGAGCGTTACGCCGGCTTGGGTGAAGAGATCGCGAACGGTCATCGCTTCTTCAGTATGGAGTGCGGTGATCCGCCACCGCTTTTCCTGTAGCGAGCCTGCGGGCGGACTTGACAGCGCGCCAGGTCGCGCAGCTCAAAGCGGCGCCGGGTCGCCGCACTCCAAAGGGCTATTTCTTTTTTTCAGTCTTGGCCGGCTTCGGATCCTCGTGCGTCGGCGATGCGGCCGAGTTGTCGACATGCTCTTCTTTCTGGCCGATCGTCGCAACGTCGTTCGGCGCGATGTGATACCGGCGAATCACCGACTTCGCCAAATGCTCGAACACCGGTCCCGCCACCGCTGCGCCATAGTAAGCGCCTGCCTTCGGATGGTCGATCATCACGAGGATCATCGCCTTCGGATTCGGCGCGGGGACGAATCCGACGAAGTTGGAGACATACCCGCCGCCTGTCTTGCGGTTGACTTTCTGCGCCGTGCCGGTCTTGCCGGCGAGCGTGTAGCCGGGGATGCGGAGGCTGTAGCCGGTTCCGGATTTGTCCTGGATTACCGCCTCCATGATTTCGAGCGTCTTGTCCGCCGCCGCCGGCTTGACGCGCTGGCCGAGCGAAACCGGAGGTACGACGCGGGTGCCGATCTGCCGAATCAGCCGCGGCTTCATCTGCTGGCCGTGGTTGGCCAACATGCAAAAGGCGCTTGCAATTGCGAGCGGCGTCGTCACGATCGACTGGCCGAAGCCGACCGTCGCGAGTTGCAGGGGCTTGGCGTACTCGCCGTAGTTAAACCGCCCGCCCGCCTCGAACGGCAACCCTACGCCAGTGGGCCGCAGAAGGCCGAGATCTTCGAGATAGTGAACCATCGGCTGGTAGCCGATGCGAAGCGCCCATGTTGCGGCGCTGACATTGCAGGATCTGGAAATCGCCTTTTCGGCGTCGACCGAGCCGTGGGCTCGGTTCCCGTGGTGCGAATCGCACTTGATGGCATGTCCGGCCCACACCATGAGGGCTCCACCGCAGTTAATGTGCGCGGCAGGATCGATCTTGCCGTCGTCGAGGCCTTTCGCCAACGTCAGGACCTTGAACATCGAGCCCGGCTCTAGCCGGTTTTGCACGACCGGGTTATTGGTGGACTTGCGCTTTTCCTTCGGCGCGCCCGGTTCACCGCCGGTCGGATCGAAGCTGGGATAGTTCGCCATCGCGAGCAGGTCGCCGGTGGTCGGGTCCATGATGATGGCCACTCCGCTGTCGGCGTCGTTCTTTTCGACCGCCTCCTTGACCGCATTGGCCGCTTCTTGCTGCAAGTCGCTGTCGATCGTGAGGGTAATGTTCTCGCCATCTCGCTTTGCAATCGATCCCGCTTCCATGCGCATGGGCAAAAATCCACCGGCTCGGTCGGTCAGACCCACCGTTTTCCCATCCCGGCCCCTCAATAGCACGTTCTGACTGCGCTCCAGACCGACAAGAGGCGTTCGGTCCATCATCGCGCCGATCACGTTGGCCGCTGCCGGGCCGAGGGGGTAGGTTCGCTTCCCGGTGCGGTCGAGCGAAATGCCGTCCGCCTTCCACTTGCTCTTGACGGCCTGTATCTCGTTACGCTGGGTGGCGCTCAGGCTCTCCCGCCAGACTTTCCGCTCTTCCCCGTTGAGAGCAAGCTGGGAGAAGTCGCTCGCGGGGATGCCGGTCGCCGCGCTTAAATCGAGGAAAAACGCATCCGTCTGCGGCACCCGGTTGAAGCTGATTCCCAGCTCATAGGTGTCCTGATCCACCGCGAGCGGGCGGTTGTCGGCAGACATGATCGCGCCACGCCGGGCGTAGTCCTTGTGGCTGAGCGTAAAGCGCTGGGTTTCTCGCGCCCGCTCCAAGATCGAGCCACGCTCGATCACCTGCAGCTTCGCCTGGCTCAGCGCCGCGAAGCCGAACAGGCCGAGGACGCCCCACGTGAAGTAGTAGAGGCGATTTTGTCTAGTGCTTAGCTTGGGCATTGGCGTTCAGCGCTTCGGGTGCGACCAGCCCATTCGCCTGCGCCCATGCGTCGATAGCGGAGGCCCTGGTCATCGACTGGACTTGGTCTCTCAGCAGGCCCACTTCTTTTGAAGTGGCTCGCGACCTCTCGATCATGCGCATGCCCTCGCGCCGCGCCTTCTCAACCATGACCTGGCCGGCCAGACTGCTCGAGAAGAAAACGCTGAACATGAGGACGCCGAAGATCACGGTTCGAGCGGTGGCCTTTGAGCCGACCGACGGCCGGGTGCCCACCTCCACGCGGAGTTGGGGCTTTGGCCTGGCGATGATGATTGGTTTCTGTACGGGTACTGCACTCATCCTGAGTCTTTTCCTATCTGATTTCTTTTGCGGCGACCATCCGTGGCCTCCGCTAAGCTGCTCTCTTGATCGCTCTTAGCTTCGCGCTGCGACTGCGCGGGTTGCGGGCGATCTCCTCCTGTGTTGGCGTCACGGGCTTGCGTGTGAGTTCTTCAAAGCCTTCGCGCGCGAGATCTCGGAACGTGGTCTTTACGATCCGATCCTCGCCGGAGTGGTAGCTGAGAACTGCGAGCACGCCCCCTTCGGCCAGACATTTGGCTGAATCTTGAAGCGCTTCGCCAAGCCCCTCAAGTTCACCATTAACGACGATTCGAATAGCTTGAAAGGAGCGTGTCGCCGGGTGAATTCTCTTATCTCTTGCGCCCGCCGGAATTGCCGCCAAAACGCAGTCGACTAAGTCGCTCGTTGTGCGCAGCGGTTTCTCCTTTCTGCGCTCCAAAACCTTGCGCGCGATGTTCCTCGCCCAGCGCTCATCGCCATAGTCCCACAGGGCCTGTTCGATCTGGTGCTGGCTCCATCGGTTGAGGAGCGCGCTCGCGGGCTCGCCGGTGCTTCGATCCATCCGCATGTCGAGCGGGCCGTCCTCTTTGAAGCTGATGCCGCGCTCTGCATCGTCAACCTGAGCGCTGTTCAGGCCTAGGTCGAGGAGAATGCCATCGGCCTCGGTGTCATCCAAATGCTCCACGATGTTTCTGAAGTCGTCGTGGATAAAGCGGATGTCCGCCTCGAGCAGATGGGTTCCGAGCGGGTCCTGCGCCGGCAGAGCGGTGAAGTTTCCGGCCAGGCGCTCGCGCGCCACTTCGAGCATGGACTCATCCCAGTCAAACCCAATGAGGTGTCCGCCCGGGCTGATCGCCTTCATGAATTCGAGCGAATGCCCGCCCAGGCCCAGCGTGCCGTCGACGATCGTCGCACCCGGCCGCAGGGGCAGGATGTCGAGGATTTCGCGCAGCATCACCGGGTCGTGTTTGGGCATGACCATGAGGAATGGGCACCCTTGCCCATCAAACGTAAGACTCCAGACAGCCTCAGCGGCGGCCATGGCCATCTTTGCGACGACTGCCGTCGCTGCGGTCGAGCCCTGCCGCGGAAAAGGCCACGAATGTCGCGTGGCCCTCCTGGCCGAGCAAAAAGTCGATCATGCGATCTACCCAACTACGCTTTCTGATTTTGACGTTCCTTGTCATCTTCCCACCATTTGGCTATATGCCTTTTGCAGCGCCTCCCGACGCGTCGCTCCGTAACCGTCGATGTCTTTCTGATACCGTTCAAATTCATCTTTGGCCCAAATCTCCATGCTGTCGCCGCAGCCGACGAGCATCACCTTATCGGTGAGCTTGGCCAGATCGCGCATCTTCTGGGGAACGACGACTCGACCTTGCTGATCGAACTTGAGCTCGTCGTCGGCATATCCCAGAAAGAGGCGCGTGTACTGCTGGCGTCCCTGATTCAGGCTGTCATGGCTCATGATCTCGGCGACTTTGCGGTGCCACACCATTTCCGGATAGGCGACCAGGCAGCCAACCTCGCTGACTGCGATCGCAAAGGGTTCGCCAAGGCGCTCGCGCTTTTTCTTGCCGACTAGGATGCGGCCTTTGTCGTCGATGGTCGCCTCATCGGTACCGATGAGCGGCTTGAAGAATATTGAAACGTCTTCTGCCATCGAACTGCGCTTGCCATGAGCCTTTAGACTGTGAGGGGCGGCTTCGCATCCATGCTCGGCCGCCTCTCGGAATTCGAGGAGAGCACCCCGCCCCGCCCCGAGTCGAGGATCGTTCCGTCCTGGAACTTCCCTCCACCTGTATGGGATTATGCTGGGAATGCTTTGAAATTACAATATGGTGCTGCGAATAATGCGAGCATACACGCAATTTTTGCTCTTTTGGCCGCAATATAGTAGGTATATGTCTACTAGTTTTGAACCTAAACCTCGCGCTGCTCCGGCCCGCCTTAGCGATCATCGAAGTCAGTATATCAAGGACTCCCATGTTTTTCCCAGGTCTCTACGTTCGCCGCAGCCAGCATGCCCTACTGGACTTACAATGGAGGGAGATGACGGATCGCCAGAAGGAGCTGCTCAAGGATCTTTACGGCAACCTTTTCATCGCCTACCTCTTCGCCTTTGTCTTCTATTTCATCGCGCCAGTCGGGCCGCGCGACATTCGGAGCACGCTCGTCTCGGGCATGGTCTTCGGCTTCGGATTTTTTGGAGCGGGCTTCTTCACGCGACGAGCGCGCTTTCCCTCCTTTGCCGCCACGGTGTTGGTTCGGTCCCTCATCGTCTGGCTGACCTTTTACGTTTGCATCATCGTCGTCATCTGGGGCGCGATACCCGGCTTTGGGGCCGAGCATCATCAGCGCGTCGATCTCTTC
>JBBREM010000126.1:0-6718 GCA_038202925.1 Fimbriimonadales bacterium | reverse complement strand
GGCATTACCGGAAGCGCGGGGAAGACGACTACCAAAGAGTTTGTCGCTGCGGCGCAGTCGCCGCTGGGTCCGGTGCTGAAGACTCGGGGAAATCGGAATACGGAGTACACGGCGCCGCTATTGTGGGCCGAACTGGCTGGGGCTGTGCCGGGAGCCGATTCCGATGTTGATGGGCAAGATGCCCATCCTACTTCCGTCGTGGTTGAGATGGCGATGCGAGGGTTTGGGCAGATCGCGCACTTGGCCGCATTTTCGAAGCCGACGATCGGGATCGTCACGAATGTGGGCTACTCGCACATGGAGATGGTTGGCTCGCGGGATGGGGTGGCGCGGGCTAAGGCGGAGCTGTTCGACTCCATGCACGAAGGCGTCGCCATCGCTTGGGCGGAGGACGAGTTTCTCTCGACCTTGAAGGCGCACTGCCGGGTGCCGATGGTGACGTTCGGCTACTCCGACGTGGCAACCTGCCAGATCACCGCCTACCACCCAACTTCTTGGACCTCCGCACGGATTGAAGGAAGCATCGATGGCGCTCACTGGACGGCGGAGCTGCCTGCGGTTGGCCGCCATATAGCCCTCGGAGCCGCCGCCGCCGTTGCCGCGGCAGTTGCAGCCGGCGTTCCGGCTGCTACGGCGGCGGAGTGTTTGCGCAATGCGGAATTGCCGCCGATGCGCATGGAGGTCGTGGATATGAACGGGGCCACGGTGCTGCTCGACACCTACAACGCCGCGCCTCCCTCGATGAAGGCGGCGATCGAGACGATCGCCGAGCTGCCGTGCGAAGGCCGGCGACTGGCGGTGATCGGGGAGATGCGCGAGCTTGGCCCGGCGAGTGAAGAGGAGCACCGCAAGCTGGGGCGGCTGCTGGCGGAGGCGGGGATGGACGAGGTGATGTTCTTGGGCGGTGCTACCGCGCTAGCGGCGGCGGAGGCCCGGATGCGCGGGCTGGTGGTGCATGAGGCGGGGTCCCTTGCCGACGTGGCCGAGTTTCTTCGCCGGGCGAAGCAAGGCGATTCGGTGCTTGTGAAGGGAAGCCGGGCACTGGAGCTTGAGAAGGCGGTCGAGCAGGCGCGTCTCGCGGGAGCGGGCTGTTGAATACGCCGCTGGCTGCGCTCGCCCCCTTTTGGGCCTCCTTTCTCGTAAGCGCCGTCTGTGCATTTCCCGTATACAAGCTCCTTCTGAAGCTGAAGTCCCGTCAAGTCGTGAGCCAGCACGCGCCGGAGGGGCATCAGGTTAAACAAGGCACGCCTACGATGGGCGGCCTCATCATCGTCCTGGGGCTGCTTGCAGGGTTATTCATCTCCTCACTCACGGCTGTGACTTCCCGAGTAGATCGCCCCAACGGCTTCGACGACGCGAACGTAATACCTGGTCTAGATTCGGCCCTATTGGGTGCGGTGTTGGTCCTGCTTGTTGGGTTCGCCTCTATTGGATTCGTCGATGACTTTGTGGTCCCTCGTCTCTTCCCAGGGAAGCGGGGACTCGGCTGGAAGCAGAAGATTGCCCTGCAGACCGGGATCGCGATCCTGGCTACCGGGGTGCTTCTTGGATGGGCCGTGACCCCAAAAGCGGCGTGCTTTGTATTCCTGATTCTGTTTTGCGCCAACGCTTACAACTTTCTCGACGGCCTGGACGCACTTGCAGGATCCGTCCTAATTGTCCTTAGCGGTGGGCTGATGCTCCTCGCGACTATGTCCGGCGGGGGCAGTATTTCTCCAATTCTTCAAGCTTTGATTGGTGCCACGATCCCCTTCTTGTTTATCAACGCGCCACCCGCGAAGCTGTTTATGGGGGATGTGGGATCACTCCCCATTGGAGCCATCCTTGGTGTGGTCTTTTCCCTCCTTTTGTATCCACCTAACGGGGGGTGGACGTTTTACACGCTTTACTCGAGCTCGATGGTGGTAACAACCTCGGGCGGCATGATGCCGGCCATGGTTCCATCTCTTCTCGTGATCGGCCTTGTGCTCATCGCCGAGCTCGTTCCGGTACCCCTCCAAATCTTCTGGGTGAAGGTGTTCAAGCGAAAACTTTTTGTTTACACGCCAATACATCACGCTTTTGAAAAGAAGGGGTGGGCGGAAAGCCGCATTGTATGGACCTTTGTGTTGGTTCAAGTCCTGCTGTGTGTTCTCGCTTACACGGCAATGCTGCCCGCAAGGGAGGTAGTCACTCGGCTTTCGTCGTCCGGAGTGGATTCGAGTGACCGGTAAGCGCATCGCGATTTACGGCCTGGGCCGGTCTGGGCTTTCCGTTGCTCGCGCGGCCTTGCAGCTTGGGGCGGCACCGGTTGTATTTGATCGTTCTCTTCCGGAGCAGATGTCGAAGCAGGACGTTCTCCAGGCGGTCCGGGAGCTTGGCGTGGAGCTTCGGCTGGGGTGGGGCGAGTTTTTTGATGTCGCGGACTTTGACTGGGTGGTGACGAACCCCGCGGTCGACATGCGCAGTGTGGTGCTGCAGCGCGCGGTGGCAGACGGCATCGAGGTGTTGAGCGAGGTGGAGTTCGCTTACCGGGTCCTCGTGGCGCGGTTTTCTCCCCCTCCCTCAGAATGGTTCGTTTCTGAGGGAGGGGGCCAGGGGGAGGGAGATTCGGGGGCTTTACAAGCGGGCAGAATCTCCACCCCCCACCCGTTCGGCTCCGCTCAGGGAATAACCCCCTCCTCAAAGAAGAACCACTTTGAGGAGGGGGGCTTTCCGGCTCTCGTCGCCATAACCGGCACCAACGGAAAAAGCACGACGACGGTGATGACCTACCTCGCGTTGTGCGAGTGCGGGATCGACGCGGTGCTGTGCGGGAACATCTTTGGCACGGGGCTGCCGGAGGTGCCTTTAACCGAAGCCGCGCTTCATGCGACGGCGGATCAGGTGCTGGTGGCGGAGATCAGCTCCTTTCAGCTCGAATGGGTGTCGCAGTTCCGTCCGGCGGTGGCCGGGATTACCAATATCTGGCCCGACCACCTCGATCGGTACGAGTCGTTCCAGCAGTATGCGGATACCAAGCATCGCATCTTCGCCACGCAGACGGATGCGGACTTCGCGGTGGTGAAGGAGTTCGATCCGCATGTCGAGGCACCTGGGGGCTCGTCGGCGAAGTATCGGCGGCGTCCTCCAGGGTCGCAATCCCAGAAGGCTGATGGTCTGGAAGGCCATCCTACGGTGCTTACCTTCGGCGCGCAGGGGGAGCAAGCGCAGGTTCTGGAGGAGGAGATCCGGATTCTGGATAAGTCGATCCGCACCGACGAGATGCAGGTAATCGGGACCCACAACTATTCGAACGCGGCGATGGCAGGGCTGATGGCTTATGCGACCCTGAAGTGGCTGGCAAATCGTGGCGGGGACATTCTTGTCCCCGATTCGGGGAAGCCGAAGCAGGAGCGGGTCGAGCGAAGCTCGACCGGGGACAGGAATGTCCCCGCCACTGGGGGAGCTGTTGCCGCGCATGCTCGGACTTTGTTGGCGGAAGCTGAGTCCGCACTCATCGAAAAGGGAGGAGCGAAGCGGAGGTTGCATTCCAAATTCCAAACTCCAAATTCCAAATTCGAAGCTCTTCCCCAGCCCATCATCGATGCACTTAAATCCTTCAAAGGCATCGAGCACCGGATGGAGGTGGTGGGGTCCAAGAATGGTGTGCGGGTCATTAACAATTCGATGTGCACAAACCCCGATGCCGTGGTGAAAAGCGCGCAGTCGGTGAAGGGGCCGAATCACCTAATCATGGGTGGAAAAGACAAGGATCTGCCCTTCGCGCCTGTACGGAACTACCTCGCCAGCGGCATGCACAAGGCCTATCTTTTCGGCGAATCTAAGGATTTGTTAAATCAGCAACTTGGAGGCGGTTTCCCGACGTACAATACGCTTCAAGAAGCGTTTCGGGCAGCCACGGAAAAGGCACGTCCCGGAGAAGTGATCATGCTCGCGCCAGGATGCGCAAGTACCGATCAATTCAACGACTTTCGCGACCGCGGAAACGTCTTCAAAGCGATTGCCAAGGAGTGGCTGAATTCATGAACCGCACGTTACGGCTTTACGACCCAATGCTGTTTTGGCTGGCCCTTGCCGCCACTGCTTTGGGGATGCTGTTTGTCTTCGACGCGGGGTATCCGCGCAGCATCGCCGCCGGGCGGAGCGCCATTCCGCGCGAGTTCGTCATGCAGGCGTTTTTCCTGCCGTTTGCGGTGTTTGCCAGTGTCTGGTGCGCCAAGCAGCGGCCAGATAAGTGGAAGCGCCTGGCGAAGAACCTGTGGTGGGTCAGCTTTGCCTCGCTCCTGCTCGTTTTCTTTCCCGTGATCGGCGTAGCCATGAACGGCGCTCACCGCTGGATCAAGCTGGGGCCGATCATGATCCAGCCGGCGGAGTTTGTGAAGCTCTCATGCGTGCTGTATCTGGCGAGCGTCTTTGCCGATCGCAAGCCTTGGCCTGCGAAGATCAAGTGGCGGACCAACGTGGAATGGGCCGACAAGGTGATGATGCCGAAGCTACTGCGGGCCGCACCCGCCCTCGCGGCGCTTGCGGCGGTCGTTCTGATCGAGAAGGAGCCCGACATGGGCACGGGCGCGATCGTCGCGTTCACCGCGTTTGCGATGATGATCCTCGGCGGCGTGTCGCGCAAGTCGCTCATGATTGCGGCAGCGCTCGCCTGCCTTGGCGTGATCATCATGGTAAAGCAGGAGCCCTACCGACTGGAGCGCATCACCAACCACGCCCACCGCTGGGAAGCCGGAACGATGGACGACACGGGATATCAGACTGTGCAGTCCGAGCTTGCCCAGGCGAGCGGCGGCATTCTGGGGACCGGCGTAGGCTCGGGCCGAGCGAAGCACGTTGAGCCCGCGGCCACTACCGACTTCATCCTCGCGACGATTGGCGAGGAATTCGGGCTCTTTGGCGTTTTGATCGTGATAGCGGTCATGGGCGCGCTGGTGCTGAGGTTGCTCGCGCTTGCCGCGAAAGCGCCGACCAAATTTGGCTCGCTCGTGCTGAGCGGGACCGCCGCGTGGATTGGGATACAAGCAGCCGTGAACATTATGATGGCGAACGGTACGCTGCCTGCCATCGGGATTCCCCTGCCTTTCATCAGCTCCGGCGGCTCCAGCCTGCTCGCCCTTTGGATGGCGATGGGCCTGTGCCAGTCGGTAATTGCCCCGCAGACAGCGGAGGAGGAAAGCGTTGCGCCTAGTCGTCACCGGCGGTGGCACCGGCGGCCACGTCTATCCCGCGCTTGAGGTAGCTCGTCTCGCTGAAGAGCGGGGGGCGGAGCTGCTCTATCTCGGCTCGCTGCGAGGTCAGGAAGGGAAGCTGTGCGAGGCTCGAGGGATCCTGTTCAAGGGGTTTCCTTCCGAGCCGTTGTACTCTCTCAAAACGGCGCGGGGCTGGCGGTCGCTTTCTAAATTAATGCGGGCGCGCAAACTGGCGCGCGAGCATTTGGCGGCGGCGCGTCCGGATGTCGTATTTTCGACCGGCGGCTACTCGGCGGGGCCGGTGTTGGCGGCGGCTCGGTCGCTTGGGATTCCTTATGTGATCCATGAGAGCAACTCGGTCCCGGGGCGTGCGAACCGGATGTTCGGGCGGGGGGCCAAGTCGTTCCTAACGGCGTTCTTCGCGACGGAGCGGCTGTACAGAGATCGCCCGGTGATCCGAACCGGCCAACCAATCAGGAAGCAGCTGCGCGAGGCGGCCGGAAAGAGGCTTGGTGGGAGCGCCGGCATCCTGCCGGCTAAAGGCGCGAAAGCGCCTTCAGTTATCCTCGTGCTGGGAGGATCGCAGGGCTCCGCCTATCTCAATGAGGCTGTGCCGAACGCGATGAAGAATCTTGAGAGAGCAACGGTGATCCATGCTTCGGGCCCCAACAACTACGCTGAGACGAAGTCTCGCGTAAAGGGGCTGGGTTTGGACGATTATTGCGTCGAGCCTTATCTGGATGCCGATGCGCTGGTGGACGCCTACTGCAAGGCCGATCTGGTCGTATGCAGAAGCGGGGGCACGCTGGCCGAGCTTGCAATGTTTGGAATACCGTCCGTCCTTGTTCCGCTCCCGAGCTCGGCGGACAATCACCAGATGCACAATGCGTGTGAGTTTCGGGATATGGGCGCGGCGACGATCGCCGAACAAGAACCTGCGCCGTATACAACGACAGGGGAGGCGATGCGCGATTGGCTTGGCCATGCCAAGAAGCGAGAGGAGGCAGCCAACAAGCTTCGCGAATGGGATGTGCCGGATGCGACCGAGCGGATCGTGGCGCATATCGAGGCGGCAGCCAAATGAGAGGATTGAAGGATTGGAGGACTGAGAAGTGAGAAAGGCCGCGGAGATTCGTGAGGCGTTTGCCGATCGTTCGCAGCTGGACGGCCATAAGCTGTTTTTCTTGGTCGGCATCGGCGGGGCTGGGATGAGCGCTCTAGCGAGGATGCTCAAGCATCGCGGCTTTGCCGTGTATGGCACCGACTCGACGCGGTCCCATGAGACCGACCGTCTTGTCGAGGAAGGCATTCCCGTGCAGATCGGTCACTCCGGCGAGAGCATCTCGGAGCGGCACGCGGTGGTGCTGAGCGACGCCATCGATCTGGAGACCAGCCCTGAAGTTGCGCGGGCGCGCGAGGTTGGCTCGCCACTGTTCCGCCGGTCACAGGTTCTAGGTTGGCTGCTGAAGGACAAGAAAGTCATTGCCGTCACTGGCACCCACGGCAAGACGACGACCACGGGCCTGGTCGGTGCAGGAATG
>JBBREM010000125.1:0-6759 GCA_038202925.1 Fimbriimonadales bacterium | reverse complement strand
GAGGCGGCAACCGAGGGGCCAGTCTGCTGCGGCAGCGGCACCGCGTAGTGAACGATTCCGGCGATGCTCTTGGCGGATTCCTGAATCGCGGGGGCTCCAACGACGCTGACCAGAACGACGGCCAGGCCCGAGCCGAACGCCCACTCAGGCCCCGCCATCCACCTCCAGGCCGTTTGCTTCAGTACGGCTGGGTCCGCTTCGCCGCCTACTTCGAAGCCTCCCGACGCTCGGCCCCGACTGCTCGCAACTTGCGCTTGAACGAGCATGGCTCGGCCGTGGGCTCGCGCGAGCAGAGTCGCTTGGCACAGGAGAAAGACGAAAAAGAATCCAATCGCATACTTGAAGGTGTCGTAGCAGCCAACGAGACCGAACATGGCGATGCCTGGAACGGCCTGAAAGAGGATCGTCTGATCTCGCCATACCGCAAAGCTCGTTAGGGCCACCATCCATGACAGCGTGCCGGCGACAGCTAGCTGACCGGGGTAGACGTCCTCAGGCACAAGCTGAATCAACAGGGTCGTCGCGAAGAAGGCAGTGAGCGCGAGGACGGTGTAGAAAACCGCGTCAAGCTGTTCGAACTTGACCCAGCGCGTTGCACGGCTCAACAGGAAGCTGGCGATCGTACCGGCCGCGGTTATGATCCCAAAGAAGATGCCATTGTTCGTGCTCGAAAGGCTTAACGAAGTCGCGTAAACAGCACAAATCGACGCGATGCCGCAGAGCGCCATGTCGAACGGCTGCACGCTCGAGATGCCTGACGATTTCCTCACGTTGTGATGCTCCCAAAACCCGGCATGAGAATCGGCGCAGCGCCGTGCGACTGGAGCTGATCGAGGTACCCGCTCTCGCTCGCCGGGATCACCGCCTGGCCACGACTCAATTGGAAATCCTCCGCACGGTAAATCAGCGGAGTAATGCGCAGGCCGCCTCCGAGTTGGCTTGCGGCATGGGGCAAGCCGGGGTCCGCCGCAACCATCAGCATAAAGACGGTGCTACCTGGCGGCAACTCTCTGGCCGCTTCGGCGAGATCATCTGAGACCATCTGCCTCCGGTCCGGATTAGCGCTCGCGAGTGCTTCATAAATATCGTTCAGCCGGTCATGTTCATTCCCGCGCCATTGGGACTGCTGCTCCAAGAGGGGGAGGTCGACCCGGCTTCCCATATGTAGAAGCTGCTCGGCCAGGTAGGCCACATGGCCGCACATCAGCTCGAAACTGGATTGGAGGCCTTCGCCGATTTCGGTACCTGCGGTGGACTGGATGAGAAAGGCGACGCTGGAGTTTGACCCGGCCTCAAATTCTTTCACCAAGAGCTGGCCGGCTCTGGCGCTGCTGCGCCAGTGGACGTGTCGAAGGGAATCGCCCGTGTGATACTCGCGCACGCCGCGCGGCTCGATCCCAGCACCCCTCGATTGACCGCTTTCGGCCTCGCTGATTCCCCAGCCGGAGGATGTGGTGAGGTCCACTGAAACGGGGATCGGCGTCGGCAGCACGGTCAGCTCCGCGGCGTCCGTCTTGTAATCCTTGTCCATCCGGACGAGCCCGAGCGCATCGGTGCCGATGACCCTTATTCCGCTCCACCGATACTTCCCGCGCTTCAGTGGCCGAAACGAGTAGTGGGTGCGGATCCCCATGTCGTAGGCGGGAGCGATGGGGAGACTGGGTGTGCGATTTTGGTAGACGAGGCGCGGGGGGAGCATGTCCCACACGCTGATCAGGGGGCGGCGGATGCGCCGGTCGCTCCAAACCGTGATCTCGACGGTTACCTCTTCACCGGCGACGACGCTGCCGGGGGCGATACGCTCGAACTTCAGCCCTCGAACCGACAGCCAGGCTTGGAGGCGGCAGGCGGCGATTGTTGCCACGAGGGCGGTGCCCATGTAGAACAGGCTCGGCGAGTTCAGCATGACGGCGACGACGGCAAGGAAGATCGCCGAAGTGCTGAGCCCGATGCCGGCAAGCCGTCTCATTCTTGATTCTTACTACGCGGCCGCCACGGGAACAGGAACGCCGCCGAGGATCCGTTCGATGACATCCTCAGTGGCTCCGGCTTTGCCGCGAATCTCAGAGCGAGCGATGACCCGGTGGGAAAGAACGGCAGCGGCGACGGCTTTCACATCGTCTGGACGGACATATTCCAGCCCGTTCATCGCTGCGTGGGCCTGGGCCGCGCGCGTCAGGTAGATCGAGCCGCGAGGCGATGAGCCCATCAGGAGCTGATTGCTTTCGCGGGTCGCCCGAACGATCCCGACCACGTAGTCGCGGAGCGTGTCGTGCACGAAGACCTCACGCACACCCTCCTGCAGCTCGAGCAGCTCATCGATGGTGACGATGCGCTTGACAGAGTCTAGGGGCCGGTCGCTTTGCTGTTGAGCGAGGATGGCGATTTCACTCTCCCGGTCTGGGTAGCCGAGCGACAGCCGCATGAAGAAGCGGTCGAGTTGGGCCTCTGGGAGCGGATAGGTGCCCGTCATCTCGATCGAGTTTTGCGTCGCGAGGACGAAGAAGGGGCGGGGGAGATCGCGCGAGTGGCCGTCGGTGGTCACTTGGCGCTCTTCCATTGCCTCCAGCAGGGAGGATTGAGTCTTAGGAGTGGCGCGGTTGATCTCATCGACGAGGACGACATTGCCAAAGATCGGCCCGGCTCGGAACTCGAACTCAGACGTTTTCTGGTTGAAGATGGATGAGCCAGTGATGTCGGCGGGGAGCAGATCGGGGGTGAACTGAACGCGCGTGAAATCGCCGCCGATCACTTTCGCCAACGCTTTGGCCAGCGTTGTTTTGCCGACGCCGGGAATGTCTTCGAGCAGAAGGTGCCCATTGCAGAGCAGGCAAAGGACCGCCTTTTCAACCGTCGATCGCTTGCCAACGATGGCTCTTTCGACTTCATCCACGATCGCGTGCGTGGCCGCCGCGATGTCCTTAACCCTCAATCCTTCACCCACTTCAAGTTTAGTTTGAATCATTGGCTCCTAAGTTGGGCGTGTAGACTGCTCGGCAGTGTCAACCCAGTGCGTAATCGGCGTCGATGTAGGCGGAACGAACGTTCGCGCGCGGGCTTACCATCGTGACGGATCGCCGGCCGGTGAACGCGCGAGCCGTCCTTCGGAAGCCCAGAAGGGCACGCCTGCTATTCTCGAAGCTATTGCTCAGACGGTCTTGGATGCCCAAAAAGGCACAGCCGGCGATGTTGTGGGCGTCGGGGTGGCCATTCCGGGCCACATCGACGACGAGAAGGGCGAGGTTGTGTGGGCTCCCAATTTTGGCGAGACGCGTGACGACATCTTCCATTACTGGACTCACGTCGACATTCGCGGGCCGCTGCAGGCGCTCCTTAAGATGCCGATCCATCTTGGCAACGATGCGAACTTGGCGGCCCTTGGGGAATATCGCTTCGGGACGGGGCGCGATAGCGCCAAGTGCCTGGTCTTGCTCACGATCGGCACGGGGATCGGCGGCGGCGTCGTGATGGCTCCCTCGTCCGTGCATGGCCCCGCTTCGGGCCCTCTGCTCCTTCTTGGCGGGAATAAAGGTGGGGCCGAACTTGGGCACATCGTGCTCTTGCATGGGGGCGCCGATTGCAATGCGGGCAGCTACGGCGCGATGGAAGGCTATTGCCAGCGGGACGCGATCATTCAACGAGCAGTTAACCGCATCCGCCGCGGCCGCAAGAGCCTGATCTCGGACCTTGTTGCGGGCGAGCTGTCGGCGGTGACGCCGCTCCATATCGCCGAAGCCGCCGAGCGAGGCGACGAGTTGGCACTTGAAGTGTGGCAGGAAGTCGGGACTTGGCTCGGAGTAGGCATCGGCAGCCTGATCAACGTCTTCGCGCCAGACGTGCTTGCTGTGGGCGGACAGATTGCGAAGGCCGGCGAGCTGCTGCTGGGCCCTGCTCGGAAAGCGGCCCGAAACATTGCCATCCCCTCGCTCTTCCAAGATACGAAGATCGTGCAGGCGGAACAGATCGACGATGCGGGCATCCTCGGTGGAGCCGCGCTGGCACTGGAGGCGACAAAATGGCAGACCGCGACAGCCTGATTTTGAACCGCGAAACGATCGGCATCGAGGGCGGCCGCGATCTGTACAACTACACCTTCCGCGAAGCCACCTCTGAAGAATGTTTGCAAGCGATGATGGAGAGCGGCGAGTTCGGGGCCATCTCCGACGAACTCGCAGAGCGCCGGAAGGTCGACCTGCAGAATGCCTTGGCGATTGCCGTGCGGACGGGAAATATCGAGGCGACGCGCAGCCTGATCGAGGCTGGCGCCATCGCTTCTAATGAGATTCGCGAATCGGGGCCGCAGCACTTGAAGGCGCTTCTGAGCGAGCCAGCCTAACCGACAGGGAGGCCACGAGGATCAGCGCGAAGATGGCAATCGCCAAACGCTTATCGTTCGTCTGCGTCCGGCTGCTGGGATAATCCCTGGGACGAAGCGATTCCTCGATCATCGGCGCGAAACCGAGCCCGATTGCAAACAGCACGAGCACGATCCACGACCTCACGAGGCCGGACTTCATGCCCTTGTCCCACTCCGTCCTTAAGGTTGCGTTTCGCTTAAACGAGGGGTCTGGCGCACCCTGTGTCAGGGCCTGTAATACAGCGGCATTTTGCTCCGCAAAGGTTGCCTGGGGGGGCGTATACGGCTTGTCGAGGACGGAGTTGCTTACGTCGATCGGGCCTCTTGCAATATCGGCAGGCTGAGTCTGATTCCCCCGTTCCGCATCGACCCAGAACTGGGCAGGAAGATCGGGCGCAACAAGGACGCCGTCGACAGCCGCGCTCAGGGCCCGCGTGACCCCGCCGATGTAAGGCCATTTCTCGAGGGTATTGACCAGGGCCGGGATGCTGCAGATGATGACGAGCGATAGCGAGATGACGACGCCCAGGACGGTCCGGACGGGGTTTGCCCCGCCGCTACGGTTAGCGCTCACGTAGAGCCCGATTCCCACGATGATCCACCAGGAAGCAAGCGAGAAATATCCAACTCCGCCCCCCATGATGAGCTGCACCGCTAGGGCGGCAAGGGAGACGACGAAGCCACACAGAGCGCCGACGGCGGCTTCGGCGAAGACATGCTTCTCCTCCTTTGGCTCATCGAGGACAAAACCGATAACGAAGCCGGCTGGAAAGAGGGTGGCGAGCGAGGCCAAGAACGGCAGCAGATACTCGGACATGACATGCCCGACCAAGTGCTCGCACGCGATGCCGAGAAAAGTCAGGGCCAGCAGCCAGTTCCGTACCGTCGCTTGGCCGTTGGGCGCGGGCGCGGAATCGGGAGGAGCCTCGCCCTCGATGTGCTCATGCCGCGCTGTGTGGATGTATTTCTCGATCCACTGGATGATGAAGCCAAGAACCGCGCCAAGCACAGGGGCGAGCAAGACCTTCCAGTCCTTGGCAAAAGCCTGAGCCGCAACCCAGCCCAGCCAGCCGAGACTGGCACCGAGGCTGGCGATAATCCCGCTGAACAGCGCCCTGCGCATTCGCGCCGGTGAAGACTCAGAAGCCATGCTATGGCAACTTTATCAGATATCGAACTGTCCTGCACGTATGGCGATGGCGAGCGCTTCAATGTCGTTGCTCAGGGAGCGGTCCTGACTGACCGGCGGACATAGGCGTCGAACCTCATCGTAAGCTTTTTGGACGCCGACGCCGGGCTTCAGCGGCTTCCGGTACTCCAGCCCTTCGGCGGCGGCGAGCAGCTCGATGGCGAGCGCTCGCTCGGCGTTGTCGACGATCGTACGAAGCTTCAGCGCGCCGGTCATGCCCATCGAGACGTGGTCTTCCTTGCCGCCGGAAGTAGGCACATTGTCGATGCTTGACGGGTGGGCGAACACTTTGGCTTCGCTGAGAAGGGCGGCGGAGGTGACGTGAGCGATCATGAATCCGGTGGACGTGCCTGGGTTTGACGTGAGGAAGGGCGGCAGGTGCTCGTTGGCGTCGGGGTTGATCAGGCGGTCGATCCGGCGCTCGCTGATGCTCATCAAGTCGGTCAGCGCGATCGCCGCATAGTCGAGGGCGAGGGCGAGGGGAGCGCCGTGGAAGTTGCCGCCGGACAGGACGTCGCCTGAATCGGCGAAGACGAGCGGATTGTCGGTGCCGCTGCCCGACTCGATCTCCAGAATCTCTCGGGTGTGCTGCAAGGCACCCCGCACCGCCCCGTGGACCTGGGGCATGCAGCGCAGACTGTAGGCGTCTTGAACCCGGGAGTCGCCTTTCAGATGCGAGTCGCGTATCTCGCTGTTCGCGAGAAGATCGCGCAGGTGCCGGGCGGCGTCGATCTGTCCTTGGTGCGGCCTCGCCTGGTGGATCCGCTCATCGAATGCGACGGGCGTGCCGAGGAGAGCTTCGAGGGTCATGGCACCGACGACGTCGGCGGTGCGGACCAGGCGCTGGCCCCTGGCAATTGACAAGCCGCCGACAGCGCCCATCGCCTGGGTGCCGTTGAGTAGCGCCAGTCCTTCCTTCGCTTGAAGCTCGATGGGCGCGATTCCGCTGCCTCTGAGGGCTTCTGCGGCGGACATGCGGGAGCCGGTGCTCAAGACGTCACCTTCCCCGATGACACCAAGGGCGAGATGGGCGAGGGGGGCGAGGTCCCCGCTCGCGCCAACGCTTCCTTTCTCCGGCACGAGCGGGAGGATGTCGGCGTTGAGCATTGCAACGAGGGTCTCGAGGACTTCGAGCCGCGCTCCGCTGTATCCGGCGGATAAGACATTGGCTCGCAGGAGCATGATAGCGCGGGTTTCGGCGGGGCTGAGGGGG
>JBBREM010000124.1:0-6800 GCA_038202925.1 Fimbriimonadales bacterium | reverse complement strand
GGAGAGCGCTCCATTCCCCGCACCGGCCCGACCGCGATCGACTGGTTCGACGGCACCGAGATTCCGAGCACTTACATCGACTTCAAGACCGGGATGTCGGCATTCGCAAGCCCCGCTTCGTTCGAGCAAGTGGCGAAGAATGAGTTCGCCAAGGGCTCGTTCAAGGGCAAAATCGTATTTGTCGGCGTGACCGGTACCGACCTAGCCAAGTCGATGGGCGAACTGCGGGCCACGTCGCTCACGCATCTGCGCCCCGAGCTCAACTTCGGCACTCGCAGCTCCCTTATTCCGGCGGTGGCGATCCAGGCAAGCTACCTGAACGCCTTTCTCACCAAGGCCTACGTCACGCCGGCGCGGTCCTGGGCGATCGGTTTGACGGTCTTTCTCGTTTCGATGCTGCTGCTCACCGCCGCGCGGTCGTTCATCAACTGGCGCGGCGTTGTGATCTCGGTGGCGGGGCTGGGGATCATTCCGCTGCTTGCCTATGCGCTCTTTCTGATCTTCCGCATCCATTTGCCATGGGTCATCCCAACCCTGGTCATGTCGCTCACGATCGGCCTCAGCGCGTGGATTGAGCGCAGCGCGATCAAGCGCAAGTGGTCCACCTATGTCTCGCCCGAGGTTCTCGAACTCATCCTGCGAAGCGAAGAGGAAGGCGGGGCGAAACGCTACACGGGCAGCGTCATGTTCGCCGACATCCGCGGCTTCACCACGATGTCGGAGCAGCATCCACCCGAGCGCCTGGTCCGCTTGCTGAACGCCCACTTCGAGAAGATGGCCGACGTGATTCTGGCCAATCAGGGCACGATCGACAAGTTTATGGGCGATGGGTTGCTCGCGGTATTCGGCGCGCCCCGCGAGTTCGAGCACTCCGCCGTCTCGGCGGTAAGGGCGGCGTGGCAGATGCACCTGGCAATGATGGCCCCAGTTGCCGCCGACGGCGAGATGTTTGACCTTCCCACTGGTATCGGCATCGCCAGCGGGCAGTTCGTCGCCGGGCACGTTGGCAGCAAGCGCCGCTACGACTTCACGGTCATTGGCGACATTGTCAACCTGTCCTCGCGCTTGCAGGGCATTACCGGTGAGCCCGACGTCATCATCGACCGCGCGACCTACGAGTTGGTGGGGTCTTACGTCGAGGTGGAGCCGATGGGACACGTCAGCCTCAAGGGCAAAACGATGCCGATCGAGTGTTTCCGAGTCACCGCTTGGAGCGACGAGCCATTGACCGGGCCGAAATACATCACCGGTCTTGGCAAGAAGCGCAAGCGACGCAAAAAAGAACCGCGATAGGCGCAGGTAAGTCCAACTGCAGATGGCAGTTGCAGGACATTCCGGCGGCAAAGTAGAGCGGGCGGTAGCGAAGGTGCACCCATGGCTTGAGTGGATGGCTCGATTTGGTTACGTGGCCAAAGGCTTTGTCTATATGGTGATCGGCGGCCTTGCCTTGTGGGCGGCGGTGAATCACCACCAAATCAGCCCGAGCGATCAGACGACGAACCAGAAAGGAGTCTTGAACTATCTGGGCGAGCAGCCGTTCGGACAAGCCATTCTCATCGCGACTGGCGTCGGCCTTGCCGGATATGCCCTCTGGCGGCTCATCTCGACGATATTCAATCCAGATGACCAGTCGGTTTGGAAGCGCATCGGGTACGCGGCATCCGGCATCGGATATGGGTACCTCGCGTTCCTGGCGATACAGGCGTCGCAAGGGCAGCATTTGAATGCCGATGATCACGCCACCGCCAACTCCCTGATGCACCAGCCGTTCGGGCGCTTCCTCATGATTGCCGCCGGCATCGTCATGCTCGCCTTCGCCATCGGCCAACTTTGGATCGCCGCGACGACAGGCTTCAAATCGGTGTTCAAGCTCAATGAAATGCCGCGATCTCACGCGGTGGCGGCGATCTGGCTCGGCAGGATCGGCCTCACCGCTCGTTCGGCGCTGTTCGGTCTCGTCGGCGGCTTTATGCTCGCCGGAGGGCTGGCGCAGAGCGTTCAAAAGGCGGGCGGATTCAATCGGGCCTTTCGCACGGTTCAGAGTTCACCCGGTGGCGACGTGCTGTTGGGCGTCCTTTGCCTCGGCTTGCTTTGCTACGGCGTATTCATGCTCTTCGAAGCCGCGTATCGGCACATCAAGACCGCCGATCCTCAGGTGGTGAGGGAAGAGCAGGGCCATGACGATGATTAGTGTCTTGTGCGGTCCTTCGTCAGACTGAAACCGACGAGCCCAGCATGTCGCGCGCGTTGGCAAGCGCCGATTCGGTGAGTCGGTCGCCCGCGATCATTCGCGCGATCTCGTCCACCCTCTCGTCGCCGTGCAGCTCGCGCACCTGGGTGTTTACCCGGCCATTTGCTTCGCCTTTCTCGATCCTTAGGTGGGTTGTCCCTCGCGCGGCGATCTGGGCGAGGTGGGTGATCACCACCACTTGGTAGTGCGCCGCCAGTTCCTCAAGCTTGAGCGCCACGGTAGCCGCTGCCTTGCCGCCAAGGCCGGCGTCGATTTCGTCGAAGATGAGCGTCGGCACGCCCGCGCGCCCGGCCATCGCCGTCTTGATCGCAAGCATCACGCGGGATATCTCGCCGCCGCTGGCGATCTTGCTGAGTGGGCGCGGAAGCTCTCCCACGTTTGCGCTGAAGAAGAATTCCATCTCGTCGCAGCCCGCTGCGTCCGGCTGCTTGTCGCGGAAGTTGGCCGCAAAGCGAGCGCTCTCCATCGCCAAATCGCGTAGCTGGGATTCCACAAGCACGCCAAAATCGCCGCCGTTTGTCCGTCTAAGCTCGGAAAGCTCCGCCGCGACCGCGCCAAGCTCAGCTTCGCGATCGCTCAGCGCAAGCGCAAGGCTCTCCTCGCTCGCTTCTGAATCGGTGAGCAGGTCTAGCTCGCGTCGGGATTTGTCGAGGAACGCCAGCACCGCGACCTCGTCCTCGCCATACTTGCGGCGCAGCCGCTTAAGCCCATCGACCCGGCCCGCGATCTCCTCCAGGAGCGCCGGATTTGCATCGAGGACTTCGGCGTAAGCGGCAAGCGAATAGCCGCTCTCCTCGAGCTGCACCAACGCCGCGCGTAGGCCATCCGTGATCGAGTCCAGTTCGGGATCGAACCGGGCTGCGGATTCCACCGTTTTCAGCGCGGTTCGGAGCATGTCAGCCGCATTCTGCTCGCCGTCCTTAAGGACGTCCTGGGCCTGCGCGGCAGCCTGGGCGAGCTGCTCCACATTGCGCATGCGGCTCAATTGCGCTTCCAGCTCCTCGACCTCCCCAGGCTTCGGGTTGAGCGATTCGATCTCGCTTACCTGAAACCGTAGCAAGTCCAGCCGGTGCTCGCGATCACGCATTCCGGCACGCAGGGCGGCGAGACTGCGACGCGCTTCCTCGGCCTTCTCGTGGGCTGCTGCCGCCTGACCGAGCAATTTGTAGGCGGGCGCTCCGATCCAGTCGTCGAGGAACCCGATGTGTCGCGCCGGATCGAGCAGCGACTGGTGGCCGTGCTGGCCATGCAAGTCGACCACGAGGGCGCCCAATTGCTTGAGTACCGAAAGGGGAGCGAGTTTGCCGCTAATCCGACACTGCGAGCGCCCCTCGATATACACATCCCGGTCGAGGTAGATCGTTCCGTCTTCGACCGGGATGCCCAGCTCAAGGCACTTCTCGGACATCTGCGCCGACACGCCGATCACGACGTTCACCGAGCCCTTCGTCGCCCCGGATCGAACCAGCTCCGAATCGGCCCGCTCGCCGAGGGCAAGCTCGATCGCGTCGATGAGGAGCGACTTTCCTGCGCCGGTTTCGCCCGTCAGCACGGTCAGCCCCGGACCAAGCGCAATTAGGGCGCGCTCGATGATGGCAATATTCTCGACCCGTAGCTCAACGATCATGCTCGTGGTTATGGACGGCCTGCGCACAGACCCGGCTTCACCTGATCATGCTATCAGACGGCGAGGTAAAATTCCGCCCTCGTGGGGGTATAGCTCAGTTGGGAGAGCAGTTGCTTTGCATGCAACAGGTCAGGGGTTCGAGTCCCCTTGCCTCCACCAATCTTGATTTTCGCCGTTTCGTGGCGAATCAGCAATTGATTGGCGACGGGTCAAGCACATCCTTCCCATCATGAACATGGAGTAAGAGACATGAGCGACACCTTTGACCTGGTCATAGTCGGCGGGGGATCCGCGGGAATTATCGCGGCAAAGTTCGCCGGGCAGATCGGGGCGAAGGTGGCGGGAAGGTCGCAAAGACCCTTAGCGGAAGGTAACCCCTTTTTACACTCACCTCATGCCGTACACTCACCTCATGTCCCTTATAGGTTTGTTCGCACTGGCCGTCCTTCTCCCTCGGCAGGATGCCCCGGCGGATCATGGCAAGGCGTGGATCGGCACCCCGGCCAAGTCCGAGATCGTCAAGAATGAGGACGGCGCGGACGTCGATCTCTCAAAGCAATTCGGCAAGCGGCCCGTCGTGATGGTCTTCTACCGGGGCGTGTGGTGACCCTATTGCCATCGCCAGCTCGGTGAGCTTGGCAAACTGGAGAAGGATTTCGCTGCACGCAAAGCCGTCATCTACGCGATCTCGAACGAACCCGCCGAGAAGCTGAAGAAGATGCGCGAAGCGGAAAAACTCGGCCCCACATTCATCTTCCTCTCCGATCCGGACGCCAAGCTGGCAGGACTCTACGCCGGGAAATACTCACAAGGCTATCTAAGACCAGCGACGATCGTGGTCGGAAAGAAAGGCAAGATCATCTTTGCCACGTCGCTCGACGACTACAAGGTTCGCCCGGCAGCGGAAGCGGTTCTCAAGGCCCTAACTGAATTCGATTCGAAGTAGTCAATGCACGGGCTTTCGTACACCCGAGGATCTCGAATTCTTCGCACACCACCACTCCTACAGTGCTGCTCTGTGGATAAGGCAGAACGTTTATGAGCAATTACGACGCAATCATTATCGGAACGGGCCAGGGCGGAGTCCCGCTGGCCTATGCGCTTGCCAAAGCCCGCAAGCGTACGGCGATCGTCGAGCGCGATGCGGTAGGCGGGTCCTGTGTCAATTTCGGATGCACGCCCACCAAGACCCTCGTGCACATCGCGAAGGTCGCCCAGACCGTCCGGCGCGCCGCCGAATACGGAGTCGAGACCGAGAGCCCTAAGATGGACATGTCCAAGGTGCGCGAGCTGAAGCGCAAGATCGTGGCCGAATTCCGCGATCCGACGGCCAAGCACCTCCAGGAAACCGAGCATCTCGACCTGATTTGCGGCGAGGCGTCGTTCTCCGGGTCGAGGTCCCTTGAGATCAAGCTCAAAGAAGGCGGCGTCACCTCCGTGACGGGCGATCTGATCTTCATCGATACGGGCACTCGCGCCTTCATCCCGCCGATCGAGGGCCTCG
This sequence comes from Fimbriimonadales bacterium, assembly GCA_038202925.1. Taxonomy (GTDB): domain Bacteria; phylum Armatimonadota; class Fimbriimonadia; order Fimbriimonadales; family Fimbriimonadaceae; genus JAEVZK01. The sequence continues at coordinate 1,418 of JBBREM010000124.1, read as the reverse complement.
ACAAGGTTCGATATCTCGACAATGCGAGCGTGATGGATCTCGACTACCTGCCGGAGCACCTGACCATCCTCGGAGGGGGATACATCGGGCTGGAATTCGCGCAGATGTACGCCCGGTTCGGAAGCGAGGTCACCGTGGTCGAGCAGAGCGATCGGTTCCTGCCCCGCGAAGACCCGGACATTGCCGACGCCGTGCTTGCCATTCTGCGGGAAGATGGCATCGATTTCCGCCTTGGCACGAAGGCCCTCGCCGCTTCCGAGACCGGAGGCAATATCCGGATCGAGACGAGCCACGGAGATGTCGTCGCTAACGAGCTTCTCGTGGCGGTCGGCCGCACGCCGAACACCGACGATCTCAATCTCGCCGCGGCCGGCGTCGAGACCGATGAGAAAGGATTCGTGAAGGCCGACGACCGTCTGAGAACGACGGCCGAGGGCGTCTATGCGATCGGCGACGTAAAGGGCGGACCCGCCTTCACGCATATCTCGTACGATGATTTCAGGGTCCTAAAGGCGAACCTGCTGGACGGAGGAGACCGATCGATCGAGGGGCGCATGGTCCCAAACGTCACCTTCATCGACCCGCAACTGGGCAGGATCGGACTGAGCGAGGACGAGGCTCAAGCGAAGGGCCTGAAGTTCCGAGTTGCGCGGATGCAGATGACCGACGTTGCGCGCGCGCTCGAGATGAACGAAAGCCGCGGCATGATCAAGGCGCTCATCGGCGGCGACGGGCAGATCCTCGGCGCGGCGGTTCTTGGTGTTGAGGGCGGCGAAATCATGTCGTTGATCCAGATCGCCATGATGGGAAAGCTAACGGCGCAGGACCTGAACGACGCCATCCTCGCTCACCCAACCCTCGCCGAGTTCTTAAACAACCTATTCGCCTAGCCGCCCGGCATGCGGGAAGCCCGTCCCAGGGTGCGGGAATCCTATTGCAGGGGTTGTCGAACCTGTTCCGCGAGCCGCCGAAGGGCCTTCCGCAGCAGGCAGAAACGCTCCGCCGGGGCGCGGGCGATCAAACTGGAAGCCATGCGATGCCGAACCATTCCTTACCGTCCAGAGATCGTGCCCGCGGGCGAGACGATGCAGCGCCTCGAACTGATCTACCGCGAAGCCGATGCCCGCCGGACGGTGAGGATGTTCTCGCGGCGAGACGTTCCACGGCAGGCTATCGAGCTGGCGATCCTCACGGCGGGCACCGCGCCAAGCGGAGCGCACTTGCAGCCGTGGCATTTTGTCGCGATCTCCGATCCTACTACCAAGGCGCTGATCCGGGAGCGGGCCGAGGCGGAGGAAAAGGAGTTTTATGAGCGCCGAATCACTCCCGAATGGCGCGAAGCTCTCGAGCCCCTGGGCACCGATTTCGTCAAGGCCCACTTAACCGAGGCGCCTTGGCTTATCGTCGTCTTCCGCCGC
>JBBREM010000123.1:0-6953 GCA_038202925.1 Fimbriimonadales bacterium | reverse complement strand
ACCCACGGCAAGACGACGACCACGGGCATGGTCGGTGCAGGAATGAAGGCAGCCGGACTGGACCCTCTCATCGTCGTCGGCGCGGCGGTGCCGGAGTTCGGCGGACCGGTCGTGGAGGGGAAAGGTGAGTGGGCGGTCGTGGAAGCCTGCGAAGCTTACGACAGCTTTCACGACCTTGATCCACAGGTCGTTCTCTTAACCAACCTGGAACTCGATCACGTCGACTTTCATGGCAATTGGGAAAACCTACGCGGCAGCGTCGCCCGGTTCGTAGATAGCCTGCCGGAGGATGGCGTCCTGGTTTATTGCGCTACCGATGAAGGCGCGCGCGAGATCGCCGATTTGACTAAGCGGCCAACGCAAGCCTACGCGGTGGCCGACCTCGAAGAAACGGTTCGCGAACGCCATCTTGAGAACTTGCGCCTGCGACTGCCGGGCGATCACAACAAGCTAAACGCCGCCGGCGCAGTGATGGCGGCGGCCCACGCGGGGGCATCGATTGAAGATGCGTTGCGAGGCATCGCCGACTTCGCTGGGGCCGAGCGGCGGTTGCAGGTTCTCCAGGATGAACCGGTTACGGTAATCGACGATTACGCGCACCATCCGACGGAGATCGAGGCTAGCCTCAAAGCGCTGAACGATCGCTACCCCTACCGTCGGCTCATCGTCGTCTATCAGCCTCACCTCTATTCGCGTACCGAACCGCTCATCAGGCAGTTCGCCGAGGCACTGTCGCTGGCCGACGAGATTGTGCTGACCGATATCTACCCCGCGCGGGAGGACCCGATTCCCGGAGTATCCTCGGCGAGGATCGCGGAGCTGGTTCGCAAGCCCGTGCATTACATTCCGAACCGGCATCTCCTCCCGCGCAAAGTTGCGGCGATGGCGCGGGCAGGCGATGTCATCGTCGGCATGGGGGCAGGGAATATCGCCGAGTTTGCGCCCGCTCTTGTCCATGAGCTTGCTCGGAGAACCTCCTTTTCTCGATCCGATGTCGCAGCGTCAGGAGTTCCGGGCCGTGACAAGGAAGAGGTGGAGCGCAACTATAAGGTCTGCGTCGTTTATGGCGGCAATTCGGCGGAAAGGGAGGTTTCGATCCTGTCCGGCAGGACCGTAGCGGCGGCTTTAAAACGAATTGGACATCACGTAGAATTGGTCGATGTGGCTGAGATTCTCATCAAGAGCGGCGACCTCAGCCGGTTCACCGGGCCGCACCGGCCAGATGTCGCATTTCTCGCGGTTCACGGCACCCACGCCGAGGATGGGGCGATCCAAGGGCTCTTTGAGCTATTGCACATCCCGTACACGGGCTCGACGATTCAGGCGAGCGCCATCGCGATGGATAAGCAATTGACGAAGTCGATGCTCAAGCAGAATGGGATCCGGGTGCCTGAAGGCGTGCTCGTAACCGACGCCGACCAAGCGATCGAGTTGAGGGCGCCGGTGGTCGTCAAGCCAAACGCTCAGGGTTCGACGGTTGGCCTGACCTTCGTCGAGCGAGATGAGGATATCAAGCCCGCAATTCAGAAAGCCCTGCAGTACGACGACGCCGTGCTTATCGAGGAATGGATCGTCGGGATGGAGATCAGCGTGCCGGTGCTCGGGGACCATGTTTTGCCCGTCGTTGAGATCGCTCCCACCAGCGGCAAATACGATTTCGAAAGCAAATATACGCCTGGCGCGACCGATGAGATCATCCCGGCTCGTCTTCCGGCGGAGATTCGCAAGCAGGCTCAGGAGATCGCGCTCAAGGCGCATCAGGCGCTCGGTTGTTCGGGCGCGACGCGGACGGACATGATTGTTCGCATGGATGATGGAGTTGAATCCAAAATCCAAAATTCAAAATCCGAAATTTTCACCCTTGAAGTCAACACGCTGCCCGGGATGACCACGACGAGTCTGCTGCCCAACAGCGCGCAGGCGGCTGGCATCTCGTTCGACGAACTGGTTCAATGGCTGGTGGAGAATGCTCTAACACAACATGGCACCAAAACGTAAGCGCAGGCGCACACGAGTCAAGATTAAGCCGCTGCTTGTGCTGGGGCTGATCATTGTGCTGCTTACCGGGCTCTATTACAGCCCCTTGACCTCGCTCAGCAAAGCCGCCGTTATCGGCGCGGACCCAGCAGATCAGCCGCAGATTGACGCCGTTCTTTCGAGCCTAAACCGCATCCCATGGGTCCAGGTCAATTCGCGCTGGGTCGAGACCCGCATTGCGCGGATTGAAGCTGTTGATCACGCCATTTATTCACAGAACATCTTCGGCCGTGGCCGCCTCGAAATTGTCTACCGAGTGCCGGTCGCCCATGTGCACGGCAAGCGCATCGTGGGCCTCGATGCGACGGGATCGATGTATGAGTCCTTGTCCCCAGTGCCTGCCGATATTCCCGAAGTCATGAGGCCGACGCAGGCGAAGGATCTTCTGCTCAGCATCGCCGGAGGATGGGCTTCCCAGAAGGTTGCCGAACTGGCGGTCAAAGCGAAGCAGGAATGGCCCTCCGAAAAGCTGCGAATTTCCTTCAATGGCGAAGGCGCGGTGTGTTTAAATATCGGTGACGGTCTTGTTATCTTCGGTGCCTGCGACGATTTCGATAAGAAGCTTCAGGCACTGAAGGATGCCTTGGAAAAGGACCCGAATCTGCTGTCCAGCGTGAGTCTTAATTTAACCGATCCAACTCATCCCGCAACTGGGGCGTACAAGAAGAAAGATGAACCCGTTCGCATCACGAATCAGCGGCAATAGCTGGGTGCTTCCCGTCAGCGGGCTTTGCCTGGTGCTCGGCTTCATGGTGCGCGCGGCGGCCATCACCGACACCACGCGAAACGATCGCCTCTCGGCGCTCGACAAGACCCAACAGTTCCGGATTGGGCTCGGCACAATAGATCTTCAGCAGCAGTATTTGGGTCTCCAGAAGGACTTCGAGGGATTGCAGGGCGAGGTTAGCAAGCTCAGAACGGAGAACGACAACCTTCAAAAGACGATTGGCACCAGCGGACCTACCAGCAAGCTGCTGAACCAAAGCCTTCAGGATGCAAAGGCGTTCGCGGGTCTTACCGCCGTCGATGGGCCCGGTGTGAAGATCACCCTCATCGACAGCAAGAAGGCAAGCTTCGGACCGATCCAGGAAAACATCATTCACGACACCGACATCCTCTCGGTGACGAACGAGCTGTTCGCTTCCGGTGCCGAGGCGATCGACGTCAATGGGCAGCGGATTGTCGGGACGTCGGCGGTGCGATGCGCGGGGCCAATCGTCTTTATGGACGGAGTTCGGATTGCATCTCCGATTATTGTGCGAGCAATTGGCGACGCTAAGACCCTTATGGGCGGGCTCAACATTCCTGAGGGCGTTTTGGATCAAATTCGTCGCACCGACCCTTCTATGGTGCAAGTCGAAGAAGTCAAGAACATGCGGATCGGGGCTTACTCGGGGTCTACGGACCGCAAATACGCGAAGACGACCGAAGGCAAATGATCTTTCTGCTCCCCATGCTGGCGCTCCTGATCGGCATTGGCTTGGCGATGCTTCTGCACGTCAGTCCGTTGGGCGGAATCGAGGGCCTGTACGTGGCAGTCGCCTGTATGGCGGGCTTGGACACGATCTGCGGCGGGCTCCGAAGCGGGTTGGAAGGGAAGTACACCAACGACGTCTTCTTCTCGGGGTTCGTGTCCAACATCGTGATCTCGTTTGGCCTAGCTTGGCTAGGCGACAAGATCGGCATCAATCTCTTCCTAGCCGTAGCCTTGGTGCTCGGCGCGCGGATCTTTACGAACCTATCGCTCATTCGGCGCTACCTGCTGACGAAGTGGCAGGATGCCCGCGAGCGTAAGCGGCTGCAGGAGCTCGCCGCCCAAGCCCAGGCGCAATCGCAGCTTCAGGCCGACGCCGGTGCCTAGTTATTGCCGCGCGGGAGGCCGTCACTTCCACGCTTCATGAGACACCCCAAACACACGAGGCGCCCCAGCGTCCACGTAAACGAAATAATCGCGGTTTACATGTCGATGAGAGGCGTCCAGTGGCGCCTTGATCGTGAACCGGTAAGCGAGATCTGCGACATGATAAACTTCACCCATCGGATAGCGTCCGTTTAACGCGGCAGGCTCGATGTATCCTAGCCCGTCAGATGTTATTTGCGTGGTGAAGTGCTTCGGGTCTGTCTGCTTGAAGTAGTCAATTGCAAGTCTCTTCGCAACGTCTTTGTCGATAGCGACCGCCCAACGCCCCACACGCATACCCCACGTTTTTTCGTAACTGAACAACCTTCCGTCGCGGGCATCCACCGTTAGGCTGAATCCATTGATGTGTTCCCAGAACCGGTAACCGTGGGGCCTGTCCTCTAAGGATGCAGCAAAGTATGGTCCGCTTTCACTATTTCCTAGCACGGAAATTGAAGTGCTGGTAAAAACGGCTGAGTCAGGGATCTGCAAGTTCCTGCGCATCGCGTTAATTCTAGCTCTCACACCAGCCTCTGTTCTAACTACTAAATCGCTCGGCTTCCAAGTCTTTCGGGTATGTCTCTGACCTGCATACCAATCGACATAGACCTTGCCGTCATCCTTAAATGAAGCGACATGATTGCGCTCAGTGGCGATAGTAACGACGTATGCACGCTCGGGGTGCGCGGCATCCGAAAAGCGAATTGTTTGCAGTCTCCCCTGAGCGAACGACGAGCCAGGGCTCGTGGCAAGACCGTTCAGATTGAACCCATTTGCTAGAAGGAAGTTTCTGGCCATAGCTACAGGGTCATGGCCTGGAGATGCCAGCGTTACTGCTAACAAGCCTGTCAGTAAGACTGAGAACTGCGATTTGACGATCATCATCAAAAGACCAAATACCAGTTTAGTGCGCCAGCATTCAGGCCGGTGTAGACCGAATTTAGCCGAGTGAAGTAGTCCCCGAAAACGGCCACCTCGTTGGTCGGGGTATAGGCCGTTCCAAACTCAAGATTAACCGCTACAATAGCGTCATTGCGCGCCTCATTCGCAGTCTTGCCGGCGGAGATGCTGAACCAAAAGGCTTGGCAACAAGTATTCGTATGAATCGAGTCTTCCGCTGTTCGCCAGCCGACTTCCGCGCGATCTATTCCCTCTGAACCAGCCTCAGGCAGCGGATAAAGGAAGGAAAGGGAAAACCCGTGGTTTTCGCCTCCCGTAGAAGTGACGGCGGTTTGACACGCGTCCAGGTACGCGAGGTTCACGGGAGGGTAGTGCAGCGTGCCTGCTAGTTGCCGCTGCTCTAGAACGGGTCCAGGGTCAGTCGAGTCATCACCGGAACCTCCAATGTTGTTCTGAAAAAGCGGAAAATTGCCGCCGTGACTATTTACGTAGAATGCCGTGCATGGCAGGATTGCGGCCTTAGCATTCTCCAGAAACCAGTTTGGGCTGCGGTCGTAATATGTGATCGAGTGATTCATCGCCTCAAGGAGACCCTTGCTGGTGAGGGCACCATGCTTTCGCTCGTCAGTGCTGCCTTCGAGCTTATCGCTTTCGGTTGCTTGCCCCCAGTAGCCAAGGATCGAGGCTTTGTTATAGGTGGTGTCGATAAGTTTCTTGCATTCCCATGACTTCTCGATTTGCTCGACGGGCTCTATCGGTTCTCCGGGCTGGGCGACACCCCACATAAAATAGAACTTGCCCTTCAGGCGCATGTTCACGGGCGAGTTATCGACGAAGTGGGTGCTTGCATAGCGGACCGTGTTGGAGACCGCGGTGGCGTCGGCGGTGACCGCGGGCATCGCCACAGGCTCACCGGTCACCGTCACCGAATCGTACGCTGACACCTTGATCGTTCTCCAAACGTGGCCAACGGTGCGGCTCGGCGGCACATATTGCGGCGTGTCGGCGGAGGTCTGAAACCACATCGAGAGCGTGACTCCGAACTCGCATTTGGTACCGCTAACAATGCGGTTTGAATCTTGGCCGCTTGCCTGGCCCGCTTCGATCCTCACCCTTACATATACGTTGCGGTACCGCATCAGCAAGTCACCTGGGTTATCAAAAATGACGGCTTCTTCAACCGAGGTCGTTGAATAACAAACCGCGAGCGAGCCGAGGGCAGACGCCGCTAAGAGGACGCAAAGAAATCGCAGCATTGCCTAATCTAAGCAGGATTTTTGAAATTGTCAAGCGGTAGTGGGGCATTGAGATTCATCACCAAGAAAATGGCGGTGGCTCTTTGAGACAGGCTTGCGGAATGAATTCCGCGATCCGGGGTTCTGGCCCGTGCTTTAGATGCCAGAATCCTTAGCACCCGCGCATTGCTCATCGCCGAGCGCTGCCGTCCGTGTGGATGAACGACACCGTGATCACCGTCCTCGACCTCGGCTCTAGCAAAACTACCTGCCTCGCGGCTTCGGCCGATGAGGCGGGGAACGTGCGCGTCGAGGCGTTGTCGGTTACCGAGTCGCGCGGCATCAAGCGAGGCGTGATCGCCGATATGGATGAAGCTGCGCGTTCCATCGACAACGCGATCCGCGCGATCCGCAAGGAGCTGGGCAAAGAGGTTGGAGGGATCGTCGTGGGCGTGGGTGGCGCGCACATCGAGGGCATCCAGGCTCAGGGATTCGTTCCCATCTACCCCCGTAGCCGTGTCATCTCCCGCGAGGACGTCCTGCAGGTCATCAATCATAGCCGGCAAGTGGTCATCCCCCCCGATCGAGAAATGATCCAGGCGCTGCCGCGCGAGTTCCGAGTCGATGGACAGCGGGGCATCCTCAAGCCGATCGGCATGAACGGCAGCAAGCTGGAATGCGTGACCTATATCGTCACCGGGCAGGCGACTTACCTGCAAAACATCGAAAAGGCGGTCGGCCTCGCCGGGCACAAAGTGGAGCAGATGGTGCTGCAGCCGCTTGCCAGCGGGCTCGGCGCGTTGACGCAGGAGCAGATCGAGCTGGGATCGGTGATTGTAGACATTGGCGGCGGCGTCACCGAGCTCGCCGTGTTCAGCGGC
>JBBREM010000122.1:0-7275 GCA_038202925.1 Fimbriimonadales bacterium | reverse complement strand
CCCAGCTTGCGGGCGATGAAAATCGCAATGACACCCGCGGTGACCTTCATCACCACGTTAAAGCTAAGCGTCCACGCCAAGCCTCTGGCGTAGTTGGGGGCTTCGTCCTCTTGGATCAACCGAGGATTTCCTTAACCGCATGGACGGCTTGCGGGATCAGTTTGGAGGGGCTGTATTGGCCCTCGACTCGCTTGCGCCCAGTTCGCCCCATCGATTCTCGGTCTTGTTTGAAAAGCTTCGCGATTGCTTCGCGCATTTCCGATTCGTTCGGCTCGACGAGGTAGCCCGTCTGGCCATCGAGGATGGTCTCCGTTAGGCCGCCTCGCCTGGTCGCCACGACAGGTACGGATCGAGCCATGCTTTCGACGGCGACGAGGCCGAATGATTCGGCGCGGATGCTTGGAACCACCGAGACATCGAGCGCATCAAGAAATGGCAACGCATCCGCGTTCGGCAAGAATGCCACCCTGTCGCCGGCTAAGGCTTTGATATCCATTTCCTCTTGCGGATCTTCAAAATCTGCGCCGCCCGCGATGAAGAGCCGCAGATTCTCATGGCTGTCGAGAAGCGGCATTGCCGCCTCGATAAAGAGTCGCTGCCCCTTGCCCTTAGACACTCGTCCAAGAACGCCGACCGCGATATCCTCGTTCCCTAGGCGGAGTTCCGCCCGGCTCTGCTCGCGACGCGAGGCCGTTTCGAGGAACTGCGGGGCCACCCAATTCGGAATGATGCGGGCATTCAAGAGGTTTGGAAAAGGCTCTTGGGCAAATCCTGAGCAGAACGACACCAGCTTCACATGCGGGCGGCGAAAACACCAGTCGAGAAGGCGGCGCTCGATACCGGAATGAATGAGATGAACGGCGCAGACGGCGGGACGGCCGAGCGCCCGGGCGGCAAGAACTGTGGGCAGCGTCGAGCGCGGGCCGTTCGAGTACAGCAGATCGCAACCCATGCCGAGCCCCCTGATCGAGTTCACTGCGCGACGCATCGCGAGCAGGTAGCGCAGCTTTTCCGACGCTCCCTTGCTGCCGGATGTCAAGCCGGGGAGAAAGAACTCCTCGGCATCTCCGCCTTGGGCTTCGATCAGTTCAGAGACTGGCCCGCGCCCCGGCAGCAGCACCTTCGCCGAGTGGCCCGCTCGCACGAAACCGCCAACCAGATCCACGAGGATGCGCTGGGCTCCGCCAAGGGCGGAGTATTGGTCGGTAAAGAGGATCTGCGCCAAATGCCTTCTTCTATTCTGATCGTTTGGCTTGATTCCTGCAGCTTTAACTGCGGACCGCTGGAAAGGTAACCTGCCCCCGACACCATGAGTTCTGAAAACCCCATGCCCGGCGTTGTAATCCGCCCGCTCAAGCGCAATGAAGATGCTCGCGGCTGGCTCATCGAGCTCTTTCGCGACGATGAGCTTCCCGAAGATTTCCGTCCGACGATGTCCTACCTCAGTGTTACCCACGCCGGTGTCGCCAGGGGGCCTCACGAGCACGAGGGCCAGACCGACGGATTCGCCTTTATCGACGGCCAGTACGAGCTTTATCTATGGGACAACCGGGGCGACGCCTCGCGGGAACGGCTGGTCACGAAGGTTGGTTCCGATAATCCAGTGCTGGTCATCGTGCCACCTGGAGTTGTTCATGCCTACAAGAACGTGGGCGATCGTGACGCCTTTGTGCTGAATTTCCCGAATCAGCTTTACGCCGGCTGGGGCAAGAAGGAGACGGTCGACGAGATTCGGCACGAGTCGGATCCCTCATCGCCATTCCAACTATGAAACTCCTTGTCACGGGCGCGGCCGGGTTTATCGGCTCCAATTTCTTGCGGCTGGTGCGCGAGCGCCGTCCCGATTGGGATCTGGTGGTGCTCGATGCCTTGACGTATGCGGGCAACCTGTCGACCATTGCCGACATGGACGTCAACTTCTATCCGGGCAAGATCCAGGATCCGACCGTTGTCGACGGGCTTTTGAAGTCAGAGCAAATCACACACATCGTGAATTTCGCGGCGGAGAGCCACAACGATCGGTCACTTCTGGAAACGGGCAGCTTTATCCTTTCCAACACCTTAGGCGTCCACGTTCTGCTCGAAGCAGTGCGCAAGCATGGCATCGTGAAGATGGTACACGTCTCAACCGACGAGGTGTATGGGACGATCGACGAGGGCGAATTTACCGAGCAGAGCCCCATCGAGCCGAACACGCCCTACAGCGCATCCAAGGCGGGCGGCGACCTGCAAGTAAGGGCGCACGTGAAGGCCTATAAGACGCCGGCCACGGTCACCCGTGGGGGCAACACCTACGGACCCTATCAGTTCCCGGAGAAGCTCATTCCCTTCTTCGTTACGCGGCTGATCGACGGCAAGAAGGTTCCGGTCTACGGCGAGGGGGACCAGATTCGCGAGTGGATTCACGCCTGGGACCATGCGAATGGTGTTCTGTTCGCTTTGGAGCAAGGTTGCCCCGGCGAGATCTACAACATCGGCGACGTTAACGAACGGCCGAACATGGAGGTCGTTCGGATTTTGCTGGAAGAGACAGGACGAGAAGAATCGCTGGTGAAGCGGATTCCCGACCCGCGCAAGGGCGCGCACGACAAGCGCTACAGCATGAGCGCGGACAAGCTGCGCTCGCTTGGCTGGAAGCCGGAGAAGAACTTTGAGCAAGAGTTACGGAATACGGTGCGGTGGTATCGGGACAATGAGAAGTGGTGGAGGCCGCTGATCTCGACGAATGACTTTAAGGAATTCATCGGAAATTTCTATGGCAAGGCGCTCGGTGAGGACCTGTAGAATAAGTTATGGCCATCCGCAAATTGAGCGAAGTTGTCCGCGAAGCTGTCGAACTGCGTCCCGACGACCAAGTGCGCCTTGCCAAGTACCTCTTGGATAGAAACACGGAAATTTCTCTAAAACCAACTCCTAACATGAACCAGTTCCGAGGCGGCCTCCAATTAACGGTTGACCCAATGGCATTTCAGCGCGAAATTAGGTCAGAGTGGCCCTAGATTGTCGATCGTCCTTGACACGAACGTCGTCCTGCATCATCTCGCCGGGAAGTTAGCGAACGAGTTGCCCGATGATACGATTTGTCCTTCCGTTAGTTCTGAGCTTGAACTTTACTCCTATCCCAGCCTCACAGCCGACGAGTCAGCTTGGCTATCGGGGTTCATCTCCGGCTCAAACATCATTGATTTGTTGCCAAACGTGAAGCTTGCGGCGATCGAATTCAGGCGAACGCGCAAGCTGAAACTGGCGGATGCAATCATCGCAGGAACCGCCAAGGCTCTGAAAGCTCAGTTGTGGACTCTTGACGAACAGCTAATCAAATGTGCGGACGATGTGTTCGCGCCAACCCTTCTCCCATGAAAGCACTCATTCTAGCCGGCGGAACCGGCTCGCGGCTTCGCCCGATCACCTACTCGATGGCCAAGCAGCTCGTGCCGGTGGCAAATAAGCCGGTGATCGAGTACGGCATCGAATCGATTGCCGCCGCCGGCATCAAAGACTTCGGCATCATTACCGGAGACACCGGGCCGGCGGTCGAGGCTGCGGTTGGCGATGGGGCTAAGTGGGGGATCAAGATCACCTACATCCCGCAGGATGCGCCGCTCGGGCTCGCGCATGCCGTGAAGACGGCCCAGAGCTACCTGGGCGACGATGACTTTATCATGTACCTCGGGGACAATTTGATCAAGTCAAGTGTCGGCGGGCTTGTCACGGAGTTTCAGAACCATGGCCCGGCGGCGACGATCCTGCTCACACCGGTGCCCAATCCGAGCGACTTCGGCGTCGCTGAGATGGAGGACGGGCATGTACATCGTCTGGAGGAGAAGCCGAAGCATCCGCGGTCGAACCTTGCGCTCGTCGGCGTGTACCTCTTCGACAAGCGGATCCACGATTCGATTGCACGGTTGAAGCCGAGCAAGCGCGGCGAGTATGAGATCACCGATGCGATCCAAGGTCTGATCGATGCAGGTTTGACGGTGCGTTCGCACATCGTCGACGGCTGGTGGAAAGACACAGGAACCGTCGAAGCCATGCTCGACGCCAACCGCCTGATCCTCGAAGACATCGAACCGCTGAATGAGGGGACGGAAGAGAACAGCAAAATCGAGGGCCGCGTGCATATCGGAAGGGGCACGAAGATCGTAAACAGCACCGTGCGCGGACCCGTCATTATCGGCGAAAACTGCACGATCGAGGACAGCTTCATCGGGCCATTTACGGCCATCGATTCCAATTCCAAAATTTCGAAGACGGAGATCGAGTATTCGATCCTCCTCGCCGACTGCGAGATCAGCGAGGTGCCGGGACGGATTGAGCGATCGCTGATCGGGCGCGGCGCAAAGGTCTCCCGCTCGTCGACCTGGCCTCGGACGATCCAGCTCGTGCTCGGCGATTCGAGCGCCATCGTTCTGCCGTGATCGATACGATCATCGTGAACTGGCGTACGCCAGAGCTGGCAGCGAAGGCCGCACGGTCCGTGCTTGGCGAACCACAGACAAACCGCGTGATTGTGGTCGAGAACGGTTCGGGCGACGACTCGTTTGAGCTGCTCTCTGCCGATCTCACAGACCCCCGAGTTGAGATCATTCAGCTTGACGACAATCGCGGGTTTGGGGGCGGGAACAATGCAGCCGTCGCCCAGTCGACGGCCGAATTCATTTTCCTGCTCAACAGCGATGCCTATGTTGAGGCCGGAGCCTTCGCGCTGCTCTTGGAGCGGATGCGGGATCCCGAGATCGGACTCGTGACGCCAGCGATCTATGGCCCCAGCGGAACCGACATTCAGCAAGAGACGTTCGGTTTATTCCCCACACCTGCCAGAGTGCTGTCCGGGAGCTACCGCAAACCGGTAACTGGAGATCCGGAATGGGTTTCGGCCGTTGCGGTGCTGGCCCGTCGCTCCGAGTTTCAGGAACTGGGCGGATTCGATGAACACCTTTTCATGTACCTGGAAGATGTCGATCTCTGCCGCCGCTATGCGCAGCGCGGGATGAAGGTAATGCGCGTGCCCGAAGCGAAGGCAATCCATTTGGGTGGAGGCAGCCGGCAGTCTTCCGCGGAGCAGAAGCGCCAGTTTCGCAAGAGTCTTGACTACTACCTGAGAAAGCACGGCTCAGGCCCTATTCCCCGTTTCCTCGTGCGAGCTGCCCGCTCGGTTTATCAAGCGCTACGAGGCTAGGAACGAAGCCACCTCGTCATAATCGTGGGTGCGGGACAACGGCGTCCTTGGGAAGAATCAGATGAACCGGATTGCCGTGATCACCAGCGGAGGCGACTCGCCTGGGATGAATGCCGCCATCCGCGCCGTCGTGCGCGCGGCGATTGGGCGGGGTTCGGAGGTGGTCGGCTTCCTCCACGGCTACGAAGGCATGATTCGCAACGAGTTCCGGGTGCTCGATTCGGGCTCGGTGGGCGGGATCATCACCCGCGGCGGCACCATCCTCCACACCGCGCGGAGCAAGGAATTCATGACTCCCGAGGGCCGTAGGACGGCGCTGGCCAACCTGAAAGCCAACGGTGCCGAAGGCCTCGTTGTCATCGGTGGAGACGGTTCGCTGACTGGCGCGCTGACCCTGCATGAGGAAGATGCCTTTCCCGTGGTGGGCGTGCCCGGCTCGATCGACAACGACATCAGCGGCACTGACTTCTCGATCGGCTTCGACACCGCCGTCAACACCGCCGTCGAGGCGATCGACAAGGTGCGCGACACCGCGTACTCGCATGAGCGCGTGTTCGTCATCGAGGTGATGGGGCGGCGCAATGGCTTTATCGCGCTGGAGGCGGGGCTCGCGGGGGGAGCAGAGGCCGTGCTGATCCCGGAGATTCCGTATTCCCTGCTCGAAGTGTGCATCGAGCTGAAGCGGGCGGCGGAAAAGGGCAAGCTCAGTTCGATCATCATTGTCGCCGAAGGCGCGGCGCGGGCTCACGATGTCAAGGACTTCATTCAGAAGAATACAGGGTTTGAGGCGCGCACGCTCGTGCTCGGCCACATGCAGCGCGGGGGCTCACCCTCCGCGTTCGACCGCGTGCTGGCCTTGCGGCTGGGAGCGTTCGCGGCGAACCGACTGATCAGCGGCTATCGCGGCGAGATGGTGGGGGTCGATGGCGGCAAGCTCGTGTCGCATCCGCTCGGCTACGTGCTGAGCACCGAGCGCGTGATCGACGCTGAGAAGCTGCTGCTCGCCGAGGTCATGGCGCAATGATTCTGAGCGTCACGCTGAACCCGAGCGTGGATCACGCGCTGTTCCTCGACAAGCTCAACATCGGCGACACCAACCGCGTTGAGCGCACCGAGCGAGACGCCGGTGGCAAGGGAGTCAACCTGTCGCGGATTGTCGCCGAGCTGGGCTCGACGACGATGGCGACAGGCTTCCTCGGCGGCGGGCCGGGCGACTACGTGCGCGGGAGTCTCGACCGGCAGGGCGTGTCGAACTGCTTCGTGCAGGTCGAGGAGGACACGCGCATCAATTTCAGCGTTGAGGACGCCTCGGATCAGCCCCCAACCACCTTCAATGAGAAGGGTCCGACAATCTCGCCGGAGCGATTTGACGAACTGTTTCGGGTTATCAAGGGGCTGATCGACCACGTGCGGTGGATCGCGGTCGGTGGCTCCCTCCCCCCGGGCGTGCCGAACGATGCCTATGCACGCTTTGTGCGGTTCGCCCACGAGCACGGAGTCAAGGTTTCGTTGGACGCCGATAACGAGCCGATGCGACTCGGCGTGGAGGCGGGGCCGGATTTTGTGAAGCCGAATTCGAAGGAGGCCGCGCGGCTATTGGGCCGCGAGCTGCGCGAGATCGACGACGCGGTGGCGGGGGCACGGGAGTTGCAGGAGAAGCTGCATAAGGCGCATGCGCATGACCCGATCGTCGTTATCAGCCTGGGCGAGCGAGGCGCAGTTTTGGCGTCTTCGTCGGGTGTATATCGTGGCGAGTCGCCGAAGGTGGAAGCCATCAGCACGGTGGGTAGCGGCGATTCGCTGATCGGCGGAATGCTGTGGGCGATCGAGCAGGGGAAGCCGCTCGGCGAGGCGCTGCAATGGGGCCTCGCATGCGGCGCGGCGACGGCCTCGACGGATGGCAGCGAGATCGGCCGGCGGGCGAAGATCATGGAGCTTTTGCCGCAGGCGAATGTTGAGCGGGCTTAGGTATTGGGTATTCGGTATTGGATATTTCGCTGTTCGGGTGTCGGGTGCTATCAGCCAAAGGTTCGCCTACCCAATACCCAATACCCAATACCCAATACCCAATACCCAATACCCAATACCCAATACCC
>JBBREM010000121.1:0-7753 GCA_038202925.1 Fimbriimonadales bacterium | reverse complement strand
GCCTGATACTTATTCCCTCAATTTTGGCGTTCGGATATAAGTTCTATCGGGCATACGCGCCGTACACCGGCGTGGCCTGCGTAAACTAGACCCTCGAGCGCGCGCCGGCGGTTTTCGGCCGGCGCGATTTTGCTTATGATTACCGCCCTCTTGCTCGCCTCGCTGCTACCTTCCCTGCAGCCCATCAACCACATCCCACTGCCGGCGGATAAACCTGCCTTTCGGTTCGTCGTGCTGGGCGACAACCGACCCGCTGGCGAGGGCCAGCCACCGACCGACACGTTCAAGCAAATCCTGCGCGAGGTACGTACGATCCATCCGGATTTCGTGCTCTCAAGCGGAGACCTCCTTTATGGGAACGAGGAGCCCATTGAAGCCTATCGAACCGAGGCCGACCAGGTTGCGGCGTTGCTGAAGGAACTCGACGTGCCGTTCTTCAACGCTCCCGGCAATCACGAGATCGCCGAGAAGCCGGAGTTTCTCGCGGAGTATGTGAAGCGGTTTGCTGCGCCGTACGGCAGCTTCGATTTCGGCGGCTACCGGTTTGCGGCGGTCTGCACGGAGCTCCTAGGAAGCAAAGGGGCGGTGCGGCCCGATGAGATGAGCTGGCTTGATCAGACGCTCGACGGCTCGAAGCCGGCATTTGTTTTCATGCATCGCCCGATCTTCGCGCGGGAGGCCGAGCCCGGCGATGGGGCCCGGGCGACCAATCACGATGAGTTGGCCAAGCTGTTCGCGGCGCGCCGGGTGAAATCGGTGTTTCAGGGACACGACCATGTGTACAACCGCCAGGAGCATGACGGCATCGAGTACGTTATTTCCGGCGGAGCGGGCGCGCCTCTGGATGCCTTCCCGCAGGAGGGTGGCTTCTTTCACTACATCCTCTATGAGGTGAAGGATGGGAAGGTGACCTCCACAGTGCTGCCTGCTGGTTCGATCGAGATCACGGCATCCGCAAAAGGTGCTTCCGTGATGAATTACGGAGGCGCTGCGCTCGAACTGAACGATGTGCGCGTGCCGCTTCGGTTCAGCCCGACAACAGTGAAGGCCGAGCTTTGGGACAAGAAGGTTCGCACCTCGGTGCAGGCTGAGCTAGTCAAGGTGACCGGCTCCGCAGGCTCCTATACCGCGCATGTCCATCTCAATGCGAAGAAGCATCGGCAGACGGTCTTGACATTTTCCTAACCCTTCTCCTCACCATAAATCCGCTGCCTAGCGCCAGAATGCATAGAGAGGCAGGCTCGGGAACGGGAGCGAAGTTGCCAACAGTTACGTTGTCCAAGACTGCGTCGGTGTTCGTCAATCCCGTGTTGCCGATGGTGACGTAGGCAATCTGGGTCGATGATGTGAATCCGATGAAATTAAATGTCCCATTGATCGTGCTCGCAGGCAACACAAACGTGCCGAGCGACGCGTTGTTGGAGTCAAACAAGTTGATCTGCGAGATCGGGCCTTGATTGAAGGGATATCGCACGTCAAATGCAAACGCCGTCGCTCCCCCATTTGCAAGAGAAATCTTGAGTCGCGGAGCCAAACCTTGGGTGCTCGTAGTTGTAAGCACCGTGTTTCCGGGAGAGCCTACGTTTGTACCCTCGATGATTTCAACTTCGCTGTTGTTGATCCCCAGGTAGGTCACTCCCGCGATCGTGACCCCCGTTGGAAACGGCGTTCCGGTAGCAGGGCCACTCGTGTATCCCAATCCTTCAAAGGTGGTGATCGAATTGCCCGAGGTATTCAGATTGTACGTTGTGCGGTCCGCGTATTGGACGACCTGGGCAAGCGCCGACGCCTGCAGAACACCCAAGGCAAGGATGAGTAAGTTTGCTCGCATCTTAGGAGTATATGCCGGGTCGCCCGACATGTGACAGTGGAAACGCGGAAATTCGGTATACTTCGTAGGTTCAAGGTTTAAGAAATGAAGGAAGCTACGCACCCGAAGGTCTATCCCGTGTTGTTCGTCGATGGCGAGCACGAGTGGACGGGGATTTCGACCTCCAAGACGAGTCAGACTCGGGAGATCGACGGCCTCGATCATTACATCGTCAATCTCGAAATCAGCGCCTTTTCGCATCCGTTCTACACGGGCCAGAAAAAGCTGGTCGATACCGCCGGCCGCGTCGAGAAGTTTATGCGCCGCTACGGCAATCAGGCTGCCAACCAGGGCAAGAAGTAGTTCGGCCCGTCATGAACGTATTCTAAGCAGGAGCCAGGAAGTATTCCGGCTCCTGATTGGTATTCCTAACCGTGCAGGCCACATCGAACGATAATCACTTTGTGAGCCGCCTAGCGAAATTCATCATAACGCTGGCGGCGGCTTGCGCTGCCGGTTTTGGCGGCATGCTCCTGTGGCATCACTTCGTATCGCGTAAGGCGGAGTCGGTGAAGGTTACTGGGCCGGGCGATGACCTATATAGCCCTATCAGCAAGATTTTCAAGCGCGGGCGGCGCGACCTGCCTGAGGTTTGCCTGACTTTCGACGACGGCCCCCACCCGCAGTCTCTTCCCGACATCCTGCGCATCCTCAAGGAAAACGACGTGAAGGCGTCGTTCTTCATGGTGGGACGCCGGATTCAGGAGCACCCCGACCTGGCGCGGCTGGTGCTAAAGGAAGGGCATGAGGTAGGCAACCATACCCAGAACCATTTGCGACTCGACGAGCTTCCGGCGGACCAGATTCGAATGGAGGTTGCGCTGTGCGAAAGCGCGTTCGAGCAGGCCACCGGCGGGGTGAAGATGCACCTCTTCCGCCCACCCGGGATGCGGTTCACGCCCGACGTCCTCAAGATCGCGCGGGAGTTCGACTACACGACGGTTGGCTGGAACTACGGCGGAAAAGACTTCCAGGTTGTGCGCGACGGCCCCTCGCTCGCCGATCACCCTAAGATCGCGGAGTACGTGCTGGACAACGTCACGAGTGGCGGGATCATCTTGCTGCACGACAATCCGGATACGGCGAAGGCTCTGCCTGAGATTCTGCGCGGGCTGAAGGCCCGGGGGTTTGCGATCAAGAACGTGACCGAGATGATGGCGGGCTTGCCCGAGCCGATCTATCTCCAGTCAAACGCGGGCAAGACCGGCCGCGTAGCAGCGGTCGCGCACTAGCATTAGTTCAGCGGTTTGCTTCTGAATCCACATCAAGCTGAAATGCAGAGGCATATGTCCGCGAATATGCCCGTGAGTATCCGAAGTCAACGTAAAAGGTTTCTCTCGTGGTGGCGCGTTCCCTGTGCACTTCAACTACAAACGCGCGCGAAGGTCGAAGCGTCCAGCCGATGTGGTCACTTAGCACCCGGTGCGACAGGACTCTGCCATATCGCTCAGCTGCTTCCTGGAAGGAGTGCCTTGCGTAGATGTCTATCTCCTCATAAGTCCCCTGTTCAGCAGCCGCGTAGCAGGCAGCAACGTCCGAAGTGACTTCCTGTTGGTAAGATCCGTTAGGCAGAGATGCATAGACTAGCTGCCAAGCACGAACGCCAACATACATGCGAAGCCGACTACAAGTCGTTTCACACGTTGCAGCATCTAAGGGAACGGACGCCTTGCACGTTCATAATGAATCTATGGCTAGCACCGTTGCCGCTGTCAACGCTCACCGCGCGCCGCTCTCGCAGGTCGACCCCGACATCGCTGCGCTGATCCAGAAGGAGGAGCAGCGGCAGGAGCATAATCTCGAGCTGATCGCCAGCGAGAACATCGCGTCGCTCGCCGTGCGGACGGCGATGATGAGCGTGCTGACGGATAAGTACGCGGAGGGCTACCCGGGGCGGCGGTATTACGGCGGATGCGAGGTGGTCGACGAGGTCGAGACTCTAGCCCGGGACCGTCTGAAGCAGCTTTACGGGTGTGAATACGCAAACGTGCAGCCGCACTCGGGCGCGCAGGCGAATATGGCCGTTTATTTCGCCTTCTTGAAGCCGGGCGACACGCTGATGGCGATGAATCTGGCTCATGGCGGGCACCTCACCCATGGGTCGCCGGTCAACTTCAGCGGGCAGTTTTATAACATCGTGCCGTACGGCGTGGACAGCGCGACCGAGTACATCGACTACGACGAGTTCGCGGCGCTGGCGCGAGAGCACAAGCCCAAGATGATCGTCTCCGGCGCGACGGCGTACTCGCGGAAGTTCGACTTTGCACGCATCGGGAAGATCGCCGACGAGGTCGGGGCGTATCACATGTGCGACATGGCCCATTACTCGGGGCTGATCGCCGCCGGCGAGTACCCGTCGCCAATCGAGCATTGCGACTTCGTCACCTCCACCACCCACAAGTCGATCCGCGGCCCGCGCGGCGGCATGATCCTTTGGAACAAGGAGGAGTACTCCAAGCCGATCAACATGAGCGTATTCCCGGGGATTCAGGGCGGGCCGCTCATGCATGTCATCGCGGCGAAGGCTGTGGCGTTCAAGGAGGCGCTGCAGCCCTCGTTCAAGGATTATCAGCGACAAATCCGTCTTAACGCGGCGGCGCTGGCCGAGGCGATGATCTCGGAGGGTTTTCGAGTGGTCAGCGGCGGGACCGATTCGCATCTGATGCTCGTCGATCTGCGGCCTTTCGAGGTCAACGGCAAGATCGCTCAGACGGTGCTCGATCAGGCGAATATTACGACCAACAAGAATTCGATTCCCAACGACCCGGAGAAGCCGTTCGTAACCTCCGGCATCCGCCTCGGCACGCCGGCGGTGACTACGCGGGGGATGAAAGAAGCACAAATGGCCCAGATCGCGTCCCTGATCGCTCGCGCGTTGAAGGCTCGAGACGACGAAGGTCAACTCGGCGCAGTAAGAAACGATGTGGTAGCGCTGACGAAGCGCTTCCCCATTCACGTCTAGTCGTGGAGGGGACATTCCTGTCCCCGCTGGATCCACTGTGCAGCCTTGTTCTCTCGGGCTTTGCCCGAGCCGGGGGACAGGAATGTCCCCGCCACTACACTTAGTTGGCCGCGATTTTCGCGCGGCCGTTGGTGCTGCGCTTGGCACGCCTCTTGGTCGCGTTGGCTCTCTCCATTTTCGCGTCAAACTTCTCTACCAAGTCGGCGCTCTCCTGCTCTTCCATGTTCTGCTTGGTGATCCACCAGCGGCGCAGAAAGAAGCCGGCAGTGAGGGCGGCCAGCGAGGCGCCTACGACGATTGCTCCGCGTTTTGTATCCATATTCGTTACCTTGCCGATCCCAGCGATGTTGTCGGGGTGAAGCTGGGGGGATCGCTCGCCGGGAAGGAATCTTCCGACGACATGTCGATCGTGTTGTCGTCGCTCATGCCATCCAGGCCGATGCGGCGACGAAATTCCGGGTTTTCCAGCAGCTTCTTGGCTGCCCATGCGGCGGCGACCACGCCTACTGCCGATCCCGCGATTATCAATCCTCTTCTCATTGTTTCTGCCCCTGACCTTTAGACGCAGTATTGCACGAGCAGTTCGGGCTTAACCCAGGAAGCGCGTCAGCGAGTCGCTCAAAGCCTTGGCGGTGTAGTTGATGAGTGGGATGCTCGTGTCGTATCTCATGCGGGTCGGCCCGACAAGCGCGATCACCCCGGCCTGATTTTCGCCCACGTAAAAGCTGTGGCGGACGACCGAGAGCTGATGCATCTGCTTGTGGCGGTTTTCCTTGCCGATCGTGACCGTCTGCGGCCCCTCGCTGGGGGCGAGGGCTTCGTAGAGGACGTCCGACTCGACGAGCTCGTCGAGCAGCTCGGTGAGCTCCGCGCCATGGCGACGGAACTCCGGCTGGCCGAACATGTATTCCTCGCCTTCGGTGATAAGGATGCCGCGAGTGAGGTCGCGAGCCATCATCTTGACCGTCGACCAAATCGTGCCGATCAGCTTGTCGAGAGGGGCGCTGCCTCCGGCGGGCGCCTTTTGCTTTTGCAACGCCTTCAGCGTCTTGCCGGTCGCGGCGGCGTTGAGCACTTCGTTCGTGCGTCCGACGTCCTCCAGAGTCAAGCCTGGCGGACAATCAAGCATTCGGTTCTCCACATGGCCGTTGCTCAGCACGAGCACGAGCAGTGCCTGAGACGGGCCGAGGGCGCTGACGAGCGCATTGCGCACGGTGACGTTGGTGTCCCGAATCGTGGTCGCGGCGGTGAGGAGCTGGGTGAAGCGGCTCAGCGCCTTCGCCGTGTCGCGCAGGAGGGATTGGAGGGCGTCGCCTCCGGCGGCCGCGTCTCTTAGCTTCTGTTTGGCGATGGACTCGGGGTCGCGATTGACGATGAGGCGGTCGACGTAGTAGCGATAGCCCTGGTCGCTGGGGATGCGCCCGGCGGAGGTGTGGGGCTGCTCGAGATAGCCTAGCTCCGAAAGCTCGGCAAGCTCGTTGCGAACGGTGGCGGACTTGACGTCGAGCCCGTACTTCTGAACGATCAACTCGCTGCCGACGGGATCGGCGGTGGTGACGTACTCGAAGATTACGGCTTGCAGGATGCTCTGCTTGCGTGCGTCGAGTTCAGCCATTATCATTCATTTTACGTTGTCGGCGGGTTGCCTCCGCGTAAGCTACTTGAGATGACTGCCGCACTGGCCTTTCTGCTCTTCAGAGCACCATCGATCGGAGCATTCGCCGCCGACCTTCGCGAGGCTGTGACCTCGGGCAGTCAGCCCCGGGTGGAGTCCTTCTTTGCGAAGGTTTCAGATTCGCAGTATCTGATGCGGATGGCGCGGGATC
This sequence comes from Fimbriimonadales bacterium, assembly GCA_038202925.1. Taxonomy (GTDB): domain Bacteria; phylum Armatimonadota; class Fimbriimonadia; order Fimbriimonadales; family Fimbriimonadaceae; genus JAEVZK01. The sequence continues at coordinate 1,095 of JBBREM010000121.1, read as the reverse complement.
GTGGCGGGCTGCGCTCACTGAAAGTGGCGGTGATTCCCTCGCCACCGGGCTGGGAAGCGACGGGACCGTATTGGGCAATCATCCATACGCGGCAGGATATCGAGGAGCACCATGATCCGGTGTACGCGGTTCTCCGGAGCGGTGCTGGGTTCAAGCTTGGTGCCGAGATTCCGGAGGATGCGAGCACTGAGGTAAGCGTTGAGCACGCGAGGATTGACGTGCAGCTTCTTCCGGCTTCCAAGTCCGTCGAGGTTCAAAGCCAGCTATCACTGGCCTTCAAGCGCTTCACCCGCGCGCCGCTGTTTCGGCTCGGGGATAACTACCGGATCAAACAGGCCATGTTTTTCGGGAGTGACGCTCCAATCGAGGAGGTTGCCGAGAATATTCCAGCTCCGAAGGAGGGCGATCTCGTTCACGCTGGCAGCTTGCTGATTCCCTGGACCAAATCACGTTTGTCGTGGTTGATTTTGGCTTATGGCGCTGTGCTGGACAGCCCGAACGAGGACAAGATTAACGACAAGGTCTGCTATCTCACGGCTTGGTGGGTGCCTACACTGGGCCGACTCCCGTTCACGACCGAGGTGCGCGTGGCCGGGCCGAAGTCTTGGGTCCTGCAGTCGGAAGGCGTGCGCGTCCCGAAGCAGCGTTGGTTCAATCCCTCGCCCGTGCGGGCGGGCGATCAAGAGGCCTTTTTCAAATGCGACCTTCCGATTAGCTATCCCAAAGTGATCGCCGGGCAGTATTTGCTGGCGGCTGAGAAGAAGGTGGGACGATTCACGTTCCGCGCCTACCACCTCGACCAGATCGACCAGCCTCGAGCGGACAAGGATGTGCAGTCGATGGCCGACTCGATCGTCTGGTACGGGAATCATTTCGGACCGTTTCCGTTCGACGAGTATTTCTGCTACGATGCGGACACTTATTACGGTATCGAGAGCTACAACTACACGCTGCTGCAGAAGCGGATTACGAGTTGGGCGGTGTCGCACGAGGCCGGGCACACCTACTTCGGAGGCGTCGTGCCGTGTCCCTACGTTCACGACAGTTGGAACGAGAGCCTGACCCAGTACGTGGACAGCGTGGCTCGACAAGGGA
>JBBREM010000120.1:0-7857 GCA_038202925.1 Fimbriimonadales bacterium | reverse complement strand
CTGTTTGAGATTCAAAAACGCCGTGATTCTCAGGTTCGCCAAGCAAACCGAGAAGAGACTATCCGCTATTAGGAATCAGTCGGGCGTTGATGCTCACAGGTCGCCGAGGGTTATCTGCCGTGTCAGCGCCCAAACCATTTGCTCACCATAGGTCGCCGCCAGGTGCTTCAGCGATTCGCCGTTAGTCGGGTCGCCAATCTCGGTCGTTCCGTTCAGTCTGCACAGGCAGCGTAACGTGTGTTCCACTCCATTGGGCTCAGTCAGAATCACATCCGACTCTATTCCGTGTTCTGATTTGAGCCGATTCAGCCTCTTCGCCGTCAAGCCAGCCATCCTCCTATTCTAGTTCCCTACGCCGCTGGATGGCTCTTCCAAACTTGAATCATCGAGCGAAGATGCTATCCTCTTCTTCGGTCGTCCGCCTTTGTTTCGGGGTTTCTTACCGAAACGAAGCACTTGAACCTGAAGAGTGAGGGAACCGTAGTTCGGAATGGGTTCACTACCCGCACCCACAATTGCCTCGTCGCATTGAAATCATCGCAAAGCCCGGCCATTCGGCCGGGCTTTTGTTTCCCCCTCCCCTAGCGGGGATGTTCGTGCCCGGGTGGGGGAGGGGGCAGGGGGTGGGGGTCCGGAACGCCAAAGTGCGCATGTCCTTCCCCGTGCCCTCCGTGCCCTCTGTGCCCTCTGTGCCCTCCGTGGTTCAACTCCCCTTCGCTTCCCCCATTCAGCCCATCACCCCATCACCTGCCACTCAACACCCGCCACCCAGCAGCGGTAACATCAACCCCCCACACGCGTCCTAAGACTGTCCCGATGAAACAGCTCGCCACCGTCGCAATCCTGATCGCCGCCGCCCTCGCGAGCGCGCAGGTCGTGGTGACGAAGGTGCAACTCGCCAAGGATAACGGCCGCGGCAAACCAGGACAGGTCGTGAGCTCGATCAGCCCCAGCGACCAACTCTTCCACTGCGTCGTCAACTGCAAGCCGCTGAAGGTCGAGACCGGCTTCTCGGGCACCCTCGTCGCGCTCGATGCTGGCGGCCACAAGGATTACCGCGTCGCATCCGTCAGCCTCAACGCAAGCGCCAACATGGACCTCGTCGACTTCAAATTCAGCCTTCCCCGCCCCTGGCCGGTTGGCAAATACCGAATCGACGTCAAAGCGGATGGACGGATGATGCGCAGCGTGAGCTTTGAGATTAAGTAGCGTCGCCCGGCACAAGTGCCGCCGCCACCACGCTGGCAAACCCCGCGACCAGATAGGGTGACGGACTCCAGAGATCGAACAAGTAGCCGCCCAAAATCGGCCCAACCACAAACCCGACGGACCGAGTTCCCTGGAGCATGCCAAACAGCTCGCCTTGCCGCTCCGGCGGCGTCAGCTTGCTGCAAAGGCTGTTAACCGTCGGATTCGAGAGCCCCGTCCCGATCGCATAAAGCGTGCTGAAGAACAGCAGCACCCCCAGCCACCCGATCGCCGCCGGGAACAGATAGGTGAAGGGCATCAGCGCCAGACCCAGTCCCTGCATCACGTAGGCGACGCGCAGTAAAGCCTGTTCCTTCGTCCGCTTCGCGATCCATCCCAACACGAACGCCTGCACCAGAAATCCAAGCAGCGACTCGTACCCGAAGACGATCCCGAACTCCTCCTGCCCGAAGCCCAGCGTGTGCTTGATCATCCGCCCAAACGTGCCTTCGAGGGTGGCGAGCGAAAACCACGCGATCGCCGCCACCACCGCCAACTGACGGACCCGAGGTAGATCGCGGAGCAGCGACAGATCGGGCAAGAACCTGCGCTTCTCCTGCGTTTTCTCCTTTGGCGGCACCGACGGCACTCCGAGGAGAACAATCACCGCCCCAAAAGCGGAGAGCCCGCCCGCGACCAGCCCAACCCCCGAGCCGATATGCTGCGCCAGCACCCCGCCCAGCACCGGCCCACCGATCAGCCCGACCGTGACGGCGGCACCAATCTGCCCCATCGCCTTGGTGCGTTCATGCCCGGTTGTAGCATCGGCCAGCAGCGCCTGGGCGATCGCCACATTCGCCCCGCCCAGTCCCGAGATCACCCGGCTGGCAAGCAAGAGCCAAACCGTCCCCGCCACGCCATACACGAACATCCCGCCCGCCGAGAGCAGCGTGCAGATCAAGAGTATCGGCTTGCGCCCAACCGAATCGCTCGCCTTGCCCCAAGCGGGCGAAACGAAGAGCTGCACGACGAAAGTCGAAGCCAGCATCGCCCCGATGAGCCACCCCGGCGCGCCCAAAGCCTCCGCCCGCAACTGGATGTCCGGAATGATCATCCCGAACCCAAAGAGATCCAAGAAGATCGCCGCATATAAAACCGGGCGCAGCGGCAAGACCATCGCGCATCAGCCTACACCAGTGATCGGTGATCAGGGATCGGGGATCAACCCAATACGCAATACCCATTAAGGCACTCAGCAATCACCGATTACCGATTACCGATCTCCGATCACCGATCACCTATCACCCCAAAATCCCATCAAACCGATGCGCGCTCATATCCACAAGCTCCCCCACAAATCCAACGCCCTCGCCCTCCAGCCGACGCCGCTGGTCCAACGCCATATGCGGGTCCCGCTTGTTGATCGCCAGCCCGCCCGATTTCGTCACGACTCGCCACCAAGGAACGCCCTCCGGGGCTGCCGCCATCCATCGTCCAACTAAATACCCGCTCACCGGACGCGACAACGACCGGCCCACCGCCCCGTAGCTCGTCACGTAGCCGGCCGGCACTGCGCGAACCGTCTCCCACAGCTCATCCAGAGACTTGGAAACTAGCTCGTCCATGCCCCAGACTAGCCCAACTCATCGTTTTCTCAGGCAACCACCCAGCCATTCATGCTAAATAAGGTAGCGAACCCTATTCGTGAAGGCCAAATGATCAGATTCTTAGCTCAGCTCGTCATTGCCGCTGCCGCATGCACCGTCATCTCGGGATGCCTGGGCAATGTGATTGGCTCGCACAACGACGCGCAAATTCGGACATTTAACGCCTACGTCGCGACGAATTCAACCGACGGGACTCCGATGACGTTCACCGCGGCCGGATTGCAAATCGGGGCCACGCGGCCATACGCCGAATTCACGACGCTCACCCTCACCCTCATCCCGACCGGAACCTTCAACCCGTCCGCCACTGCGCCCGCCATTGTCGGCAGTCTGACGCTTCCCGCGCCCGGGGACCTGCAAGACGGAAGCCACTACGATTTGATAGGCGGCGGGAAGGCGGGCGATGTCGGAGTGACCGCTCCGCGGCTCTTTCTCATTCCGATCTTCGATGCCCGCGAGCGGCTCCTCGCCAGTGGCCAAGTCGCGATCCGCCTTATTCATTTGTCCCCAGGACTGGCGAGCGTCTCGCTTTTCCATAACGCGGGATCGGGAGCAAACGCGTTCGCCTCGGAGACCAACGACGTGCCGTACGGCTTTTCCGCGCCGGAGAATGCCTACGCCGTGGTCAGCCTTTCCGATGTCGGCACACTCAGCATCCGAGCCCAATCCGATCTCAACCACAACCTCCTAATCAGCGGGGGCAATCTCAGCTCGGCCACCTTCACCGCCCGCTCGGCGAACACGATCTATCTGATCGGCGCGCCGGGCTCTAACACCCGTCCCCTCACCGCCTGGGTCGTCCAAGATTCGCCCTAAGAGCCCCCTCGATAAGCGCGTATTTGGCACTCTCGGAGGTATAGTGCTAATAGAAGCGGCGTCGGGATTCCCAACACCCAATACCCAACACCCTTCCCAGTAACGAGAAAAGAACTATGGCACTTCAACCCCTGCACGATCGCATCATCGTCGAAGCCGACGCCAAAGAGCAGACCACTGCCGGCGGCATCATCCTTCCCGACACCGCCCAAGAAAAGCCCATGCGCGGCACCGTCCTCGCCGTCGGCCCCGGCAAGCGCCTCGACTCAGGCAAGCTCGCCCCCGTCGATGTCAAAGTCGGAGACACCGTCCTCTACGGCAAGTACACCGGCACCGAAGTGACCGTCGATGGAACCGACTACGTCATCATCCGAGCCGAGGAAGTGCTCGCCATTCTCGTAGACGCGAAAGTCGCAGTAGGAGCCAGAGCCTAGCAAGGAGAGACGAAAGAGGAAAGACGAGAGACGTGGCGCAATCTGAGCAGCGAGAAGCCCTGCGCGAACGAGCGAAGCTGTTCGCAATCGAGGTCTGCCGATTCGCGAAGAAAGTGCCGCAGGACGACGTATCGCGAGTGCTGACCAGACAACTGATCCGAAGCGGAACCGGCGTCGGAGCAAATCAGCGAAGCGCAACACTCGCAAAATCAGACGCCGACTTACTAAACAAGCTGAAGATCGTTGAAGAAGAGGCTGATGAGAGCGGATTCTGGATAGAGCTGCTTGTTGAGCTTGAATACTGCGATCAAGGCTCGACAGCCGCACTCACAAAGGAAGCATACGAATTGAGAAACATAGCAACAGCAGGAGTGAAAACCCTAAGAGCAAAGCTCCACCCAAGATAAGAGTCTCTCGCCTTTTCCCCTTTTGTCTCTCGCAGAGTCTCTCGTCTTTTCCCCTTTTGTCTCTGGCAAAGTCTCTCGTCTTTACCTCTCTTGTCTCTTCACAAAGTCTTTCGTCTTTCCCTCTTTAGTCTCTCAAAAAACTCCCGGAGAATCAAACAACAACATGAGCGCCAAAGAAATCAAATACACCGATGAAGCCAGAAAACTCCTCGAAGTAGGAGTCGATAAGCTCGCCAACGCCGTCAAGGTCACCCTTGGCCCGCGCGGACGCAACGTCGTCCTCGAGAAGAAATTCGGCTCGCCGACCGTCATCAACGATGGCGTCACCATCGCCAAGGAGATCGAGGTCGAGAACCGATTCGAGAATATGGGCGCCCAGCTCATTCGCGAAGTCTCGAGCAAGACCAACGACACCGCCGGAGACGGCACGACCTCCAGCGTCGTCCTCGCCCAGGCCATCTTCAAGGAAGGCATCCGCAACGTCGCCGCCGGATCGAACGCCACCCAGATCAAGACCGGCATCGAGAAGGCCGTCGACGCCGTCGTCGAGGAGCTGAAGAAGATCAGCGTCCCCGTCAAAGGCGAGAAGGGCGCGATCGAGGTCGCATCCATCTCCGCCAACGATCCCGAGCTCGGCGAACTCGTCGGCAAGCTCATCTACAAGGTCGGCAAAGAGGGCGTCGTCACCGTCGAGGAGTCCAAGTCCACCGAGACCGTTGTCGAGCAGGTCGAAGGCCTGCAGTTCGACAAGGGCTTCCTCAGCCCCTACTTCATCACCGATCCCACCCGCATGGAGGCCATCTACGAAGAGCCGCTGATCCTATTCTATGAGAAGAAGATCAGCCAGGTGCAAGACCTCATCCCGATGCTGGAGAAGGTGCTCAAGATGGGCCGCCCCTTCATCATCATCGCCGAGGATATCGAGAATGAGTGCCTCGCCACGCTGGTGCTTAACCGCCTGAGAGCCAACCTTCCCCTCGCCGCCGTCAAGGCCCCGGGATTCGGAGATCGACGCAAGGCGATGCTCGAAGATATGGCCATCCTCACCGGAGGCCAGTTCATCTCCGAGGATCTCGGCCTCAAGCTCGAGAACGTCACCCCCGACATGCTCGGCTCCTGCGATCGCATCGTGATCACCAAGGACACGACCACCATCGTCGGCGGCAAGGGCGATAAGGGCAAGATCGAGGGCCGCCTCAAGCAGATCAAGACCCAGGTCGAGAACACCGACAGCACCTACGACAAGGAGAAGCTGCAGGAGCGACAGGCCAAGCTCAGCGGCGGAGTCGCCGTAGTCAAAGTAGGAGCCGCCACCGAGACGGCGCTGAAGGAAAAGAAGGCCCGAATCGAAGACGCACTCGCATCCACCAGAGCGGCCCTAGAAGAAGGCATCGTCCCCGGAGGCGGCATGGCGCTGCTGATGGCGGGCAAGGTGCTGGAAGGAACGGGTGATGGAAAGACAAAAGAAGGAAAGACAAAAGACAGTCTCTCGTCTCTCCCTCTTTCGTCTCTTCACGGCGATGAAGCCATCGGCATCCGCATCATCCAAAAGGCCATCGAATCGCCCCTGCGCACCATCGCCGAGAACGCGGGCGCCGAGGGTTCGGTCGTCGTCGAGCAGGTCAAGCGAGAAGGCAAGGGCTTCAACGCCCAAACCCTCAAGTTCGAGGACCTCATGAAGGCAGGAGTAGTCGACCCCACCAAGGTCGTCCGCCAATGCCTCCAAAACGCAGCCAGCATCAGCGGCCTCCTCCTCACGACCGAGGCGATCATCGCCGAGATCCCGAAGGAAGAAGACGAAGGCCACAGCCACTAAGCGTGGCTCCGTATGAAACGCCCGGCGAGCAATCGCCGGGCTCCTTCGCAATTATGGCTAACCGCGCTTTATTCGACACGAGCACGATTCGCCGGTTCGCCAAGATCGATCCAACTGGAGCAGCCTTTAACGAATGGGCACGCGACGAAAGGGTTGAGCCAGTCTTCTCGATGGTTTCTGCGCAAGAAACGAATCGCGGCCGCCTCGGAGCCAGTGGCGCTTCAGCCCACGGCCGTGCCATCAATGTCAGGCACCGTGCGCATCAACCTCTTTACAAACTGGCACGTAGCTCGACATAAGGCGATGGCATGTCAAGACGACCTCAGGCTTATCCTGCCTTGCCTGGCCGTCGATCGCGTCTACACGAATGATAAGAAACTGCTAAAGCGCGGGCGTCTGATATTTACGGAAGTTGAGTGGATTGAGCCCCCACTCGCCGCATAAACGGCTTTGTCCTGCCTCGGCCCAAGGGGTGGAGGGGTTGGGATACTGAGGTCGCCGCTAAACTACGAGCCCGCAGAGCTCCCCGTGGATCGCGCCTCAGTCGATGCCGTAAATCCTTTTCCCACGCCTCGGCACATTTGTCCTGCCTCGACCGGGGAGGAGGCATGTGAACATGCCAGAGACTCTCCTAAGCCAGTCGGCGGCGGCGACGGATGAGCGTCATCGCACCAGCGGCCAGAGCAACGAGACTCGCCGGCTCCGGAACTGTGCTGAAGGTGTAGTTGAACGATAGATTCTTGGTTTCGGTTCCGAACGCACGATCTTGCAGGGTGCTGTAGAGACGATAGTCACCTGCGGCCAGGGTCCCGCCGGTGTTAAATGCTCCCGTTCCGTTTGGCTGAGCAGTGGTGGAATACACGTTGCCCCAGACGATGCCGTCGAAGTGCTGTAGCGATAGTTGGGTTTGGTTGCCTGGGTCGATCGCGTACCCGTTCCAGCCTAGATTGCCGCTGAATGTATAAGCCGTGTTGGCAGCTGCAGTGAAGTAAAGGTACAGCTCGTTACCCGGGTTCTGTGAAGCCATCTGGGACAGGACATCTGTTCCTGCTGAAGTGTGCAAATCGGTCGATCCGGCGGCGCTTATCGACTGAAAATTCGATAAACCACCCGTCACCGCATAGTTGTGCGCAATATCGGCGTCCACCGCTGCAGCCCACGAGAAACCGTGAGCAATCGAGGTGTCATGGAAGGTCGCGCTGGCTGCGCCGTTCGCCAACAGCAGATTGGATGTGGCCGTGACATCATCCGAGATCGCGTCGGCCGCGTGGCCCATAAGCCAGGCGTAGCGCAGGGTTGAAAGCCTGCTCGTCAGAGACAGCTGAGCTGGCGCAGCGACAACAAGGATGAAAACTCCGGCTGAGGCGACGATGCGTCGAGCAGAAACATAGAAATACCCTCTTCCAGGAAGAAATCTCCCCAGGTTTCAATTATAGAGCAGCCGCAAATACACGGGGACAGTATTCTTAACAGGTTCTTATCCCTCCGCCCCGCAAGTGCATCTCGTGTGACCTGCCTCGGCCCAAGGC